>CAIRTF010000136.1 GCA_903881425.1 uncultured Chitinophagaceae bacterium | reverse complement strand
CAAAGAGGATTTGACTACCAAAATACCCTACCTGCTTCGGGTCTTGTTCGGATCAAGTGCATTGTTCAATGCACTTGATCCGAAGGAGTCTCGAACAAGACCCGAAGCAGATAGCACTAAAACTCCTCACCAATAATCAGGTGAACTCGAAAAGTTTATAGCTATTAAGTGAATATATATTTCTTACCATACCATTCATTATTTACCAGCGTTGGATTAGCAAGATTTGATAAATCAATCAACATCATATTAAATTTGTAAATATGTTTATAATTCTACACAATTTCAACACAAATAAGCTTAGCCGCAGAATAAATCTTGTTTTTTTACTTCATTTTCGTTTCCTTTGAAGTCCTAAATTTTAAATATTATGTCTTTAAGATTTGAAGCGATTAGCAACCTATCTAATGATGCAACTGATATCAGTGGTTCAAAAGCCACTAAAATAACAGCCATTTTCGGTGAGAATGTTTTTACACTTAAAACTGCCCGTGAATTTTTAAGTGATGAAGCGTATAAAAGTTTGGCAGGAAGTATTAAAGGCGGTAAAAAAATTGATCGATCTGTTGCCGGGCAAATTGCCAACGGCATTCGTGCCTGGGCAGAAGCTAAGGGTGTAACACATTTTACACACTGGTTTCAACCATTAACCGGAACAACTGCGGAAAAACATGATTCATTTTTTACTTTAAAAAGTGATGGTACTGCGATTGAAGAATTTGAAGGTGGTGCATTAATACAACAAGAGCCTGATGCATCTTCATTTCCAAGCGGTGGCTTACGTGCCACATTTGAAGCAAGAGGTTATACTGCATGGGACCCTTCTTCTCCTGTTTTTATTATGGAAATTGGTCAGGGAAAAACTTTATGTATTCCAACTATTTTTATTTCATATACAGGCGAAAGCTTGGATTATAAAGCACCTTTATTAAAAGCATTGGAAGCATTGAATGAAGCAGCAGTTCCTGTATGTAATTATTTTGATAAGAATGTTTCTAAAGTAACTGCCACATTAGGTTGGGAACAAGAATATTTTGTGATTGATGAAGCATTGGCCAATGCTCGTCCTGATTTAGTACAATGCGGCAGAACAGTTTTTGGTGCGGCTCCGGCAAAAGGACAACAATTGGAAGATCATTATTTCGGATCTATTCCTGAAAGAGTATATGCTTTCATGCGTGACTTTGAAACAGAGTGCTACAAATTAGGTATTCCTTTAAAAACGCGTCATAACGAAGTAGCCCCTTCACAATTTGAAGCGGCACCCATATTTGAAGAAGTAAGTGTAGCGGTTGATCATAATTCATTGTTGATGGATATCATGGATCGTGTATCACGTCGTCATAAACTACGCGTATTGGTTCACGAAAAACCATTTGCAGGAATCAATGGTAATGGTAAACACAATAACTGGAGCATGGCTACAGATACAGGTGTTAACTTATTAAGCCCGGGTAAAACACCAAAAACAAATTTGATGTTCCTTACCTTCTTTGTAAATACTATTAAAGCGGTACATGATTATGCAGATTTATTAAGAGCCTCTATTGCATCTGCTGCCAATGATCATCGCTTGGGTGCGAATGAAGCGCCACCTGCTATCATTTCTGTTTTCGTCGGACAATATCTTTCAAAAGTATTAGACGAAGTTGAATCGAGAGTGGGCGGTAAATTCGATGAACAAGATGAAGCGATTTTGAAATTAGATATTCATCGTTCCATCCCTGAATTGTTATTAGATAATACAGACAGAAACAGAACATCGCCATTTGCATTTACCGGAAATAAATTTGAATTCCGTGCAGTAGGTTCTTCTGCAAATTGTGCCAGTCCAATGACTGTATTAAATGTAATACTTGCAGAAACATTGAAACAATTTAAAAAAGATGTAGATGCCCTGATTGAAAAAGGTGAGAAGAAAGAAATTGCTATCATGCAAATCATTCAAAAATATATTGTTGACAGCAAAAAAGTTTTGTTTGAAGGTGATGGATACAGCGATGCCTGGCATCATGAAGCTGCACGCAGAGGCTTACCAAATGTACCTACCACTCCATTAGCATTGGATGCAATGGTAACAGATAAAGCCAAACATTTATTTGAAAGCAATAAAGTGTATACGCATCCTGAGTTGGAAGCCAGACATGAAATTGAATTGGAAAAATATATCAAGAAAGTTCAGATCGAAGCAAGAGTGATGGGTGATTTGGCATTGAATCATATTATACCCACTGCAGTAAAATATCAAAATCAATTATTGAAAAATATCAACGGATTGAAAGCTGCCGGTTTACCGGAAAGTGCATACAAAGGTCAATTAGCTATATTGAAAGATGTGAGCAGCCATATTCAGGTGGTGTATGAAAAAGTACATGCCATGGTGGAAGCAAGAAAAGTGGCGAATAATATTGACAATACCAGAACAAAAGCTATTGCTTATTGCACACAAGTAAAAGAAACTTTCTTTGATGAGATAAGATATCATGTAGATAAATTAGAACATTTAGTAGATGATGATAACTGGACATTACCTAAATACAGAGAAATGTTATTCCTCAGATAATTTTGATATTGTTTTATGATTAAATCCTCCCGCATAATACGGGAGGATTTTTTTTGTTCCCCCATCAGACCGAAAAAAATTACCATCCACCGAAAAAAAACTTTTCGATTCCATTATTAATTGTAATTTTTCATTCCTAAAAAACAAAAACAAGATTTATGAAAAAAGTATTTGCATTAATGGCCTTTTTTGTAGCCTGCTCTTTCACTACACTAATGGCACAAGGCGGTGGTCAACAAATGGATCCTGCACAACGTATGGCTATGATGAAAGACAGATTGAAAGATGTTGGTCTTACTCCGGTACAAACAGATTCTGTTGTAGCTATTTATATGGAAAGACCTGCAATGATGGCTAATATGAGAGACATGAGTCCGGAAGACAGACAAGCAGCTATGAAAACAATTGCTGATGCAAGACAAAAAAGAATGGAAAAGAATGGTTTAAGTGCAGACCAAATTAAAAAAGTACAAGATGCTTTGGCAATGGGTCGTGGCATGGGTGGCGGTCAACGTCCTCCGGGTGGCAATTAATAATTTATCTACCCCCAATAAAAAAAAACCTTTCAGTATTTGAAAGGTTTTTTTTTATTCTTATATGATTCAATTTATTTCATTGTAAAGCCTTCCAGAAATTTTGTTGTGAAATTTCCTTTTCTGAAATCTTCATTCTGCATTAATTGTAAATGAAAAGGAATGGTTGTTTTCACTCCTTCAATCACATACTCACTCAATGCACGATACATGGTATTAATCGCTTCTTCTCTTGTTTGTGCCACTGTAATTAATTTACCAATCATAGAATCGTAATAAGGTGGAATCACATAACCGGTGTAGACATGACTATCTACACGAACACCATGTCCGCCGGGTGTATGTAATGTTGTAATTTTTCCGGGAGATGGACGAAAATCGTTATAAGGATCTTCTGCGTTGATCCTGCATTCTATTGCATGCATTTCAGGAAAATAATTTCTTCCGGATATTTTTTCTCCTAATGCAATTTTTATTTGTTCTTTGATTAAATCATGATTGATTACTTCTTCTGTTACGCAATGTTCTACTTGAATACGCGTATTCATTTCCATGAAATAAAAATTGCGATGCTTAACAACTAAAAATTCGATTGTTCCAACACTTTCATAATTGATAGCTGATGCAGCTTTAATAGCAGCAGCACCCATCTTCTCACGTAACTCCGGTGTCATAAACGGTGAAGGAGATTCTTCCACTAATTTTTGATGGCGACGTTGAATAGAACAATCTCGCTCACTTAAGTGGCAAACATTTCCATATTGATCTCCGGCAACCTGAATTTCTATATGCCGGGGTTCTTCAACAAACTTCTCCATATAAATTCCATCATTCTTGAATGATGCACCCGCTTCTGCTTTGGCAGTATTGTAGGCACGTTCCATTTCTTCTTCATTCCATACGACACGCATTCCTTTACCGCCACCACCTGCTGTTGCTTTTAGTATAACCGGATAACCCACATTATTTTTAGCCAGATCTTTTGCCTGTTCAAAACTTTCCAATAATCCGCCGCTTCCGGGAACAACAGGAACACCTGCTTTAATCATGGTTTCTTTTGCAGTGATCTTATCTCCCATAGAATTAATCATATCAGGAGTTGGCCCGATAAATTTTATTCCGTGGTCTGCACATATTTGAGAGAACTTAGCATTCTCTGCTAAAAAACCATAACCGGGATGTACTGCATCGGCATTGGTAATTTCGGCTGCAGCCATAATATGCGGAATATTCAAATAAGAATCTGCTCCGGCAGGTTTGCCAATACAAACTGCTTCATCTGCAAAGCGAACATGTAAACTATCTCTATCGGCAGTTGAATAAACCGCCACTGTTTTAATACCCATTTCTCTGCAAGTTCTAATCACACGAAGTGCAATCTCCCCTCTGTTTGCTATTAATACTTTCTTAAACATTGATACAATTTAAAATTAGAAGATGTGCGAATTAGCAAATATGCTGATGTGCAGATTAACAGATTATCATTTGCACACTTGCACATATGCACATTTATAATTATGCAGGCTCTACCAAGAATAATGGTTGATCGTATTCTACAGGGCTGCTGTCATCTACCAATATCTTCACGATCTTTCCTTTTATTTCTGCTTCAATTTCATTGAATAATTTCATGGCTTCAATAATACAAACCACTTTACCGGGTTCGATAGCAGTTCCCACTTCTACAAAATTGGGTTTATCCGGAGCAGATTTGCGGTAAAAAGTTCCGATCATGGGACTCTTAATGGTCATTAAATTATCTGCTTTAGGAGCAGGTGCAGCAGCAGCGGGTGCCGATGCAGGTGCAGCAGCCGGAGCTGCAGCAGGCGGTGGCGGGGCTACATTATATACTTGTTGCGGCGGAGCAGCAACAGTAACCACTTGTTCTTCTTTTTGTTTGATGGTAACCTTGCCATCTTTGTCTTCTATACTGATTTCTCCGATATTACTTTTATTAACGATCTTAATCAATTCGTGTATTTGTTTCAAGTCCATAACAGGCAAGTTTTGAGGTAAAAACAGTTAATTTTGATTGAAAAGAGGGGCAAAATAGGCAAAAATTGATAAAAACTGCTATTTTTTTATAAAATCACCCTTTAAGCATTTTCATAAAAAAAGCCCCGCAGTTGCGAGGCTTAGTTATTATTCTTTTACACGTTCAACATAATCGCCTGTTTTGGTATTGATGCGTATCAACTCTCCTTCATTTACAAATAAAGGCACATTCACTGTTGCGCCGGTATCAATGGTAGCAGGTTTGGTAGCACGGGTAGCGGTATCGCCACGAACACCGGGCTCGCAATAAGTAATCAATACAACGATCTTTTCGGGTAATTCTGCACCAATTGGTTGTTCCGTTTCCATATTAATGAAAACAAAAACCTCACCCCCATCTTTAAGATATTGTGGTGCATCAATCATTTCTTCTGCCATAACGATCTGCTCAAAAGTTTCGTTATTCATTAAATTATAACCGCTATCATCTTTGTATAAGAATTGATACGTTTTCTTTTCTACACGAATAGGAAATATATTTTCACCACTATTCCAGGTTTTTTCGATAGAACGGTTATTATCTACTCCCTTTAATTTAGCCCATATTTTAGCAGCGGCACGAGCAGTTTTATTTTCGCCGAATTCTACTACACTGTATAAACTGCCATCGAGTTTAAGTATCATACCACGACTGATGTCTGAAGTTGTTGCCATAACAATATTATTTTACAATTGATAATTGAGGCGGCAAATGTAGGCAAAGCAGATGATATGTGGTAAGGGGAAATAGTTTTAACTTTTTTTCATCTCTGTATCTTTTGATACCGTTTACAAGCATCATGCATAATTATAATTGCCCTTCAAAATAAAACTCATCTATCATGAAAAAAAACATTTATCAAGTCGCCATTATCGGTATGCTTATTTTTTCTGCTACTGCTATTACTCATCTGCAATCATTTGCACAAACAACTATTAAAACTGATAACAAAATGAAAATTCTGATTCATGTAACCATCGGACCCGAAAATCCCACCAAAGCAGCATTGGCATTTTTAGTGGCCAGAACTGCTATTGAAGTTACTTTATTTTTAGCTGGTGATGCCGTACAATTAATCAGAGATAATGTATTGGATAATTTAAGCGGATTGGGTACCGGCAAACTGCGCGAACATTTTGATGCCATTGTAAAAGCAGGCGGTACATTTTATATATCGGGTAATTCCAGCAAAGCACGTGGCGTTAGAGATGCAGGTATTAAAGGCAAGCCGATAGAGTTTGCATTGCCCAATGTATTGGTAAAATTGTTGATTGAGAATGATAAGGCATTAACGTATTAATATTACTAACCTACAGGAAAGAAAATAACTCATCATTTATAACTCATAATTATTAATGGTTCGTGTAGGTTTATCCTATAATTTTGCGGCTCTTAATAACATCAATTTTTTCCCATGTCTGTTTTAGTGAATAAAAATTCCAAGATCATTGTTCAGGGTTTTACCGGAACAGAAGGTACTTTTCATGCCACACAAATGATCGAATACGGCACCAATGTGGTGGGTGGCGTTACGCCCAATAAAGGCGGCACTACTCATTTGGATAAGCCTGTATTTAATACTGTTGCCGATGCAGTAAAAGCTACCGGTGCTAATGTGAGCATTATTTTCGTTCCACCGGCATTTGCAGCCGATGCCATTATGGAAGCTGCGGAAGCAGGCATTGCTTTAGTAGTGTGTATTACAGAAGGTATTCCGGTGCAGGATATGGTGAAAGTGAAGAATTATTTATTGGGTACAAAGACAAGATTGGTTGGTCCGAATTGTCCGGGTGTTATCACTGCCGAAGAAGCGAAAGTGGGTATTATGCCGGGATTTATCTTTAAGAAAGGAAGAATTGGTATTGTTTCTAAATCAGGAACCTTAACATACGAGGCGGCAGATCAGGTGGTGAAAGCGGGTTTGGGTATCAGCACAGCCATTGGTATTGGCGGTGATCCTATTATTGGAACACCCACTAAAGAAGCCGTTGAATTATTAATGAATGATCCTGAAACAGATGGTATTATTATGATTGGTGAAATTGGCGGTAGCATGGAAGCGGATGCTGCCAGATGGATCAAAGACCATAAAACTAAACCGGTGGTTGGATTTATTGCCGGACAAACTGCACCTCCCGGAAGAAGAATGGGACATGCAGGTGCTATTATTGGTGGTGCTGATGATACAGCTGCTGCTAAAATGAAAATTATGACGGAATGTGGAATTGATGTAGTGGCAAGTCCTGCTGATATTGGTAAAACAATGGCCGCCGCACTGAAGAAATAGAAATTAATTCTCAGACTTCGGGAACCTCAGTCTGACAAACGCTGTCATGAGTTTGACAAACACTATCATTAGTCTGACAAACACTGTCATGTTGAGGCGCTCGAAACATGACTGAATAATTATAAAATTCAACCCATCGATTGATGGGTTTTTTATTTGCTTACTTTTATCGCATGAGATTATTTTTATTAGTTGTTCTGTTTTTTGGTAGTGCATCATTGTCTGCGCAACAAAAAAAAATATTGATTCAAATTCATTGTAATGCGCCAAAAATTTTAAAGAACGGAGATAAAATTGAATTGCCCGTTTCTATTAAGCATCAATTAGCAACAGAAAATACCGGAACTGTTACACTAGAATTATTGAATGCTGCTACCAATACAAGTGTTGATGGATGGTTCTTGAATGTTTTTCCTTTGCAATATTTTACTTCCATTCAGCATAAAACATTCACAGCTGAATTTCCTATCACTGTACCCATGGATTATACAGGAAAAATAAAACTCATCATCAAAGCGTCTTGTGCCAATCAAAAAGATTCTCTTGCTTTCATCATTCCCGTTCAAGCAAAAAAAACAGTTCAAGAGTAATTGTATGGAGACAGATTACATCATCATTGGTCAGGGAATTTGCGGGACTTTTTTAAGTTATTATCTGCAAAAAGCAGGAAAGAAAGTGATGGTGATAAACGAACAAAAGCCCTATACAGCAAGCAAAGCAGCCAGTGGCGTAATTAACCCGGTAACCGGAAGAAGAATTGTAAGAACTTGGATGATTGAAGAAGTGATGCCTTTTGCTGTGCACGTTTATCAGCAATTAGAAAAGGAATTGGATGTTTCATTGATTGAACAAAAAAACATCATTGACTTTCATCCAACACCGCAGATGAAAATTGCATTTGAGGAAAGATTGAAAGAAGAAAATTTTTTAACCATTCCAAATAACATTCATTCCTTTCAACAATATTTTAATTTTTATTTTGATGCAGGTGAAGTAGATCCTTGTTGGCTGATTGACATCAACAATTTATTAGCAGCCTGGAGAAAAAAATTAATTGAACAAGAAAGTTTAATCGAAGAATACTTTGACATCAATCAACTCATCACTAATAACTCATCATCGATAACTTATAAAAATATTGATGCTCAAAAAATTATTTTTTGTGATGGAGTGGAAGGAACTGAAAATAAATTCTTTCAATTATTGCCTTACTCAAAAAATAAAGGCGAAGTAATTATTGCAAAAATTCCTGACTTGCCCGGAACAAATATTTTTAAACAAGGATTTGTTATTGTTCCCTGGAAAGAGGATTTATTTTGGATCGGTTCTTCTTACGAATGGAAATTTGAAAATGAAGAACCCACAACCTTATTCAGAAAAAAAGTAGAGGCGCAATTAAATCAATGGTTGAAAATTCCTTACGAGATCATTGAACATTATGCATCTGTTCGTCCGGCTAACATGGAGCGCAGACCCTTTGCAGGCTTGCATCCTGTTCATTCATCTATTGGTTTATTAAATGGCATGGGAACAAAAGGCTGTACATTGGCTCCTTATTTTGCACATCAGTTAACCGAATATTTAATCAACAACACTCCTATCAACCCATTAGCTGACGTGCAACGTTTCAGTAAAATTTTATCGAGATAAATGCTGTATTACTTAATTTTATTTTCTATCAAATAGATTTATCATCATGAGCAAAACTGCCACTGCGGAAGCCACTTACAGTATTCCCGTAAGTTTCAGAAAAATGGAAAACCTGCATATTGTTTTTTGGTTGATCAAAGACATCAGTTGGTGTATGGTATGGCGACCATTAGGTATTGCCATGATTTTTCCAACATTGATTGTTTCCATCATCATAGCATGGAGAACAAGACAATTTGTTTCTGAACTTTGTCATAATGTAGCCATCAGTTTTTGGATCAGTGCCAATGCTTATTGGATGATCAGTGAGTTTTTAAAATTTGATGATAATATTGTTTTTGGCAATATTCATTACAAACAATTAGCGATGATTCCTTTTTTAATTGGCACTATCATTCTTGCATTTTATTATTTGTATTGGAAGAACACACATAAAGATGAATTGGAAACGATGTAAGAATTACAATTTCAATTTTCCGGAAACGAAAGTAGTTCCCAATCCCAAACATGCGATCAATGCAAATGACCATCTTAAATTGAATGCCTGCGCAATAAAACCAATAGTTGGCGGACCAATTAAAAACCCTAAGAACCCTATGCTTGATACAGATGCAATGGCAACACTTGGAGATAATTTTTTTGATTTACCTGCTAATCCGTAACTCAATGGTACAACCGACGACACACCGATACCCACCAGTAGAAATCCGATCGTTGCGTTGATGATGGTTGGAAAAATAACAGCGATCATTAATCCTGAAAAAATAATCATTCCACTGATCTGTAATATTTTTTTAGCCCCGTAACGAGTGATCATAAAATCACCAATAAATCTTCCTCCGGCCATGGTACTCATAAAAGCAACATAACCCATCGTAGTTAAACCTTCTCTAACCTTTATCACTTTATGAAAGTAAACACCACTCCAATCAAACATGGTTCCTTCACAAACCATACTGCTGAATGCAATCAACCCTAAAATAAAAATTACTTGATCCGGCTTTACAAAAATTTTATTGGAATTTGTTTTACCATGATCATGTTGCAGTGTGTATTTAAAACAGAATATCGTCATGATTAAACTCAACACACAAATAATCATAAAATGATAGAAAGGAGAAATATTTATCGCAATCATCCACGTGCCAAATGCGGCGCCTGTAAATCCGGCTAAACTCCATAATCCATGAAAGGATGCCATAATGCTTTTTCCATATAACGCTTCTAACCCAACTGCTTGCGTATTCATGGAAATGTTCATGATATTACCGGTCATCCCGAAAAAATATAATACCAATGCCAATTGCCAGACATTGGCAGCCAATCCGATAAATATCATTGCAACAGGGAATGATAATGATGCCAGCAATAAAATATTTCTGCTACCGAATTTATTGATCAAATAACCCGATAAAGGCAAACCGGAAATAGAGCCCATCGGCAATGCCAATAATACGCTTCCTAATCCTGCATCGTTTAAGTGCAAATGATTTTGAATGTCAGGAATACGACTTGCCCAACTGGCAAAACGAATGCCCGCAATAAAAAAGAAAACAGACAATGCAATTCTGTTTTGACGAATGGAATGAGTTGATACTTCTGACATATAATGAGGCTGCAAAGATGCTGTGTATTTTGAAAAAAAGGCAATTCTACTAAAAACTTCAATTCGGTTATATTTGCAGCCCGACAATCGTATATTGTACATCATAAATTGTAAATAAAAATGTATCGTTCGCACACTTGTGGAGAGTTAAGAATAGAAAATGTGAATCAGCAAGTAACATTAGCCGGCTGGGTTCAAACTGTAAGAAAATTCGGCGCCATTACTTTTATTGATCTGCGTGATCGTTATGGTATCACTCAGTTATTATTTGGAGAAGAATTGAATACTGAATTAGATCAATCACCATTGGGAAGAGAATTTGTTTTGCAGGTAAAAGGAACGGTGAATGAAAGAAGCAATAAAAATGCCAACATTGCAACCGGTGATATTGAACTAAAAGTAACATCATTTAAAATATTAAATAAATCTGCCGTACCACCTTTTACCATTCAGGATGATACTGACGGTGGTGATGATTTGCGAATGAAATATCGTTACCTTGATTTGCGCAGAAATGCAGTGAAGAAAAATTTAGAACTGCGTTATGCAGTGAATCGTTCTGCCAGAAATTATTTGCATGAAAATAATTTCATGGATATTGAAACCCCTTTTTTAATTAAATCAACACCCGAAGGTGCAAGAGATTTTGTTGTTCCATCCAGAATGAATGCAGGACAATTTTATGCATTGCCGCAATCACCTCAAACATTTAAACAGTTATTGATGGTGAGTGGTTATGATCGTTATTATCAGATCGTGAAATGCTTTCGTGACGAGGATTTGAGAGCTGACCGTCAGCCTGAATTTACACAGATTGATTGTGAAATGTGTTTTGTAGAACAAGAGGATATTTTAAACATGTTTGAAGGTTTAATAAAAAGAATTTTTAAAGATGTAAAAGGAATTGATTACACAGAAAAAGTGGAGCGCATGAGTTGGGAAGAAGCGATGTGGCAGTTTGGAAATGATAAACCGGATATTCGTTTCGGCATGAAGATTTGTAATTTAAAATTTCCGCAACATACATTTCCTGCAAAAGAAAATATTGCTGACTTAATTAATGGCGCAGATTTCAAAGTATTTGATGAAGCTGAAACCGTTGTTGCTATTGCGGTTCCGGGTTGCAGTGAATATTCACGCAAGCAAACAGATGAATTAACAGAATGGGTAAAGCGTCCTCAAATTGGTATGAAAGGCTTAGTGTTTATTAAAGTAAATGCTGATGGAACTTTTAAAAGTAGTGTAGATAAGTTTTATACTGAAGAAAAATTAAAAGCGATTGCCAATGCAACGAATGCACAAGCAAATGATTTGATTTTAATTTTAGCAGGTGCAGAAGAGCGTACAAGAAAAGCCATCAGTGAATTGCGTTTGGAAATGGGTAAACGATTGGGATTAAGAAAAGAAAATGAATTTAAATTATTGTGGGTATTAGATTTTCCATTGTTTGAGTTTGCATTGGAAGACCAAGATGGTGGCGGTGCAGGACGTTGGGTAGCAAGGCATCATCCATTTACAAGTCCGAAGCCTGACCATATTGACATCATGATCAACAACAGTCCAAAAGTTGATGACTTAGATAAATATTTAAAACATCCTTATGCCAATATTAAAGCGAATGCTTATGATATGGTATTGAACGGAAATGAAATTGGCGGCGGTTCTATCAGAATTTATCAAAGAGAATTGCAAGAAAAAATGTTTGCAGCATTGGGAATGGATGCGGCAGAGCAACAACATAAATTCGGATTTTTATTAGGTGCATTTGAATATGGTGCACCGCCGCATGGTGGTATTGCATTTGGCTTTGACAGATTGTGTTCTATTCTCGGCGGCAGTGAAAGTATTCGTGATTTTATTGCTTTCCCTAAAAATAATTCGGGCAGAGATGTAATGTTGGATGCACCTTCAACGATTGATGTTAAACAATTTGACGAGTTGCAGATAAAGTTGGATTTGAAACCCCCGAGTCCCAAAGGAGAGTAAGAAATAAATTTAAAGCCTGCTAAAAAAATAGTGGGCTTTTTTATTTTAATCCTTTTTATTCCTATATTGAGCAAATGAACGATTGCTTACTGTTTTGATAACAGCATAGCAATTTTTTATTTTATCAAATACAAGTACATGAGCAGCGAAAACCTCTTGCAACAATACTATTTGTCCGAAAATATTTGGGATGAAATGGCTGATACTTCAGGCATTCGTCCGCAATATGCAGAAGTACTGAATGCACTCAAACAATTTGATGTGGCTGCATTGCATCAAAAAGATAGGTTAGCCGGTGAGTTGTTCATGAATCAGGGTATCACTTTTACCGTGTATAGCGACAATGCAGGTATTGAAAGAATTTTTCCTTTCGATATTATTCCGCGTATCATCACTTCAGCAGAATGGGCGCATATTGAAAGCGGTATCAAACAAAGATTAAAAGCACTGAATCTTTTTTTAAAAGATATTTATAGTGAGCAACAAATTATTAAAGACAAGATTATTCCCGCAGAATTAATTGCTTCTTGTCCGCATTACACTCGAGAAGTATTTGGTATTAAAGTGCCTTATGATATTTATGTACATATCAGCGGTATTGATTTAATAAGAGGTGAAGATGGTACGTTTTATATTTTGGAAGATAACTTAAGAACGCCCAGTGGTGTTAGTTATATGTTAGAGAACAGAGAAGTAACCAAACGTTTATTTCCTGAAATGTTGAATACTTGTAAAGCAAGAATGGTAAGTAATTATCCTTTATTGCTGCATCAGATATTATTATCATTGGCACCACAACAATTATCCAATCCAACAGCAGTGATTTTAACGCCGGGTATTTTTAATTCTGCTTATTATGAACATACTTTTTTAGCAAGACAAATGGGTATTCCATTAGTTGAAGGAAGAGACCTGGTAGTGGATAATCATAAAGTGTATATGAAAACCACGAATGGTTTACAACAAGTACATGTGATTTACAGAAGAGTAGATGATGATTACTTAGATCCTTTAGTATTTAAGCCTGACAGTGCTTTGGGCGTTCCGGGTTTAGTGGGTGCATACAGAAAAGGCAATGTTGCTATTGTTAATGCAATGGGTAATGGCGTAGCTGATGATAAAGCTGTATATGCTTATGTGCCGAACATGATAAAATATTATTTGAATGAAGAACCGATATTGCCGAATGTGCCTACCTATGAAATGAGTAATGCAGAGGCACGTGAGTTTGTATTCTCGAATATTCATAAAATGGTGATTAAAAGAACCAGTCAAAGTGGTGGTTATGGTATGCTAATGGGGAACAGTGCACAACAAAAAGACATTGAAGAATTTAGAATTGCAGTAAATGCAGACCCAAGAAGTTTTATTGCACAACCCATTATTAAATTATCAACTGTTCCTTGTTTTATCAATGGAAAGTTTGAGGCAAGGCATGTTGATCTCAGACCTTATGCATTGTGCGGTCCGCATGGAATTGAAATTGTTCCCGGCGGATTAACACGTGTGGCATTAAAACAGGGATCATTAGTAGTGAATTCATCGCAAGGTGGCGGCAGTAAAGACACTTGGGTGATTGAATAAAACAATTAATAATTATCAATTAATAATTTTTCATGCTTAGTAGAATTGCAGATTCGTTGTTTTGGTTAAGTCGTTATATGGAACGCGGTGATGGTTTATTACGCAGCACTCGTACTCATTATATTTTATTACTCGACAAAGGCGTGAACACCAATATTTCATGGAAACCTATTTTAGAAATATTCACTACCTGCAATAAAGAAGAAATTGAATTATTGAAAGAGAAGAGTGATGATGTATTGAGAAAACTTTTGGCCGATACTTCCAATTCAAATGCTTTAAAAGTAATGTTCACCAAAGCCAGGGAAAATGCCAGAGGTGTGCAAGATCATATTACCAAAGAAGTTTGGGAACAAGTAAATCATATCTTTCATTCTGTAAATACACTTACAGACAATCATCATTTAGAAGGTATTGAAACCATGCCCACCATTGATGCCATTACCAATGATTGTATTTTATATAACGGTGTTGCCGATACCACCATGCCACGCGGACTGGGCTGGTGTTTCATGAATTTGGGAAGATATATTGAGCGTTGTTTATTAACCATTGAAATGACCAATAAATATTTTGAATTGATTGATTATAATATTGATGATGAAAAAAATATTTTACAATGGCGACCATTATTATTATCACTATCAGGATATGAATTACATTTAAAAACATACCGCAGTAGTGATCACAATCAAAATACTTTGCATCAGGTTTTATTTAATGAAAATTTTACACGAAGTGTTTTATACACACTGAAACGAATTGACAGATACTTTCAGGAAGTAACAAAAAACAATAATAGCGAAGAAGTGACTGCATTATCCAAACATTTAGGGCGGTTGATAAGTAATGTGCGTTATACCGACTTCGATTCACTAAATCCTGTTACATTGCAGCCCTATTTATTAGAAGTAAGAAAAGAATTAGTGGCGTTTAGTAAAGAGTTTGCATCGTATTTCTTTTCTTATGCTTAATTGAACCCTATGCCGATTTTTAAGATTCATCACGTTACAAAATACGAATACGACAGATCTGTTAAAGAAAGCAGTAATGAAATAAAAATATTCCCTGTCATTAATAATGATCAGGAAGTACTGCAACATGATTTAGTAATTACCGGCAATCCGGATGTTTATATTTTTGAAGATTATTGGAATAATAGAATTGGATTATTCAATCTATTGCCGCCACATAAAAATTTATTGATTGAAAGCAAATTGGTGATCCGAACAACCCAATCATCTTCTATTAATATCAATTTCATTTCAGGTTGGGAAGAATTAAAAAAAGAAACAGATGATGTATTGCAATTATTAGAATTAAGTAAACCTTCTTTGATTCAATCTCAACAAAAAATAAATGAGATCATTGAAATATTACAGCCAGAAAAAAAATCTATAGCACAAGTTGTGGGAGATTGCAATGCTTATATTTTTAATGAGTTTAAATACATCAAAGGCATTACAGATATTGAAACAACAGTAGATGAAATTTTAGAACATCGTTCCGGTGTATGTCAGGATTTTGCTCATTTAATGTTACAAATTCTGCGAACACTGAATATTCCTTGCCGTTATGTGAGCGGATATATTTGTCCGAATAAAAATGGCATGCGTGGCGAAGGTGCCACACATGCATGGGTGGAAGCTTTTATACCTGCTAATGGTTGGGCAGGTATTGACCCAACCAATAATGTATGGGTTACCAATACACATGTAAAACTATCTGTGGGAAAGGATTTTAACGATTGTACACCGGTAAAAGGAACATTCAAAGGACCGGCCAAACAAAATTTGTCGGTGTATGTTTCCATCGGTTATGAAGACGGACATGTTTTTGAAGAAATAAATAACGTGGAATTACAAACTCAACTCACTCAAAAAGAAGAAGTATTGATTGATGAAAGTTTTGGTCAGCAACAACAATAAAATTTGCATATTGCAGTACAAATTTTTAGTATGAAAACGATTAGCGGTTACAGAATTATCAGTTATATTTTATTGCCCATTGCAGGAATATTCGGGTTGATGTGTTTATTGATGTTAATAATTTCATTAGGCAATCCTGCTACTTTAATTCCGGTATTGATTATGTGTGCTGTTGTGGTGTATATCATTACAAGTTTTATTTTTTTAATTAAAGGAATTGATCAATTAAAAAAATGCAAACCATCGCTTCGTTCATTGATCAAAACAACTGCCTATATTTCTTTATTTTTTATTATTTCCATTTTATTTCAGGGCATTACACTTTTATATAAGCCGTCCTTGTTAAATTCATTTATCGATCAAACAATTGCTACTCAAAAAAACATGACAGGTGTAACACCTGAGTTTATGCTGAGTGTTGTAAAAGGTATTTTATATTTTATGATCTTCTTTGCTACTACATTACTCATTCATGTGTTTGAAACATTCAAGTTTCTAAAATTATACGCAGGTTTATTTGAGAAGGAATAAATGTACTTTTTATTTACATGTTTTACCGGCTCATTCCTTTTTCTTAGTTTTCCATTATGAATGAGCATGCTCCTTTAGCGGAAAGATTGCGTCCGCAAACTTTAGATGATTTAGTTGAGCAAGAACACCTAACCGGCAAAGGAAGTATTTTACGCAATGCGATTGAGCAGCATAAAATTCCTTCGATGATTTTATGGGGACCACCAGGTGTTGGTAAAACAACGATTGCAAATATTATTGCGCATACTTTATCTGTTCCTTATTTCCAATTAAGTGCAATCAGCAGTGGCGTGAAAGAGGTGAGGGAAGTAATTGAAGAAGCAAAACAAACATCACAAGCTGTTTTATTTATAGATGAAATTCATCGTTTCAATAAAGGCCAGCAAGATGCATTACTCGGTGCAGTAGAAAAAGGAATAATCACATTAATTGGTGCAACAACAGAGAATCCATCTTTCGAAGTTAATTCTGCATTGTTAAGTCGTTGTCAAGTGTATGTATTGAAACCCTTGCAGGAGAAGGGTTTGATAGAATTATTGAATCAAGCTATTACGAAAGATAGCATCCTTCAACAATATAGAATTGATTTAAAGGAAACAACAGCCTTAATCAATATCAGTGGTGGCGATGCAAGAAAATTATTGAACTTATTAGAGTTGGTGGTTACATCATCCAATAAAAAGGACATCATTATTACGGATGAGGAGGTAATGAAAGTTGCACAAAAAAAAATTGCTTTGTATGATAAGCAAGGTGAGCAACATTATGATATTATCTCGGCATTCATCAAATGCATTCGTGGAAGTGATCCGAATGCTGCTGCCTATTGGTTAATGCGAATGATTGATGGAGGCGAAGATGTAAAATTTATTGCAAGAAGAATGGTGATTTTGGCGAGTGAAGATATTGGTAATGCCAATCCGAATGCATTGCTTTTAGCAAACAGCACATTTGATGCTGTAAATAAAATTGGTTACCCCGAAGCAACCATTATTTTAATGCAATGTGCTATTTATTTAGCATCAAGTGCAAAAAGTAATGCAGTTGTTGATACCATTGCGGCTGTTTCAAGAGCCATTCAGCAATATGGCGATTTGCCTGTGCCCTTGCATATTCGCAATGCACCAACGAGGATGATGAAAGATATGAATTACGGAAAAGATTATCAGTACTCACATTTGGGCGAAAATAATTTTATTGAGCAGGAATATTTACCGAAAGAAATTGCTGGCACTGTATTTTATGAGCCACAACAAAATGCAAGAGAAAATGAATTACGCAAATTTTTAAAAGAAAGATGGAAAGAAAAGTACAAGTATTGATGAAGAAGAAAATCTCTACACTGCATTTAATTTGTAATAAGGATAATGATGTTCTGACAGATCATCTTCATTGCATTTCTTAAAATGCGTTGTAAATAAATATTCCTTTTCTTGTTCCAATATTAATGTATAATCCCCTTCAAATAAAGTATTTAATCGCAACTGAATGCTGCAACCCGTAAAACTGCCTTTGCGTAAAATTTTTTTAGCCGCATCTTGTATTTGATAATGCAATTGCTTGGTTTGTAATAGGCGATTGTTTACTTCAATCACCATCATATCATAAACAGTAGATGATACGAATATATCATTCGTATGTAAAGAAGATTCCATCTGGGGGGGGGTGTTTTGGTACTTAATAACAGACAAAAGGTAATAAAAATTACGAAAGAACCAAATTTTATTTAGCATATTATTTATTGGCTAACCCTTACCAGGACTGCAATTCATCTATTTTTAGCCTAATATGAAAATTATTTTTATTGCATGGTAAGCCCCATTTATACAAAATCGAAAAATACAATAATCATCTTCCCTATCTTTAATCATTAACTAACCTTTTATGAAAAAAATAGTCTTTTCGTTAGCCTTTCTAATAATTAATGGCCTTTCTTTTTCCCAAACCATCATCAATCGTGATTCTGAGATTGCACAAATGGTGAAAGAAGTTTCAACAGATTCTTTGAAATCCTATATCAATACAATGGTTTCATTTGGTACAAGAAATACATTAAGCACACAAAACAATTCTTTACGTGGTATTGGTGCAGCAAGAAATTGGGTATTGAATAAATTCAATGAATTTGCCAAACAAAGCAGTGGAAGATTATCTGCATTTATTGATACTGTTACTTATAAACCCGATGGCAGAAGAGTGAACAGAGATATTATTTTAGGCAATGTGGTAGCCACTTTAAAAGGTACTGACCCGAATGATAAAAGAATATTCATTATCAGTGGCCACTTGGATAATATGCGTACCAATGTAATGGATAGTGTAATGGATGCGCCGGGTGCCAATGATGATGGAAGTGGCTCTGCCGCTGTATTAGAATGTGCACGTATTATGAGTAAACATAGTTTTCCTGCCACCATCATTTTTGTAACAGTCAGTGGCGAAGAACAGGGTTTATTAGGTGCGCAATTCATGGCGAACAAAGCAAAAAAAGAAAGTTGGCAAATTGAAGGCGTTTTGAATAATGATATTATGGGCAGCAATAATAGCAGCGAAACAAATATTATTGATAACACACGCATCCGTGTTTTTAGTGAAGGCTTATCTGTGTTGGATACAGGAAGAGTGGCCACCAATATCAGAAACTTAGGTTTAGAAAATGATGGCAGGGCAAGACAATTGGCACGTTACGTAAAAGAGATCGGTGAAAGATATGTGGAGAATATTGAAGTAGTAATGGTATATCGCAATGATCGATTTTTACGTGGTGGAGATCATTCTCCTTATGTTCAAAACGGTTTTGCCGCAGTTAGAATTACTGAGATGAATGAAAATTATTACCATCAACATCAGGATGTGAGAAAAGAAAATAATATTCAATATGGTGATTTACCGGAGTTCATGGACTTTGAATATTTAAGAAAAAATACAGCCGTTAATTTGTCAAACCTCGCCAATCTGGCAAAAGCACCATCTGTTCCCGAAGAAGTAAAAGTAGAAACAAGAAGATTGGAAAATTATACTTCACTATCGTGGAAGGCACCACAGCACGGTAAAGTAAAAGGGTATTATATTTTAATGAGAGAAACGACCAGTGCCGTTTGGCAGAAGAAATTCTTTATAACAGAAACACAAATGAGATTGCCTTATTCAAAAGATAATTATTTTTTTGGTGTACAAAGTTTAAGTGAAACCGGCAATGAAAGTTTACCGGTGATACCAACTGTGGCAGGAAGATAGAACGATGAAATGATAAAAGCCATCAATTTTGTTGATGGCTTTCAATTATTAATTTATAATTACTAATTCTTAATTGAAGTCGGCACTAATCGTTCAGCAATTTTTTCTGTTTGCTCTGCACCACGCATACCACCCTCATGATATTCAGCATCCTCATTTACATTCCATAGATCATATAATTCATTACCAGCAATAATATTTTTTGCAGCCAACATCGCTGTCATCATGCTATGATCTTGATTATTGTATTTATGCATCCCGTTTCTTCCAACTAAATATAATCCGGGATACTCTTTCAATGCTTCTCTTACGGCATCAACATTTTGTTTGTATGAATGATCATACACCGGATATGCTTTTGGCTGACGCACTACATATCCATCTACCACATTCACTCCTTTGGTTAATCCAATTTGTTCAATTTCTTTTTTACCAAGATTAATCAAATCTTCGTTAGAGCTTGTCCATAATCCATCTCCTTCAAAACAAAAATATTCTAAGCCATAACAAGCCATATTTGCATCGGGCACCATATATGGACTCCAACTTTTAAAATTTTGAATACGTCCAACTTTTACATTCGGGTCATGGATATATATCCAGTTATCACTGAATGCATCTTCATCTTTACAAATTAAGACCACCGTTATAAAATCGCGATAACTTAATTGTTGCGATGCATTAAATGCTTTTTCCGGAAATTTTGGATGAACAGCAGCAATCAATTCACGCATGGGTGCCGAGGATAAAACATAATGAAATCCTTCTAAACTATTGCCCGTATTGGTTTTCACGCTCCACTTATTATCTGCAAAATAAATTTCTTTCACACCCGTATTCATTTCAATCTTCACACCCAACGCTTTACTTTTTTCTACACAACGCTCCCACATCATACCAGGGCCTTTCTTCGGATATCTGAAACTATCAATCAAAGTTTTGATTACTTTATCTTTTCCGCCATTGGCTTTTGATTTAAATACTGCGTTCCAAATTGCAGAACTTAAACTCAAGCCTTTAATCCTTTGCGCAGCCCAATCAGCAGAGATTTCATTACAAGGAATACCCCAAACTTTTTCTGTGTATGTTTTAAAAAAAATATTAAACAATCTTTTTCCAAATTGATTGGTTACCCAATCTTCAAAATTCTGCGCATCTTTTATTGGAAATACTTTTGCTTTTAAATAACTCAATACACATAAAGTGCTTTCTATAATTCCCAATTTGCGCAATGCTTCAAACGCTGCCAATGGGTACGCAAAAAATTTATGATTATAATAAATACGTGAACTGCGCGGACGCTCTAACATTTCATCACTCAAAATTTCTGTCCAGAAATCTTCCACTTCTTTACTCTTGCTAAAAAAACGATGCCCGCCAATATCAAAACTATAACCCTTATAAGTTTCTGTTCGCGAAATACCACCCACATATTGCGGATCTTTTTCAAACACAGTAACATCCTGCTTTGCTTTACCCAATAAATATGCCGCAGTTAAACCTGCAGGTCCGGCTCCAATAATGGCAATCTTTTTTTGCATGTTATTTTTTTTATGAACCCAGCTTTAAATCGCTTATCAACTTTTGTTGCATCGCACTCTTGTACTGCTGATTCAATAGTCGGCAAAATTGCAAAATAAAACCCGAATAGCAATGTTTATACAGTATTGACAATAGTTGATTATTTTGCATCATGAGTCAGTTAACAATGAATTGGGTATTCAAACCTTTTGAAAGTCTTACTCCGGCTGAATTATACGCTATTCTAAGACTGCGCAGTGAAGTGTTTGTGGTGGAACAGAATTGTGTTTTTTTAGATATGGATAATAAGGATCAATTCAGTTTTCATTTAATGGGTTGGTATAACGATCAGTTAATTGCTGCTGCAAGATTATTTGCACCGGGGAAAGTATATGAACAAATGAGTATTGGCAGAGTAGTATCTTCTCCTGCATTCAGAAAAAACGGAGCAGGCAGAGCATTGATGGATCAATCCATCAAAAAATGTTATGAATTGTTTGAAGAAGGCCCGATAAAAATTGGTGCACAATTGTATTTGAAAAAGTTTTATGAGTCATTGGGTTTTATACAAAGCAGTGATGTGTATGATGAAGATGGGATTGATCATATTGAAATGATAAAACCTTTCACTCACTAATTCATTTCAATTTTCAAAAACTTCGCTGTATGGCTTTCTTTGTTCTTGATCATTTCTTCGGGAGTTCCTTCAAATAAAATTTTTCCGCCGCCATCACCACCTTCCGGACCAAGATCAATAATATGATCTGCTAATTTTATCACATCCAAATTATGCTCAATAATAAGAACAGTGTTTCCTCTGTCAACCAATTTATTCACTACATCCATCAATAATTTTATATCCTGAAAATGTAAGCCGGTTGTGGGCTCATCCAGAATATAAAATGTTTTACCGGTATCTTTTTTACCTAATTCGGTTGATAACTTCACACGCTGTGCTTCACCACCACTAAGCGTTACAGCCGATTGACCTAAAGTGATATATCCCAATCCAACATCCTGCAACACTTTTATTTTTCTGTATAACCATGGCACTGCATTAAAAAAATCGCAGGCTTCATCAACCGTCATATCCAATACATCACTGATTGATTTCCCTTTATATCGTATCTCTAACGTTTCACGATTGTATCGTTTACCATTACATTTTTCGCAATGCACATACACATCGGGCAAGAAATTCATTTCAATTACACGCATACCACCGCCTTCGCAAACATCGCATCTGCCTGTTTTTACATTGAAAGAAAATCTGCCTGCATTGTAACCGCGAATCTTTGCTTCGGGTACTGATGCAAACAAAGTTCTGATTTCGGTAAAGAATCCACAATAGGTTGCAGGATTGCTTCTGGGTGTTCTGCCAATAGGTGATTGATCAATTTCAATCACTTTATCAATCTGCTCCAAACCCTTGATGGTCTTATATTCCATTGGATTACCTTTACTATCATAACAATGTTTAGATAATAAAGGATATAGTGTTTCATTAATCAAGGTTGATTTACCGCTGCCGCTTACTCCACTCACTACAATTAATTTTCCTAAAGGGAATTTTACATCTACATTTTTTAAATTATTTCCATTCGATCCCTTTAACTCAATAAATTTTCCATTGCCTTGTCTTCTTTCAACAGGAATCTCAATTGATTTTTTTCCATTCAGATACTGTGCTGTTTCAGAATTAGATTCAAGCACTTGTTTTGGAGAACCTTGTGCAACAATATTACCACCATACTTTCCTGCTTTCGGTCCAATGTCAACTAAATAATCGGAAGACAACATAATATCTTTATCATGCTCCACTACTAAAACACTATTACCAATATCTCTTAAATTTTTTAAAGCACCTATCAAACGATGATTATCTCTTTGATGTAAACCAATACTCGGCTCATCTAAAATATAAGTGATGCCTTGTAATTGAGAACCAATTTGTGTTGCCAATCGGATTCGCTGAGATTCACCGCCACTAAGGGTTTTAGAAGGTCTGTGTAAGGAAAGATAAGTTAATCCAACATCCAATAAAAACTGCAATCGTTCTCTTATTTCTTTTAAAACATCTTTGGCAATTGCATTTTGTTTATTGCTTAATCTTTTCTCAATACCAACAAACCACATCATCAATTTATCTAAATTCATATTGCTTAACGCCGCAATATTTTTTTCATCGATCTTAAACCACAAACTTTCTTTGCGCAATCTTGCTCCTTCACAAGTAGGACAAGTTTCCAAACTCATATATCTTTCCACCCATGCTCTTAAGCCTTCGTTACTTTGCGGCGATATAAACCATCTTTTCAGCATAGGAATAATTCCTTCATAACTGCCTGTATATTCCAAAGGAATATTTTCATCATCCAGTATTACATCTAATGTTGATGTTATATTTTTATCGCCATACAATAACAAATCCAATTGTTCTTTTGATAAATCTTTAATTGGTTTATCTAAATTGATCTTATGTTTTCGTGCAAACTCTGCTACTTGACGATAAACACTCGATTCTCTTTCTCCGCCCAACGCATGAATACCGCCATCTTTTACGCTTAAAGTTTTATCAGGCAACACCAAATCCATATCAATAGTATACACATTACCCAATCCTTTACAAGTTGGACAAGCACCATAAGGTGAATTGAATGAGAATGCATTGGGGCTTGGTTCTTCGTAACTGATACCGGTGTCTTCACACATCAGTTGCTTGCTATATTGAAGAACTTTATCCGTATCATTCAATAATAAAAACATCAAGTCTTTCCCCATCTTTAAACTTTGTTGCACACTCTGACTCAATCTTGTTTTCATATCATCAGTAACAGCTAAACGATCGACTACTACTTCAATATCATGAATTTTATATCGATCCACTTGCATTCTTGCGGTGATATCTTTTACTTCACCATCTACTCTAACTTTTACAAACCCTTTTTTACGGATCTCTTCAAACAATTCGCGATAATGCCCTTTTCTTCCTCTCACAATAGGTGCTAATAGGGAAATTTTTTTGCCTTTGAATTTTTTAAAAATATTTTCTACAATTTCTTCTTCGCTGAATTTCACCATTTTTTTTCCGGTGTTGTAACTATACGCTTCCCCAATTCGTGCGAACAACAAACGCATAAAATCATACACTTCGGTAACAGTGCCAACTGTTGAACGCGGATTTTTATTGGTAGTCTTTTGTTCGATAGAGATCACCGGCGATAAGCCTGTTATTTTGTCAACGTCAGGTCTTTCCATATCTCCAATAAATTGTCGTGCATAAGCACTGAAGCTTTCCATGTAACGACGCTGGCCTTCATTATAAATAGTATCGAAAGCCAAAGAAGATTTACCGCTACCACTTACTCCGGTAAATACTACTAATTTATTTTTTGGAATAGAAATATCAATGTTATTTAAATTATGTTCACGTGCACCAAATACATGAATTTGTTCATCGTCAGTAGAAAAGATTGCTATTTTTTTTTGTTTTGCCATAGTAAGAAAGTAAAGATAACAACAAGAGGCAAGCAAAAAAGTTGCATGAGTAATTTTTATGCATAGGAGTTTATCCTACTAATTTTAAAGAATTTTAAAGAATTTTAAAGCCTCTGAAATTCAATACAGATAATACTTTCAAAGAATCAAGAAAGTTTTCTAAAAAAAATATTTGGCAATATCAATTATTCACTTATACATTTGTATCAGTTCTTTAACAAATAACTTATCAAGAAAGGCAGAGGGATTGGCCCGATGAAGCCTTTGCAACCCTGTTGAATTACTCATTCAACAGAAGGTGCAAACTCCATTTATTCGTTTATAAACGAATGATAGAGATAAGTCAGAGTAAAGTTTGATTCATTGCGATAATATCGCTTTATATATTTCAAGCTCATCTGACTTACCGGATGAGCTTTTTTATTTCCACAACGCAAAAGGGAATTGTAAAAAACTCATTTAGTAAGTACTTTATCTCCACTTGATAATTGTTTTGAAGAATATTTATAAATATTAAAACAATCATCATGAGCAACGCTACACAATTACTGCAAAGTATTTCGAT
>CAIRTF010000135.1 GCA_903881425.1 uncultured Chitinophagaceae bacterium | reverse complement strand
TGTGGTATTTGCAGAAACAGGATTGTTTGCGGGATTTTTTTTACCTGGCGATAGTTTGTTGTTTGTTGCCGGTATTTATTGTCATGAAGGTGTAAATGGTAAGCCTGGATTGGCTTACGAGTTCTTGCAAATTTTTGGTTTGCAGAATTTTAATAATGAATGGATTGATTTGTTCGTATTAATTACATTAATCTCTATTGCAGGTATCGTTGGCAACTCTATAGGATATTGGTTTGGAAAAAAAGTGGGCCCTGCTATGTATCAATGGGATGATAATTTTTTATTCAAGAAAAAATATTTAGAACAGGCACATGAATTTTATGAGAAGAATGGTGGGGGTGCCATTATCATTGCCAGATTTATTCCTATCATCAGAACATTTGCGCCCATTGTTGCGGGTATCGTTCAAATGGATAAAAATAAATTTTCCTTTTTCAATATCATCGGTTGTGTTGCATGGGTTTTTACAATGATCATTGCCGGGCATTTTTTGCAACAATGGATATTCAATCAATTTCACTTTGATTTGAAACAACATTTGGAAGTAATTGTATTAGGAATTGTATTGGTTACTTCCGGTCCTGTTTTAGTAAAACTATTTTCACCCGGAAAGAAAAAATAAATTATTCATGTCATCTAAACAACAAAGTGTTTTTTCATTAGCAGTGATTGTTGGTGCATTGGGTTTTTTTGTTGACATATTCGATCTCTTATTATTCAACATCATTCGCAAACCAAGTTTAGCATCATTGGGTTTATCTGAAAATCAAGTATTGATTCAGGGAGAAAATATTTTGAGTCTGCAAATGATCGGACAGTTATTGGGTGGTATTATTTGGGGAATCATGGGTGACAAAAAAGGAAGATTAAGTGTGTTGTTCGGTTCCATTGTTTTGTATTCGGTTGCAACAATCGCTAATGGATTTGTAAATGATGCGAGTCAGTATGCTGTGCTGAGATTCATTGCCGGCTTTGGTTTGGCAGGAGAGTTGGGTGCCAGTATCACATTGGTGAGTGAAATGTTATCGAAAGAAAAAAGAGGTATTGCTTCAACCATTATTGCCACTACAGGTGTATTTGGTGCTATCACTGCTTATTTTGTTTTTAAATTATCCAATGATAATTGGCGCCTGTGTTATTATGTAGGTGGTGGCATGGGAATCCTTTTATTGTTTTTAAGAGTGAGTGTGATGGAGAGTTCTATGTTTGCACAAATAAAATCAAGTACAATTGAAAGAGGTAATTTTTTGATGTTCTTTACAACCAAAGAAAGATTTTTCAGATACTTAAGAGGAACATTAATTGGTTTACCTGTTTGGTATATGATTGGGGTGTTGATTACTTTCTCTGATAAATTCGGGAAAGAATTCGGGATTGAAAATATTGATCCTGCAAAAGCAGTCTTATTTCAATATGCTGCATTAGTGTTTGGCGATATGGGTGCAGGATTATTGAGTAACTATATCAAGAGTCGTAAAAAGACTTTATTTATTTTCTATGGCATCACTACTATTTTTATTGCGTTATATTTTTTACAAAGCGGCGGCAATGCAGCGAATATGTATTTGATCTGCGCAGGATTAGGTTTGGGTTCGGGTATTTCTGTTTTATATATTACGATGAGCGCAGAACAATTCGGAACAAACTTGCGTGCATCGGCGGCCATCTCTATTCCCAATATGGTAAGAGGCTCACTACCATTAATTTTGCTGTTGTTTAAAGGTTTGAGATTTATTCCGCATGTAAGTTATCTGACAGGTGGATTATTAACCGGTGTAATAGTAATGATTGTTGCTGTTATCTCTGCTTTATATACTAAAGAAACTTATGGAAAGGATTTGAATTTTGTAGAAGAATAATTTGGTGATTATATTTAGAAATAATTTCTTGCTATGCCCCACACTCAAAAACAACATGGTGTTTTTTCTTTGGCAGTCATTGTTGCTGCATTGGGTTATTTTGTTGATATCTATGATTTGCTCTTGTTTACCATTGTTAAAAAATCAAGCATGTTGGGTGTTGGTGCAACAGATGCAACTCTATTGACAGATAGTACCCATGTTATTAATTGGCAAATGACCGGTTTATTGATCGGTGGAATTTTATGGGGTGTATTGGGCGATAAAAAAGGTAGACTGAGTGTGTTGTTTGGCTCCATTATTTTATATTCTATTGCCAATTTTATTACAGGTTATATTACAACTGTAGATCAATATGCTTGGTGTCGTTTTGTAGCAGGATTAGGATTAGCCGGAGAATTAGGTGCCGGTATTACATTAGTGAGCGAATTGTTGCCGCAAAACAAACGAGGCATCGGAACATCAATGGTGGCCGGCATTGGATTGAGTGGTGCAGTGGTTGCATACTTTACTTATAAACTTACGAACGATTGGCGCTTGTGTTATAAAATTGGTGGCGGGTTAGGTATTGCATTGTTATTATTACGTGTTAGTGTTGCAGAAAGTGGCATGTTTAAAGAAGTAAAAGCAGCTAATGTAGTACGTGGAAATTTTTTTATGCTTATTAATAAATGGGATCGATTTAAAAAATATTTGCTCGCTATTTTAATTGGTTTGCCTACTTGGTATGTAATAGGTATTTTAGTTAATCAAAGCGATCGTTTTGGTAAGGCGATGTTCGGTTCAACTACTATTGATAGTGGTAAATCTATCATGTTTGCGTATGCAGCTATTGCTATCGGCGATATGTTTGTTGGATTAGTGGCACAATATTTTAAAAGCAGAAAAAAAGCATTGCTGTTATATTATATCTTATGCATCATATGTTTGATTGTATTCTTCAGCAGTTATAATCATTCTGATTCATCGATGTATACCATTTGTGCATTATTGGGCTTCAGCACAGGCTTCTGGGCAATTTTTATTACCATGGGTGCAGAACATTTTGGTACCAATTTGCGTGCAACTGCTGCAACCACTATTCCCAATATGGTTCGTGGTGCATTGCCTTTGATCAATTTGATGTTTCTAGATTTGTTTCAAAAATCTTGGGGCTGGACTTTAATCAACAGCGGTATTCTTACAGGTATTGTTGTAATGACCATCACTTTAATTGCATTCTATTTTACTGAAGAAACTTTCCATAAAGATTTGAATTATGTGGAAATGCCCTAACCCATGAAGGGGGAATTGATAAGTTCTGTTTCTTTGCAGTAAGATGAGTAAGCAAGCAAATAATAATTCCCCTTTAGGGGTGAGGGGTAAATTTCTCATCATCCGATTTTCTTCTATTGGCGATATTGTTTTAACTACACCCGTCATTCGTTGTTTGAAGCAACAAGTACCTGATGCTGAAGTTCATTTTTTAACGAAGAAGCGTTTTAAAAATATACTGGAACACAATCCTTATATCGATAAATTATTATTGCTGGATGAAAGTTGGGAATTAATGATGCATGAATTAAAAATAGAAGCCTACGATTATATCATCGATCTGCACCATAATCTCCGAACATTAAAAGTGAAAAGTGCATTAAAAACGAAAAGTTTTTCTTTCAATAAATTGAACATTCAAAAGTGGTTACTTACAACCCTGAAAATAAATCGACTTCCTGATATTCATATTGTTGATCGTTACTTAGCAACGCTGAAAAGCTTTAATGTGATCAATGACGGAAAAGGGTTGGATTATTTTATTCCGGAAAAAGATGTAGTGAGAGAAACAGATATTCCTACATCGCACATGCATGGATTTATAGGAATTGTAATTGGTGCTGCACACAATACAAAAAAATTACCCGTACATAAACTGAAAGAATTATGCGCCAATATTAATTACCCGATTATTTTATTGGGCGGAAAAGAAGATGCAGAAAATGGAAATGAGATAGCATCTGTTGATACTATTAAAATTTATAATGCCTGCGGTAAATTTAATTTGAATGAAAGTGCCGATTTAATCAGAAGATCAAAGCTCATTATCTCACACGATACAGGTCTGATGCACATTGCAGCCGCTTTGCAAAAAAAAATTATTTCTGTATGGGGTAATACTGTTCCTGAGTTTGGTATGCAGCCTTATTATGGTAATAAAGAAGTTTCAAATTTCAAGTTTCAAGTTTCAGGTTTAGGTTGCAGGCCATGTTCTAAAATTGGATATGATGTTTGCCCCAAGAAACATTTTAAATGTATGGAATTACAGAATATTGAAAAGATTGCTGAAAATGCAATTGATATGATTAAATAAAAAAGCCTTTCAAATTTGAAAGGCTTTTTTATTTATTGAAATCTTTTTATAATGTTTTCAAAACATCATTCATACTTCTTACTGCATCAGCACTCTTATTAAATAAAGCTTGCTCTTCTGCATTCAAACCGAAGTCAACAATTTTTTCCCAACCATTCTTTCCTATTACAACAGGCACGCCTAAGCAAATATCTTTTTGTCCGTATTCACCATCTAATGCAACGCAACAAGAAATTAATTTCTTTTCATCACGTAAAATACTTTCTACTAAACTTGCTCCAGCTGCACCTGGTGCATACCATGCAGAAGTGCCGATTAATTTAGTCAATGTTGCACCACCCACCATTGTATCGGCAACAATTTTTTCTTGCTGTTCTTTTGATAAAAAATTTGTTACAGGTACACTGTTCCATGTAGCTAAACGTATCAATGGAATCATGGTGGTATCTCCATGTCCGCCAACAACAATAGCATTCAAATCAGCTGGTGAACAACCTAAATGCTGACTCAATTGATATTTAAATCTGGCACTATCCAATGCGCCTCCCATTCCAATAATTTTATTTTTTTGTAAGCCGGTAGAAGTTAATGCTAAGTAGGTCATTGTATCCATCGGATTACTGATTACAATGATGATCGCATTAGGAGAGTGTTTTAAAATATTTTCAGTTACACCTTTTACAATGCCAGCATTTACACCAATCAACTCTTCACGAGTCATACCAGGTTTGCGTGGCAAGCCGGATGTAATTACCACTACATCACTTCCTGCAGTTTTAGTATAATCATTGGTGCTGCCAATAATTTTTGTATCAAAACCCAATAATGCAGCGGTCTGCATCATGTCTTGAGCCTTACCTTCTGCAATACCTTCTTTAATGTCTAATAACACTAATTCTGAAGCCAATTCTTTACGGGCAATATTATCGGCACAGGTTGCACCCACTGCACCGGCACCTACTACTGTAACTTTCATAAAAGAAATTTTATTGAGATGAGAATTTATTTTGCGCTGCAAATGTAGGATAACTAAGAATGCAATAGAAAATAAGATTGATGAAACTGATAAACACTAATTAACAATAATTGTTTCAATTGCATTATATAACTCCGATATTTTAGGCGGTTCTCTGAATTCTTTTATAAACCGATGGCCTAAACGTTCGTACACTGCAATAAACGGAGTAAATTCAATGCGATAATATGGAATGATTTTAAAACCAATTTCCTTTCCCAGTTTTATGTTGCTGAATTGAGAAAGGCCATATTTATTTCCAAAAGCTGCAATTTCGTTAATGCTATGATGATAATCTATCCAAACAAAATAAGCATAACTTAAACTATCCATGTGTTGTGCAATTTGTTTGGCCTCGTACTGACAATGATTACATTCTGTACTGAAATAAATAATAACAATTGGTTTTTTTGCCGGTAAGCTATCTCTTGTATAATATGTTGTACTATCTAATTGTAATATTTTAAAATCAGGAATGGCTCTGCTTTTTAAATAAGGTGCAAGAGTATCTCTTGATTCCTGTAAATAAGCTTTAGCCGGAATGATGGATAAAACCAGTAAATAAAAAAAAATCTTTTTCATAAAATAAAGATAGAAATATTGTAATAAAAAACCCGTCAAACATTTTGACGGGTTTTATTCATTCACAAAAAATTTATCCTGCTTTTTTGGCTTTGTTTATTTTATGAATTTGCCTGTCAGCTCTGCGAATAGGATGTTTAACACCTTCACTTTGTAAAGTTTTTTTATCGCCTTGAATATCTTTTTTATCAGATTTGATATCGGCTGTTTCAGCTTTTGCAGCTGTTTTATCACCGGCTTTAATATCCGCAGCACGTGCAGCTTTGTCGGCACGTTTATCGCGAATGTCTTTGCGAAGATCTTTCATACCAGCTTTTCTGGTTGAGTCTTGTGCCATTGCACCAATTGTAAGTGTGGCACCGATTAATAAGAAGAATACTTTTTTCATGGTTACATTTTTTAGTTAATGTAATAAAGACTGACGATGTAATATGTAGTTTAATGAAAAGAAAAATAAAGCAGACTTCTAACAAATTTTTAAGAAACTTAATTGATGGTTTTGCCTTGTGCTTCCATCATACGTAATTGTTTGGCATCTTGTAAAAAATCGGAGGCGAAAATAAAATTGTTGAGTAATTCGTCTTTACTGAATATGATATCTTTATTACTGCCTTCCCATTGTTTTCTTCCCTGATGCAAGTAAACAATATTATCACCTATCTCCATAACACTATTCATGTCATGTGTTACTACAATAGTAGTGATATTAAAATCATTGGTGATGTCTTTGATCAATTTATCGATTAATAAAGATGTTTGCGGATCCAATCCCGAATTGGGTTCATCGCAAAACAAATATTTCGGATTCAATACAATGGCTCTGGCAATGCCCACTCTTTTTTTCATGCCACCGCTAATTTCAGCAGGATATTTTTTATTGGTATCTTTTAAGTTCACTCTTTCCAAAACTTCATTCACGCGTTTGGTTCTTTCGGCTAAAGGTAAATTGGTAAACATGTCTAAAGGAAACCGAACGTTTTGTTCAACGGTCATCGAATCAAATAAAGCAGAACCTTGAAACAACATGCCTATTTGCTGGCGCAGTTCTTTCCTTTGTTCGTTGCTCATCTGCAATACATTCACACCATTGTATAAAATATCTCCATAATCGGGTTGAAATAATCCTACAATACATTTGGTTAAAACAGTCTTACCGCTTCCACTCGTACCAATGATGAGGTTGCATTTGCCCGATTGCATCACTGCACTGATATCTTCCAATATCACTTTATCGCCAAAAGATTTTTTTATGTTTTTTATTTCGATCATTGATTATAAAGCTTCAATTTGATTTTTCAACAAGTCATCAAATGTATCTCTTCTTCTTATTAAATAAACTTTGCCTTCTTTAATTAAAACTTCAGCAGGTTTAAAACGTGAATTAAAATTGCTGCTCATTTCAAAACCATAAGCACCGGCATTGTAAAATACCAAGTAATCTCCTTCATGTACTTCATTCAATTCTCTATCCCAGGCAAAAGTGTCGGTTTCGCAGATATTTCCTACTACTGCATACTTCTTTGTTGAACCGTTTGGATTGCTGATGTTTTTAATGCGGTGATAAGCATCGTAAAACATGGGACGAATTAAATGATTGAATCCGCTATTCACGCCAACAAAAGTGGTGTTAGTGTTTTGTTTGATAACATTGACTTGTGTGATGAAATAACCACAATCACTCACTAAAAATTTACCCGGCTCAAACCAAATCTGTAAGGGCTTTCCATTTGGATTGGGATGATTGGCAAACGCTTCATTAACTTTTTGAGCCAATAAATTAATATCTGTTTCTCCATCACCATCTTTATAAGGCACTTTAAATCCGCCACCCAGATCTATAAACTCCAATTCATTAAAATGAGGGATGATATCAAACAATACTTCAATTCCTTTTACAAAAACTTCCACATCTTTTATTTCGCTGCCTGTATGAATATGCAGATCTTTAATAAACAAATCATATTTTTTTACAACAGACAAAATTTCATTGATCTGATCAACAGGAATTCCGAATTTACTTTTATCATGCCCTGTCGAAATTTTTAAATTACCACCTGCTAAAATATTAGGACGTAAGCGAATGCCAACGGGGTAAGAATGACCGAATTTTTTTCCAAACTTTTCTAAATTAGAAATACTATCGATATTAATATGAACACCAATATTTTTTGCTTCTTCAATTTCATCAAAAGCAATTCCGTTAGAAGTATATAAAATATTATGAGGGCTGAAACCCGCATGCAACGCTAATTTAACTTCATTGATAGAGCTGCAATCAATATTGGCACCAATATTTTTAATGTGTTTAAGAATATTAATATTCGTGAGGGCTTTACAGGCATAAAATATTTTTACATCACTTTTTGTAAAGGCATTGGTCAACTTATGATATTGTTCAGTTATTTTATCTGCATCATACACATACAAAGGCGTTCCAAACTCTTGGGCTACTTTAATTAACTGCTCATTGGAAAGTTGACTGCTCATGTTGCGAAGATAATAACATGAGTTAAGATTTGTGAATTGAAATGATACGGTTAAAAGAATGGATTATTCTTCAGAGGGATTTTCTTCAGTCTGCGTTTCATCTTCTTTTTTCTCAATCAATTCACCTTCTTCATTTACGGCTATATCGCTGATGATTTCTTGCTGTGATTCGAATGCAGTATTGCTGGTAAAATCCTCAGGATTGATCATAGTTCCTTCAATGATCTGATCTGCCAATACTTCTCTGATCTTTGGTAAATCATCGGTTGAATTAATACCAAAATAATCCATGAAATTTTTTGAAGTGGTATAAATCAATGGGTGTCCGGGCATGAGTTCATTTCTTCCGGCAATCACGATTAGTTCTTTTTCTAATAATTTTTGCACGCTGTAATCACTATTCACCCCACGAATGGCTTCTATTTCACCTTTAGTAATGGGTTGTTTATAAGCAATGATGGCCAATGTTTCCAAAGCAGCTGTGGATAAGCGTTTCAGAAACTTATCGCCATTTAATTGTGCAATTGTTTTATAAAAATCTTTTTTGGTAAGGAATTGAAATCCGCCACCGCTTTCTTTTACTTCAAAGGGATAAAACTCTGAATTGTATTTTTCAATGATACCTTGTAAAGCGCTTTCAATTTGATCTAATGAAACTCTTTCTTCCAAAAAACCAAATGCATTGTTGATGAGTTCAACGATTTCCAAAGCGGTTAATGGTTTATCGCTGGCAAAGATCAATACTTCAATATGTGGTATTATTTCAGAAAGTTCCATAATAATGTGAAAATTAATAAATGTGCGAATGTGCAGGCGAAATTAATTTGCACATCTGCATATCTACGCATTAAGATTTATCCTTGCAATGCTGCAGCACCACTCACAATTTCCGTTAGTTCTGTTGTGATGGCTGCTTGTCTTGCACGGTTGTAAGAAATTTTTAAAGACTTCAATAATTCGTTGGCATTATCACTTGCCTTATCCATTGCAGTCATGCGTGCACCGTGTTCGCTGGCATTCGCATCCAATACTGCTTTGTATAATTGTGTGTTTAAAATTTTGGGCATTAACTCTGCGATTAATGCATCTTTCTCAGGTTCGAAAATAAAATCAGATTTTTTATTGTTTGATTTATTTTCCACTTTTGGTATAGGTAAAAATTTTTCTGAAACAAAACGTTGTGTTGCTGCATTTCTGAATTCGCTGTACACAATTTCAACAGCATCAAATTCTTTGTTTTCAAATGCCTTCATGGCAGCTTGTGCAGCAGTCTGAACATTTTCAAAATTCAGTTGCAAGAAAATATCTTTAAAAGCAGCATCAGTTTTAAATCCGTTACGCGTCATTGATTCCCAACCCTTTTTGCCGATATTCCAAATGGTTACATTTCCTTTTTTAAATTGGGCTTCATATTTTTCGGCAATGGTAGATTTAGCCAGCTTCACAATATTAGAATTATAACCACCACATAAACCACGGTCACTGGTAATAACAATCAATAAAACTTTTTCAACATTTCTTTCTTCTGCCAATTTAATATTAGAACCACCTTCAGCATTGCTCACAATATTGCTTAACATTTCCTGCAACTTCTTTGCATAAGGACGCATTTGAATAATTGCATCCTGTGCTTTACGCAATTTGGCTGCGCTGATCATCTTCATTGCTTTGGTGATCTGCTGCGTACTTTGAACGCTTTTAATTCTGTTACGAACTTCTTTTAATTGACCGGCCATTGGAATAAGTTTCAGGTTTCGAGAAACAAGTTTCAGGTTATACAGTTTGTATCCTGCTAATTGATTTCTTGTGTCTTTAGTAATTGGCGGCAAAAGTAGTAGAAAGAAGCTTAAAATTCAAGCTTGGTAACAGAAAGATTGAAAAATTAGTAAAAGCAACGCCGGGTTTTGTGTAAATCCATCATCTTAACAAACCTTTCTGCCCTCAAATTCTTTACCTTTGGCGGCCTCAAAACAATGTGCCATTTTGGCGAGCAGGTTGATGTAGCACTTTTTTTGACAATAAATCGTAATTATTTATATCAGATATAAAACTTATGTTGAAATTTTTATCAAAAATATTGGGTGGTAATAAAAGCGAAAGAGATGTTGCGCAAATACTTCCAACCGTAGAAAAGATCAATCAGTTCTATCAGCAATATCAAAGTCTTACTAATGATGAGTTGCGTAATAAAACTGTTGAATTTAAAAAACGCATTAAAGAATATTTGAAAGAAGTAGATGACGAGATTGCTTCTAAACAAAGTCAGGCAGATAATTTAGCAGCAGAAGATATTCATGCAAAAGATGCGATTTATCAGGAAGTAGATAAATTAAAAAAGGAACGAGATAAAAAAATTGAAGAAGTTTTAGAAACAATATTGCCTGAGGCATTTGCTGTAGTAAAAGAAACTGCGCATCGATTTAAAGAAAATACGGAGTTGGTTTCAACTGTTACAGAATTGGATAGAGAGTTATCTGTGAAGAAGGATTATATCACCATTAATGGTAATCAATCTATTTATAAAAATAGTTGGACAGCGGGTGGCGGACAGATTACCTGGAATATGTTGCATTACGATGTACAATTAATTGGTGGTATTGTACTGCATCAGGGAAAGATTGCAGAAATGGCAACCGGTGAGGGTAAAACATTGGTATCTACTTTACCTTCTTATTTAAATGCTTTGACCGGTGAAGGTGTTCATTTAGTAACAGTGAATGATTATTTGGCAAGACGTGATAGTGAATGGAATGGTACTTTGTTTGAATGGTTGGGATTAACTGTTGATTGTATTGATAAACATGAACCAAACAGTGAATCTCGCAGAAAAGCCTATTTAGCAGATATTACTTACGGCACCAATAATGAATTTGGTTTTGATTATTTGCGTGATAACATGGTACACTCTCCCGATGAAATGGTACAACGCAAACATCATTATGCTATGGTGGATGAAGTAGATAGTGTATTGATCGATGATGCAAGAACGCCATTAATTATTTCTGGTCCAATTGGTCGTCAGGATAACATTGAACAATTCTTTGAATTAAAGCCAAGAATTGAAAAATTAGTAGAGGCTCAAAAACGTGCAACGAATCAATTCTTAAATGAGGCCAAGAAAAAAATAGCAGAAGGCAATGATGATCCGAAAGATGGTGGGTTGGCTTTGTTCCGCTCTCAGCGCGGTTTACCTAAGAACAATGCATTGATCAAATATTTAAGTGAGCCGGGTATTCGAGTAAAATTACACAAGGCAGAAAATTATTATCTCGCTGATCAATCAAGAGAAATGCCGAAGGCCGATGCGGAATTATATTTTTATATCGATGAAAAAAATAACAGTGTTGAATTAACAGACAAGGGCATTCAATTAATTACCAGAGCTGGAGAAGACCAAAGTTTTTTTGTGTTACCTGATATCAGTGTTTCATTGGCAGCAGTTGAAAATGATAAGAATCTTTCTGCCGAAGAAAAATTACATCAAAAAGAAACTATCATCAATGATTATTCAGTTAAAGCAGATCGCATTCATACCATTCAGCAATTATTAAAAGCCTATACTTTATTTGATAAAGATGTAGAGTATGTGGTAATGAATGGTGAAGTGAAAATTGTAGATGAACAAACCGGTCGTATTTTAGATGGCAGAAGATATTCTGATGGATTGCATCAAGCCATTGAAGCAAAAGAAAATGTAAAGATCGAAGCCACTACACAAACTTATGCAACAGTAACCTTGCAGAATTATTTCAGAATGTATCACAAACTTTGTGGTATGACGGGTACTGCAGAAACTGAAGCTGGTGAGTTGTGGGATATTTATAAATTGGATGTGGTAACCATTCCAACCAATATTGATTGTATTAGAAAAGATGAGCAGGATTTAGTCTATAAAACCAAACGTGAAAAGTATAAAGCCGTTATTGATGAGATCACCAGATTGCGTGATGCAGGTCGTCCAGTTCTGGTGGGTACTACTTCAGTTGAGGTTAGTGAATTGTTGAGCAGAATGTTACGACAAGCACAAATTCCACATAATGTATTGAACGCTAAACAACATGCCCGTGAAGCGCAAATCGTTGCTGAGGCTGGCTTTGCAGGCGCTATCACTATTGCAACAAATATGGCCGGTCGTGGTACTGATATTAAATTAGGTCCTGGTGTTAAAGAAGCAGGTGGTTTAGCCATATTGGGAACTGAAAGACATGAATCTCGAAGAGTTGATAGACAATTACGTGGTCGTGCCGGTCGTCAAGGCGATCCGGGTTCTTCTCAATTTTTTGTTTCATTAGAAGATGATTTAATGCGCATGTTTGGTAGTGATAGAATTGCAAAAGTGATGGATTTTGCCGGATACAAAGAAGGTGAAGTGATTCAACATAGCATGATCACAAAATCTATTGAACGTGCTCAAAAGAAAGTGGAAGAAAACAACTTTGGTATTCGTAAACGTTTGTTGGAATATGATGATGTGATGAACAAACAACGTACAGTAATTTATGCAAAACGTAATCATGCTCTGTTTGGAGAAAGATTGGCATTAGATTTAGATAATGCATTTTATTCTGTGGCAGAAGGATTGGTGAATTCATTCAAAGAACAAAATGATCATGAAGGATTTCGTTTGGCAGTGATTGTAAACTTCGGTATTGATTCATCTATTACAGCAGATGAATTAAACAGATCATCCGAACAAGATCTTTCCGAAAAATTATACAATGAAGTCATAACTAATTATCAGAGGAAAAAACAAGAATTGGCCAAACATTCATTGCCGGTGTTTAAAAATATTCGTTTACAACAAGGTAATCATATTGAAAATGTGGTAGTTCCTTTTAATGAAGGAAGAAAAACCATGCAGGTTTTAGCCAACATGCAAAAAACTTTAGATAGCAATGGAGCTGAATTAGGTAATGCGCTGGAACGTAGTGTGACACTGGGTTTTATTGATGATGCATGGAAAGAACATTTACGTGCAATGGACGATTTGAAGCAAAGTGTGCAAACAGCTACTTACGAGCAAAAAGATCCATTGGTGATTTATAAAATGGAGGCATTCAATTTGTTTAAACAGATGGATGGTGAAGTAAATAAAGATATTGTTCAATTTTTATGTCATGCTGCAGTTCCGTTTGAAAACGGTGAGAACCAATTGCGTGAAGGCCGTCAACAAAAAACAGATCTCAGTCAAATGCGTACGCAAAAAGATGAATTGGACGGTGCAGGAAGAAATGAAAACTATATCGATCCATCAACACCTGTAAAACATGAACCCATTAAAGTGGGGCCAAAGATTGGAAGAAATGACCCTTGTCCATGCGGAAGTGGCAAGAAATACAAACAATGCCACGGTAAGGATTTGTAATTGATTAAAGAAATCTTAAAAATAATTGAGGTTAAATAGCGAAAGTTGTTTAACCTTTTTTTATATTGCATCGCTTTCCATAAAAAAGAAAGCCCTTCCGTGGAAACGGAATGGCCTCTAACGATTGCTTGCCATATGAAAAAAGTTGTATTCGGTCTTTGTGCTGTTGTACAGCTTTTATTTTTTTGCCTTTAACGACTGTAACATTTGCCTCTTTAACGATTGCTCTGCCGTATGATTAACTTTCTGAAACGAATGTAGAACCTCTTTTGGAAGTAATCAAGACAAAATATGGTTCTTTTAATTACGCCAAACAGTAGCCAATATTTATGAAAGCCTTTGTGCTATTGGTTTTTATCATAAAAAATGCATGATGTCCAACCGTTCTTCCGACATATTATTTCAATTGATAAAATCGCTCCAGAAATCGGAAAAAAGGCATTTTAAACTCTACATTAAAAGAAGTTCAGCCAAAGAAGACCTTAAAATCGTTCAATTATTTGATGCGATAGATAAGTTAAATGATTATGATGAAAAGCTTTTATTGAAAAAGCTGGCCAATATTGAAAAGCCTCAATTGAACAATTTAAAAACGCATCTATATAAGCAACTGCTTTCCAGTTTAAGATTATTAAAAACTACCGAGAATATCGATTTGCAATTAAGTGAAGCATTAGATCATGCCAGATTGTTATATAATAAAGGCTTGAAATTGCAGGCTTTAAAAATTTTAGAAAAAGCAAAAGACCTTGCCAAGCATAATCAAAAATTTAATTTTTTAGCACAAGTAATTTCTTTGGAGAAGAAAATTGAAACATTGCATATCACCAGAAGTTCTTTGGAAAAAACGGAATTGTTAGCAGAAGAAGCGTTAGATATCAGTGGGCATATTGATCGTGTTACAAGGTTATCTAATTTAGCTTTATTATTATATCGATGGTATGTGAAGTATGGACATGCACGCAATGAACAGCGCCGCAGCAGGGGACA
>CAIRTF010000134.1 GCA_903881425.1 uncultured Chitinophagaceae bacterium | reverse complement strand
TGTCTACCAATTCCACCACCGGGGCATCCAAAAAAAATTCCATCCCAAAAGATGGAAGATTTTTTAAGAGCGGAAGACCGGGCTCGAACCGGCTACCCCGACCTTGGCAAGGTCGTGCTCTACCAAATGAGCTACTTCCGCTTAATTGTATAAGAACTTTAATGGGAGTGCAAAAATAGCCAACTAAAGTTCACTACAAAATTTTTAAGCAATTTTTTTACTTGTATTCCGGCGTATATTTGGTACTGCTCTGAATTTCAATATCAGGTTTGCCTTTATATCGTTGTTCATATAAACGATAGCATCCGCCAAAAACAAATGCAATCACCACAAATACCTGCAGATAAAATAAGAATCTGGATGAATTAACCCAATTCTTGGTAAAATCTTTATTCGTGTTATCTATTACTTCTTGTGACATATTCATTTTTCTGATTACGCTGCAAAAATAAGGTTCAAATTCAAATTATCACTGCTTCTTTTCAACAATTTGGCTAAACTTTGTTTGATGCATTACAAAATGTTTCCATGCAATAGAACCTTTATACACTCCATGCAATGTGGCAATGGGTTTTGAAGGTGCATGTTTTGTTTTTTTTCCTGCTACCCACCACCAAAATAAAGCAAAATGAGCTTTTACAATAGCCGTAAAAAAGTAAATATCACCAGCAATCAAACCTTTCCATGCAGAAACAGCATCCAAAAAAATCCTTACAGGCAACTTTACTAATTTTTCTATCAGTGTAAGATTGTTGGATAACATGATCAAATTATTCCTGAAGTTCAGAAATACTTTTCGTCCGCCACGTGGCAATGTTCCGGCACCGACATGATACACCATGGATTGAGGACAAGCATAAATGGAATATCCTGCCAGTTGTATTCTCCAGCATAAATCAATTTCTTCTTGATGTGCAAAAAAACTTGCATCAAATCCATTCATCTCATGAAAAATTTTACTGCGAACAAACATGGCTGCACCACTTGCCCAAAATATTTGTTCAATAGAATCGTATTGCTGATGATCGTCTTCTAATACATCAAAAATTCTTCCACGAGAAAAAGGATAACCAAAACTATCTATCCAACCACCCGCAGAACCTGCATATTCAAATGAATGAGGATTGTGATAAGATAATAATTTAGGCTGACAAGCTGCAATGTTTTTATCAGCTTCCATCAATTCAATAATGGGTTCAATCCAATTGCCGGTTACTTCCACATCCGAGTTCAATAACACATAATAATCTGCTATCACATTTTTCAATGCCCAATTATATCCACCTGCAAAACCATCATTTTGTGTATTGATCAATATTTCAACTGAAGGGAATTTTTCTTTTACTAATTGAATAGAATCATCAGATGATGCATTGTCTGCAACAATCACTCTTTTATTGGCATAAGATGATGCAATAACTGAGGGAAGAAATTTATCTAAATAATTTCTTCCGTTAAAATTAAGTATGACAATGGCTACACTTGGTTGCGACAATGATTGATATTTGTGCGAAAATAAGGTAGCTGTAACAATTCTTATCTTCAATTTATTTTTTAACAATGAAAAACTTAATAATTAGTCTTTTTGTGATCACTTCTTTTATGAGCAAAGCACAAACGATAATGCCTTTGTATGATGGAGTTATTCCAAATTATATCGCATCATCCAAAAAAGAAATTGATATGGGTAATGGAAGAATTGCCGGTATTACTGTTCCTAAATTGATTGTTTTTCTTCCTCAAAAAATGGATAGTTTAAAAGCTGCTGTAATTATTTGTCCGGGTGGTGGTTATGCTCGTTTGGCAATGGATCATGAAGGATATGAAGTAGCTAAAACACTTAATGCGCATGGTATTGCAGCTTTTGTATTAAAGTACCGCATCCCTGATGATTCATTTATGACGAACAAACAAATTGTGCCATTGCAAGATGCAGAAAGAGCGATTCAATTGATCAGAGAAAAAGCAACAGAATGGAATATCAATCCAAACAATATTGGCATCATGGGATTTTCTGCCGGCGGACATTTGGCATCAACTTTAGGAACTCATTTTAATGAAATAGTTATTGAGAATAAAAATAATACTTCATTCAACCCTGATTTTATGATACTCGGTTATCCCGTGATCAGTTTTGATACAACCATCGCTCACAAAGGTTCTCGCGATAATTTAATTGGGATAGATCCTTCACAGAAATTAGTTGATCATTTCTCGAATGAATTACAAGTAACGCCACAAACGCCAATAACTTTTATTGTTCATGCAAGTGATGATAATACTGTGCCTATTGAAAACAGCGTTCGATTTTATCAGGCACTACAAAAAAATAAAGTGCCGGCAGAAATACATATTTATGAAAAAGGCGGACATGGTTTTGGTTTGCACAATAAAACTACAACCGATGAATGGTTTGATAGATTGATCAATTGGATGAAGATGAATAAGATTATTAACTAAGTTACCGGTTACATGTTGCTGGTAACAAACAAAATGCAACTTGAAACTAACTATACATTTCCTCTCTCAACTGTTTTACTCTTTCATCTTCCAAATAATCATCGAATGTGGTTAAGCGATCGATCATGCCTTTTGGTGTTAGCTCAATTACACGTGTAGCAACGGTTTGCATGAATGTATGATCGTGTGAAGTTAATAATACAATGCCCGGAAAATTCTGACAACCTTCATTGAATGATTGAATACTTTCCAAATCCAAGTGATTGGTCGGTTGATCGAGCACAATTAAGTTAGGATTTTGCAACATCATTCTGCTAATCATACAACGAACTTTTTCGCCACCACTTAATACGTTTGTCTTCTTCATTATATCATCACCACTAAATAACATCTTTCCTAAAAATCCACGCAAAAATGGTTCATCCGCATCAGTTACATGTGCCGGAACGAATTGTCGTAACCAATCCATTAAAGTCAATCCTTCTGTAAAAAATTCATTATTCTCAATGGGCAAATATGCTTTAGTGATGGTTGTTCCCCATTCAAATTTTCCTTTATCTGCTTTACCAATATTGTTGATGATGTCAAAGAAATTAGTGACTGCCAATGGATCCCGACTTAAAAATGCAATCTTCTCTCCTTTATTTACACTGAAAGAAACTTTATCAAACAATAAACGACCATCAACAGTTTTACTTAAATTCTCAACATTTAAAATTTGATTACCCACTTCACGCAATGGTTGAAAAATAATGCCCGGATATTTTCTGTTAGATGGTTGAATATCTTCAATAGTTAATTTTTCCAAAGCTTTTTTACGTGAAGTAGCTTGTTTACTTTTTGATGCGTTGGCAGAGAAACGTGCAATGAAATCCAATAAAGCCTGACGTTTTTCTTCTGTCTTTTTATTCTTATCGTTTATTTGACGAGCCATTAATTGAGAAGACTCATACCAGAAAGTATAGTTGCCGGTAAATATTTTTATTTTACTTCGGTCAACATCAGCTACATGCGTACACACTGCATCTAAAAAATGTCGATCATGGCTTACAACAAGTACAATGTTTTCATAATCGGCTAAAAAATTCTCTAACCAACTAATCGTTTCAATATCCAATCCATTGGTAGGTTCATCTAATAATAAAATATCGGGGTTACCAAACAATGCTTGTGCTAACAACACACGCACTTTTAAATTACCCGGAATATCTTTCATTAAACTTTGATGATACAATTCTTTTACACCTAAACTGCCCAATAAAGTTGCTGCATCGCTCTCTGCGGTATATCCACCCATTTCACCAAACTCTGCTTCCAGCTCACTGGCTTTCATATAATCATCTTCCGTAGCATCCGGGTTTAAATAAATGGCATCTTTTTTTTGCATTACATCCATCATCATCTTATGACCCATCAACACCGTATTCAAAACAGTTTGTTCATCAAATTCAAATTGATTTTGCTTTAAGAAACTCATACGTTCACCCTTGCCAATTTCCACAACTCCTTTATTGGGTTCAATTTCGCCGCTCACAATTTTTAAGAAAGTAGATTTACCTGCACCATTGGCACCAATCACACCATAACAATTACCCTTTACGAAATTTAAATTCACTTCATCAAACAACACACGCTTACCATAAGCGAGGGTTACATTTTTAACACTGATCATTTGCTTGCTCTGATTTTAGAGCGGCAAAATTAAGGTTTCAGCGCCGTATTATTAAGAATGATGTTTACAACTCTTCTTTAAGATAATAATCATGATTTTTACATTTCCTTACAAAATCAACTATGCAAATCAAGTAGACTAATAATACCTTTGCATTGAATGAAATATTTTTATTATTCGATTATTCTTTCAGTGTTTTTGTGTTTTCACAACAATGCATCGGCACAAACTGTATCTGCAAAAAGTGATTCCGTTATTGCTACTTACGACTCATTAGGGTTATATCTATCCTCCATAACAGATTCACCTTATGTTTCTTCCAAACAAAAAATAATTTCTGTCAGATCAGCCAATAAATTATTGGCACAAGCCGAAGCAAAGAATGATTTAAAATCAAAAGCCCATGCACTGCTAACACTCAGCGATGCATATATTGCTTATGGTAATAATAAAAAAGCCTTTTCCTATTTAATTCGTTCATTAAAAGCAAAAGATGATTTTGATGATGATATTGCGGTAGCACATATGTATTATAATCTGGCTATTGTATTATCAAGATTAAAGCAATATCCTGCAGCTTTAAAATGTTTTTACAAAACAGGATATGTATATCAGCAAACAAATTTCAAAAGGAAAAGAAGACAGATCTCTGCAATTGATACAAGTGTGGTATTAAGCAGAGCTGAATTGTATGGCAATGCAGTAGTTGATGAAAATGCAGCATCAAATATTTTTTCTGATTCATTGGTTGATGCTTCATTGTTTGCTATTGATACCATTAAAATAGTTAACAACCCTTTATTGGAAGATTCGCCATCTGTTGATTATGATAATTTACTCGATGCATTTTATGATAATAAACCCGCATTTGCTTATGCCGTAATGATTCATATTAAACAACCTATTTCCGGGAGAAGTGATGTGTTTACGCGTATCACTAAAGTAGGACATACTTTTATTACATTGATAAAATTCAATACCGATTCTACAGTTGTATCAAAATCATTTGGGTTTTATCCTTTAAAAGATAATATCCTTTCTGCCACACCTTTATTACCTTCTACCAATTCTGAAATTAAAAATGATTCATTGCACGATTGGGATGAAGCCATCGGTAAATTTATTTCTGCAAAAAAGTTTGAACAAATTTTGGATTTTGTAGATGAAGCCTCCCCGAAAAGATATAACCTCAATAAAAATAATTGTACCGATTTCGGATTGCATATTGCGAACATGGCTGGCATTACAATAACAGGAACAAGAAGCAATTGGCCATTGGGAAAGGGCAATAATCCGGCAACAACAGGTCAGAGTATTTTGCGGGGAAAATTTATCAATACCGATACACAAAACCAACATGGTTTATTTGCCTGTTCCAATAATTTATTTATACATCGCATTATTGCACAATGATTTTTTTAGCATTATTTATTCCTACAAAATTAATTTTATAAAAAGATGCATCCGCTTCATCAACTCATTCATTCATTCAGCCCAATCAACGAAAAAAGTTGGCAACAATTATTTGAGCATTGTGAAGAATTAACAATTGCAAAAGGGAAGAATTTTATCAGAGAAGGTGAGAAAGAAAAATACATTGGATTTATTATGGAAGGCACAATGCGACAATATTATTCCAGAGATAATGGAGAAGAAATTACCACCTATTTTTATTTTGAAAACAATTTAGTAAGCAGTTATATCAGTTGCATTAACAATACACCATCACAAATTACTATTGAAGCTTTAGAAAAAACAAAACTGCTGATATTTAATTATAGTGTGATAAATGAATTGTATAACAAAGAAAAAGTTTGGGAGAGATTTGGCAGAAAGATAGCAGAATACCTCGCAGCAGGATTAGAAGAAAGAATGGTGAGTTTATTGATGGATAAACCCGAAGACCGTTATAAAAAATTATTGAACAGCACTAATAAACAAAAGATATTGGCTAGGATTCCACAACATTATATTGCGAATTATTTAGGTATAACTCCTATCAGTTTAAGCCGGATCAGAAATCGTTTATCAAAAAACAAATAATCAATTTATTATCTTTTGTTAACGAATTTATTTTTTCGCATATCGAATTTTGTGAAAAATAAATCAAAATGAAAACAACATTATTACTCGAGCAAATTGCTCAATTAGCATTAACTGTTATCGGCTTAAACTTACTACCCATCTCTTTTCCTTGGTGGATTTGGTTCTTGTTATTTTTCAGTCCGGATATTTCTATGCTTGGTTATTTGATCAACACTAAAGTGGGTGCTATCAGTTATAATCTTTTCCACCACAAATTAGTGGCAGCCATTTTTATTATTATCGGATATTTTTTACATGAAAATGTTTTATTGACAATTGGATTATTATTGTATGCGCATTCTTCTTTCGACAGAATTTGGGGATACGGATTAAAATATGCCGATTCCTTCAACCATACACATTTAGGCAACTTGAAATAATGAAAAAGAAAATTCATTATCTTCCTTTTTCAAACTAAACACTATGCGTATTCCTCTTTTTTTATTGATCCTCATTTCTATTCTTTCATGTAAAAATCAGCCAACAGAAAATAGGTTGGGCAATGCTTCTAAAGAAAATAAAAATGGTTGGGTATATGTTCATTTAGAAGGCACTCCTTCTAATATCGGTTACCAACATGGATATTTATTGGCAAATGAAATTGATACAGCCATTCAGGCAGTCAGCTATGATTTGGAACATGAAACAAAAAAAGACTGGAATTTTTATCGCACTGCTGCAAAGAATTTTTTGTGGGATAAATTAGATACTGAATACAAAGATGAAATAAGAGGTATTGCAGAAGGTTTGCAAGCACAGAAAAAGAATTATGATACTTTAGACATCACTGCCTACAATGCTTTAGAAGAATTAGCTTACTACTATGTACCACAACTGATGGATAAAGAAAAACCGGGAAGCGGCAATAATAAAGCACCTGGTAATTGCAGTGCATTTATTGCAACAGGTAGTTTTACTAAAGATGGAAAGATTGTGATCGGTCATAATAACTGGTCAAGTTATATTACCGGTCAATATTGGAATGTAATTGCCGACATCGTTCCAACAAAAGGGAATCATATTATGATGGATTGCATGCCGGGCTTCATTCACAGCGGCGATGATTTTATGATTTCATCCAATGGCATCTTAATCACCGAAACCACCATTACGCAATTCAAAGGTTTTGATACCACTCAATTACCGGAATTTATGCGTGCCCGCAAAGCCATTCAATACGGTAACAATATTGATGGTGTAATTAAAATTTTTACTACTGGAACCAATGGCGGCTATGCTAACGATTGGTTGATTGGTGATACCAAAACCAATGAAGTGGCCAAATTAGAATTGGGATTAAAAGATTATCGTGTTTGGAGAAGCAAAGACACAGCCATGATCGGCTCTAATTTTCCTAGTGATGAAAAGTTAATTAAAGAAGAAACCACATTTAATGTGAATGATAAAACAACTTCACCCAATGCAAGAAAATTAAGAATGGAAAAATTGATAGTTGATGTGAAAGGGCAATTGAATGATTCGATTGGAAAAATTATTGAAGCAGATCATTTGGATGCATTGCAAAATAAAGAAGCGAATAATCGTTGTGTGATATGCGGCCATATTGATGAAGACCTAAAAGGTTGTTCCGAATGGGATTTAGGTGCTTACTACCCTTTTGGTGCAGTGCAAGGAAAAGTTACTACAGCCGATTTAGCGAAGGATATGAAGTTTTGGGCACATATGGGTCATCCATGTGGACAAGATTTTATTGGCTCAAAATTTTATGCAGCACATCCTGAATATAATTGGATGAATAAATATTTAAAAGACATGAAGGCTTATCCATGGACATTATTTGAAGCAAAAAAATAAGTATTGATTAAATGATTGAGTTAATCCGAACTAATTCAGAAAATAAAGATTTCATTTACCTCGTAAGAGAGTTAGATATTTTTTTAAACGTGATAGATGGCTCAGATCACCCTTTCTATGCGCAATTCAACAAAATTGATGCAATAAAATATGTGATTGTTGCGTATAAAAATAATATCCCCATTGGCGGAGGCGCCATCAAACAATGGGATCCTAACACAATGGAAATAAAAAGAATGTACGTAATGCCTGAATACAGAGGACAAAGAGTTGCATCGAAAATATTAGCAGCATTAGAAAAATGGACCGCAGAATTATCTTTTTCGAAATGTATATTAGAAACAAGTATTCGCTTACCTGAAGCAATGAATCTTTATAAAAAAAGTGGATATCATATCATTCCCAATTATGGACAATACGCCAATGTTGAGAACAGTGTTTGCTTTGAAAAAACAATCCAATAAAAATTACCATTCAGCTCTTGCAGTTGGACTAATATCTAATGCAACAAAATCATTCGCCAAATATTTATAATAAGCTGTAATGGCAATCATGGCTGCATTATCGGTGCAGTATTCAAATTTGGGAATAAAAGTTCTCCATCCCAGTTGTTCTCCTGTTTCTGTTAAAGCTTTACGTAAACCACTGTTGGCGCTCACTCCACCTGCAATGCAAACATTTTTAATACCGGTTTGTTTTACCGCTTTTTGTATTTTTTTTAGTAAGATAGAAATGATAGTATGTTGAACAGAAGCGCAGAGATCATTTAAATTATTTTGAATAAAAGTTGTATCCTGTTTTTGCAAAAAATACAAGACAGATGTTTTCAATCCGCTGAAAGAAAAATTCAATTCAGAAATTTGAGGTTCTGCAAATTTGAAAGCATAAGGATTTCCTTCTTTGGCATACTTATCAATCAATGGTCCGCCAGGATAAGGCAATCCCAATAACTTGGCTGTTTTATCAAAGGCTTCACCTGCAGCATCATCAATAGTTTCGCCAATTACTTTTAAATCGAGTGGTGAATTAGCTACAACAATTTGTGTATGTCCGCCACTAACAGTTAAACATAAAAAAGGAAAATCAGGTTTATTATTTTCATCAATCAAATTCGCCAACACATGTGCCTGCATATGATGCACTGCGATCAAAGGTTTATGCAAAGCAAGTGATAGTGATTTAGCAAATTGTGTTCCAACTAATAAACTTCCGATTAAACCGGGTGCTTGGGTAAATGCAATTGCATCAACAGAAGATAAATTAATATGAGCAGATGACACGGCTGCATCAACAACAGGAACAATATTTTGCATATGTGCTCTGCTGGCCAATTCAGGAACTACACCACCATATTGTTCATGTACTTTTTGATTGGCAATAAAATTAGACATAATCCTTCCATCGATGCAAATAGAAGCAGATGTTTCATCACAAGAAGATTCGATGGCCAGTATGCAAATTGCAGGTTTCAATTTTTAAGTTTCAAGTTTGCAAATGTAATATACCTGCAACTTGTAACATGAAATAACAATTACTTTGTTCTTATGGCTACAACAGGATCCATTCTTGCTGCAATGGAAGCGGGAATAATACCGGATAAAACTCCTAATGCAATGCAAATACTTAAAGCCAATACAATAATATTAGTAGCTATTACTATTGGAAAAGGAAGAATATTGCTTAATACCATGGCTAATATCCATACCAATAATAATCCTATCAATCCTCCAATTACACATAAAAATGCGCTTTCTAATAAAAATTCAGTCAAAATAGTTCTGCTTTTTGCTCCAAGAGCTTTCTTTAAACCAATCTGACTGGTTCTTTCACGTACTGTTACAAACATAATATTGGCAACACCAAATGCGCCAACCAATAAACTTAATCCGGCTATTGCCCATCCCGCAATATTTAAAACACCGATAAATGAACCGACCCGATCACCAATTACTTTATTAATATCATTCAAAGCAAAATCATCTTGTTGATATGGGCTCAGTCTATGCAATTGTCGCATAGGGCCTCTTAATTCATCTTGCAATTCAGGAATGGTTACATTGTCTTTCGCCTGAACGATAATTAAATTTTGATTTACATACTTTGGATCAAACAAAGAAACAAAAAACCGATAAGGCACAATGATACAAGCATCAAATCCGGCAGGACCAAAATTGGTTCCCTGTTTTTCAATCAATCCAGTAATGACCAATCTTTTTCCTTTAATGGTAATTTCTTTACCCACTGCTTTCTCGGCAGTGCCAAATAAATTTTCCGCATTCGTATAACCGATTACACAAGAAGGCGTTCCACTTTGAAATTCCGCTTCACTTAAATAACGACCTTCAATAATTTTAAAATCCTGAATTCTTACATAATCCTCAGTTACCCCATATAAATTTACTCCGCTTAATGTAGCATCATTATAATTTATACTCAAATTACCGCTTTGTAAAAAATAAGAAATATTAGAAGCTAATGTGATTCTTGATTTTAAGAACATAGCATCGGAATATTTATTAACAGGACGTTTAAAATATTTCCACCAAGGAAAATTTCCCATGCTACCATCAGTATAATCAAATTTGTCAATATAAATTACTTTTGAGCCGACTGAACTCAAATCCTTTTGAATTTTCTTCTGCAAACTATCTACAGTTGATAGTACACCGATAATGCAAAAAATACCAATGGTGATACCAAATAGTGAAAGGAAAGTACGCAGTTTATTTACCTTCAGTTCCTGAAGCGCCATTCTGAAACTGTTCCAGAGAATGCTTAAGAGTTTGAACATGTTTCAAATGTAAATCACTTATTCTTTTATTGGTTGTTTTTTATGCAGAAGGTTTAAATTGTATATTTTGGTGATGAATTAACGGATGAACCGTCAACAAAATGCATAAATGGCTGTTATTATGACATCGTTCTCGTAAAAAAGATTTTTAAAAAGTAAATAGCATTCATTCGTGTAGTATTTTTGCGCAAATTTTCAACCTCAACTTCGCTTTATGACTTGGAAACAAATGTTTACCTCTTCTGTCGGTAAAAAGTTAGTAATGGGTTTCACAGGTATTTTCCTCATTTTATTTTTAATAGTGCATGTTTCATTGAATGCATGCATTTGGGCTAATGATGGTGGCGAAATGTTCAACAAGGGCGCTCATTTCATGGGAGCGAATCTTGTTCCCAGAATTTTGGAAGTTGGATTATTTATTGGTCTGATTTTACACATCATCCAAGGCTATATGCTTACGCTTCAAAATAAAAAAGCAAGAGGCATTGGTTATGCCGTTAATTATAAAGAAGGTAGTAAATGGTATAGCCGCAGTATGGCCATTTTAGGAACACTGATTTTGATCTTCTTGGTTTCTCATCTTTCCCATTTCTGGTTGCCTAATCGTTCGCAGCAAGGATTGAGTTTAGGCAATGAAATAGATTTGTACGATAGAATGAGAACAACTTTTTCCGGTCATGATATTGCAACGATCTTAACAATACTAATTTATGTTTTAGGATGCGGCGCATTAGGTTTTCATTTGGCACATGGTTTTCAAAGCGCCTTTAAAACTTTTGGCATAAATAATAAAAGATATCATCAAATGCTTAGTGGAATTGGCTTTGTGTTTTCAATTATTGTGTGTACAGCATTTGCCATGATGCCATTGAGTTTTCATTTTGGTTGGATTAATTGATGTGCAGTTGAATAAAATTCTTAATTTTTAATTTTTCATTCTTAATTGAATACAATGTTAGATGCAAAAATTCCGTCAGGACCATTGGACGATAAATGGACAGATTACAAAGGACATTGTAAACT
>CAIRTF010000133.1 GCA_903881425.1 uncultured Chitinophagaceae bacterium | reverse complement strand
ATCGCCATAAGGTTTATTGATATAATGTTCTTTAAATTCTTCGCAAACTACTTTGCGTTGGACTGATAAACTTTTTTCACTGAAAGCCAAACTCAACATTCTGTCACTCTCTAACCAAAATGCCGTTTCAATATTTTCGGCTGGCAACTGACAATAATAATTGGTAAGATCATTAGTGGTGTAAGCATTGTTTTCTCCGCCTGCTTTTTGCAAAGGCTCATCATAATCGGGAATATGAATACTTCCGCCAAACATCAAATGTTCGAATAAATGTGCAAATCCTGTTTTATCCGGACTTTCATCTATCGAACCTACATCATACATCACATTTACAACAGCCATGGGTGTTGAATGATCTTCATGCACTAATACACGCAAGCCATTATTTAAAACAAAGCGATTAAATTGAATCATAATAATTAATAAAGTAAAGTGCAAAGTAGCAACAAAAAAATGATTGATACTTGTGAGAAGAGTAAAAGAATAGGATACTTTTATTTTTTCTTGGTGATATCTCTGATATTAAGATATAAAACGATTGGTTGATTATCTCTTAGTACCAATACTTTAACCCTTGAGCCGGCATTTTGTAAGGCAGTTTTAAAAGATTGAATGTTTTTGGTGAAATTATTTTCTACCGCAAATATTACATCACCCGGTTTAAAGCCGGCTTTATCGCCGGGAGAATCTTTGATAATATCTACGATGTGTACATCTCCATCTACTAAATAAATTCCCAAACCCGTATAAGAATAATCAAAATTATCAATGAAATGAGTATTGGGTTTTAGATGGATGAGTTGTTCGGGATAATTTAAGATCACATTGAAACGGCGAAGAATTTCATTGCCGATTAATCCACCCATTAATGGATAAGAAGTAACATTGTATTCATCATCAAAAATATACACAGGTATTTTTTTGAAATGATATGGACCAATATTTATTTCTTTGATTACTGTCATGTACATTAATTTCTTTCCTCCTAAACCCTCTGTCTGTGTAGGAAAATAACGATGATGCTTATTTAAAAAATTACTATCCTCAACAAAATCTTTTGATAACAATGCATTTAATCCCGCACCTGTATCAAAAATAAATCTTGTGCTAATGCTGGTCTCATCTTTTATAGTAGCACGGGGCAATGGCATGGTAGTGAAGTTTGGACGAATAACATAACCGCCTCTTGGATATTTAAAATTACCGGGTGTAAAAATCTGTAATTGCAAGCTATCGTAATCAATACGTACAATATATCTTCTCAAAAAACTAAAACCAATAATGCCATCAATCTTTACGCCATAAACGCTGGTGAGTAAATCATAATCATTGATGTGAAAATCGAGACTGTCAACTTTTAGTCCGGGTAATCTTAATGAATGATGATAAGCAAAATCTACTGTTTTCATTCCAGCTATACCGCGAATGGTTTTATCACTTTTTTCTTTTTTGATGTGAAATTCTTCAACGGTTGATGAGTCTAAGGAAATGCCGCCGCTACCGGTATCAAAAACAAAATTCAATGTATCAGGTATATTATCAATTTGTCCGCGAATAATAATAATGCCGCCGCTTAATTGTTTAAAATGAAATTGAGTGATGAATTTTGCCGGCGGTGCTTCAAATATTTCCTGCGACCATATTGTATCGGGACAATATAGCATTATCAACAATAATGCAACGGCAAATCGTTTCATGATGCAGGTGTTACTTAATAATTGAATATACGATTAAACTTTCTTTTCAGTTATTCGTTTATATCATTGGGCTATTGATACAAAGGACAATTATTTATTTTATTTCGATGCAATTGCATTGTATTAATTTTGATTTTCCATTAACAAAGGCTAAATATGAACTTAGAAGAACTATATCATCGGGCTTTGAATTTTGAATTTTTGAGTATTGAAGAAGGCATGTTCTTGTTTGAACATGCACCATTAACAGAATTGATGTATGTGGCAGATGAACTAAGAAAGAAACAAGTACCTCACGGAAAAGTTACCTGGCAGATAGATAGAAATGTAAATACTACCAATGTATGTATTGCCAATTGTAAGTTCTGTAATTTTTATCGCATACCCGGACATGCAGAAGCATATATCACTGATATGCCTACTTATAGAAAAAAAATTACGGAAACATTGCAATGGGGAGGCGATCAATTATTATTGCAAGGCGGTCATCATCCTGAATTAGGATTAGATTTTTATGTACAAACTTTCAAACAGATCAAAGAAGAATTTCCAACCATTAAATTACATACACTTGGTCCACCCGAAATAGCTCATATTACCAAATTAGAAAAATCAACACATAAAGAAGTATTGACTGCATTGAAAGAAGCGGGCATGGATTCATTGCCCGGTGCCGGTGCAGAGATATTAGTTGATCGTGTAAGAAGATTAATCTCAAAAGGAAAATGCGGAGCTGATGAATGGTTGGCCATTATGCATGAAGCACATAAATTAGATATCACCACTTCTGCAACGATGATGTTTGGTCATGTGGAAACTTTAGAAGAACGTTTTATTCATTTAAAAAGAATACGTGAAGTGCAAGCCATGAAACCCGCTAATGCCAAAGGTTTCCTTGCATTCATTGCTTGGACGTTTCAGGATGTAGATACATTATTGGCAAAAATTCGCGGTGTACATAATTTAACTACACCTGATGAATACATCAGAATGGTTGCCATTAGCCGGATCATGTTACCGAATATTAAAAACATACAAGCAAGTTGGTTAACAGTTGGCAAACAAACTGCACAAATAACATTACATGGCGGTGCTAATGATTTTGGAAGTATTATGTTGGAAGAAAATGTAGTAAGTGCTGCGGGTGCACCGCATCGATTTACTTATAAAAGTATTCAGGATGCTATTCGTGAAGCGGGCTTTGAACCGCAATTGCGTAATCAGCAATATGAATGGAGAGAAATTCCTGCAAGTATTCAAGAACAAGTGATTGATTATTAAATTACGGATTACACGAATTAAAACGAATAAATAAATAAAAAAACCTCTTCAAATTTTGAAGAGGTTTTTTTATTTATTGTTATGCTTCGAGAATCTCAGCATGACAATAAAATTTATTCTTTCACATTGGTATTATTAGTTGGCTTTGCATAATTCCATTCACTCTTGTTTAATTTTCTTTGTTGAGGATATACTTCATCACAAGTATCTCCTTCATACAATCTTCCATTCTTCATTACATATTTTACAGAGTTGGTATTGCGAATATTTGTCAATGGGTTTTTATCCATGATTACTAAGTCAGCCAACTTGCCCACTTCAATACTTCCCAGGTCTTTATCTAATCCTAATCCAGTTGCACCTTGAATGGTGGCTACTTTCAATACATCTAAATTTTTCATGCCACCACTTTGCATTGCCCACATTTCCCAATGATAGCCCAAGCCCTGAAACTCTCCATGAGAGCCGATTCCCGCTAATCCGTTTGCTTCTACCAATGCTTTCATTGATTTAGCATGTTTAGGAAATACATGCTCTTCTTTCATAAACCATCCTTCATTTACACGTCTTGTTTTTGCCGCTAATTCTTCGTAAGGCATAAAGTATTGCATCTTCTTATTGTTGTATGCATCTTCTGTTTCCCAAAAATAATTTTCAGCAAATGGTCCGCCATAAGAAACTAATAATGTTGGCGTAACAATAATTTTTGATTGCGCAAAAGAGGTGATCACATCTTTATACAAAGGATAAATAGGAATAGCATGTTCATGTCCAGGATAACCATCTAACATATTCGTCATGTTCAATTTAAAATTCAATCCGCCTTCTGTTGTTGGCATCAATCCCTGATTGCGTGCAGCGTTGATGATCCATTCTCTTTGTTGACGATTACCGGTTAAATACATTTTAATGTATTGTGTATGATAATACTTACTGTATTGTTGTAAAATACTTTCTGCCTGTGCAGAATCTTTAATATTATAAGCCCAGAAACCAACACCCGGACCGGTGGAATAAATTCTTGGTCCAACCATTTTACCGGCATCTACCATATCACCATAAGTCAAAACATCGGTTGTAGCTGTTTGTGGATCACGTGTTGTTGTTACACCATAAGCTAAGTTGGTGGCATAAATCCAAATTTGATTTTTTTGAATGCCCCAATTAGGCCACATGTGCGAATGCACATCTACAAAACCGGGCGTAATAGTTTTACCATTCATATCCATCACTTTAGCATCCGACGGAACTTTTAAAGAACCACGTTTGCCCACTGCTTTAATTCTATTATTGACAATTAAAATATCTCCGTTCTCAATTACTTCATCACCTTTCATGGTAATGATGCGTGCACCTTTTAATAAAACGGTTCCGTTTGGCATATCTTTTTCATAAGCCACTCTGATTGCAGATTCAGCAGCTTTGTATTTAGCTTCTTCTTTTTTTGCAACAGTAGTTTTTGCTTTTGAAGTATCTGCTTTAACTTTTACGGTATCCAATTTTGCTTTCTCTAAAGAATCAGCAAGATGTTTGGCATCTTCTTTTTTTGCAGTTTTTAAACTGTCTTCAAAAAATTCTGCATAATCTACATCATATACAAAATGCGATGCACCCAAACTCCAATGCACTTTTTTACCATTACTTTCCCATGCCGGAAATTCGCCACCCAATTCTGTTAGCTTACGAGCCGGAAACTGCGCTGAGCCTGCATCTGCAACGGATATGTTTATAGTCTTTCCTGTTTGCGGAATGGTCATTACATATATTTCATTATTGATTTGTGCCAATGCTTTTTTACCTGTTGGTGAAATAGTAATGATATCTGCAGAGGATGGCATATTCATTTCCATTGTATCAGATTCTTTTTCATTCAGCATGCAATTATCACCCGACTTTATTTTTTCTTTTAAATTACTCATCCCATAAGTGGTAATACCGGTAACATGTGCAATAGTTTTTTCGTCGGTACCATCCCATTTAATAGATAATAAATTTCCATTACCATTATTCAAATAAATTCTGTCATTGATACCTTTTACAAAATGCGGATTAACTCTGCCATTGCTTTTTTCAATCACATTAATATTTCCGCTGTTGGATGAGATCCAACAAATTTCATCTTCTGCGCCGTTATAACCGGGGCCGATAGAATTCTTATACACTTCTGCACGACTTCTAATAAAAACAATTTTATCTCCTTCATTATTAAATACAGGACTTTGATATAATCCGTTTAACTGTGTTAATTTTTGTTGATTACTTCCGTCTGCATTTATTTTATACAAATTACCGCCATCTGCATTCCATGTGGTGAATACAATGCTGTTACCATCATTACTCCATGTTGGTTGTGCTTCTGTAAAATCGTTGGATGTAATTCTTTTTGCATTACCATTCGGATAATCCATTACATATATTCTATTCAAAACAGTGAATGCTAATTTCTTTCCGTCGGGAGATGGAACTGCATCGCGTATTTGATTTGAGAATGCATGCGAAGTATCTTTTACAGGAAACTTAAATTCTAATCTTGCACCTAATTCTAATTCAACATTCACTACAAATGGAATTTCTGTCGCAGCGGTCCCGTCAATAGGTATGCGATGAATTTTTCCTCCATAAGAAGCAAGTACGTTTTTGCTGTCTGGTGTAAAACACATTGCAGGTAATACACCCATTACTGCAATAGATTCTTGATCATCTCTTTGAACAGGATAGGCCAACCATTTTTCATCACCTGTTTCTAAATTGCGTAATACCAATCCTGTTTTGTCTTCAAATCTGCTTCCATACACCAACCATTTTCCATCTTTTGATAAAACAGGAGTGAATGCAGAACCATAACGAGAAGTAAGTGTAGTAATCTTTGCATTGTTTCTGTCATACATGCCCAATTGATATTGCGGCATGGAGGCATTATAATTCCATGGACCAAAACGACGAGAAAAATAAATATATCTTCCATCTGCACTTACTGCTGCATCAATGGTTTTTAATGAAGCAGGTTGATCAATCAATTGAACACCACCGCCACCATTTTTATGCACCATATATAATTGTACATTCATTCTTCCTTTTGAATATACCACATAATCACCATCAGGCGTCCATGTAGCTGAAGGAAAATTTTGATCATGGTCCTTGGTTAACTGAACAGTGTCTTTCTTCTCAAAGTCAATATACCAAAGGTTTTCAGAGCCACTTCTGTCGGAAGTGAATAATAATTTTTTTCCATCCGGACTATAACGCGGATGAGTATCAAACGCTAAACCTTTTGTAACCTGTGTTGCTTTGCCACCGGTTGCAGGCATGGTATAAATATCGCCCATTAAATCAAAAGCGATGGTTTTTCCATCCGGACTAATATCAACCGAAGTCCATGTTCCTTCATCGGTAGTAAAATTAATTTTACGTTGTGGTTTTACCGGAAGGTCTTTATACGCAGTGTATTTAATCGAATCTTTTTTAATAGAATCGCCGGGATTTTTTATGACATTATTAAATGCTGCGTTGATGTTTGACATCATTGCAAAACAAAGAATAGAAAAAATCAAAAAGTGTTTTGAATGCTTCATGCAAAAAAGTTTAGAGCAGTAAAATAAGCATCAATTTTTGTAAAATAATATTTTGATGAGTTATTTTATAAGAATGGTAAATGAGTTATATTAAAATGCAGCTCTTGTTAATCTATCGTTGATACTTCTGCCAAGGCTTTCTTCAGGAAATCTTTCTGCGATAATCATATCAATATTCATCTCATCTAATTCAATTAAAGCAGCGAATAGATTTCGCGCAGCTTCTTCCAAATTTTTATTTTTGGATAATATTATTTGGTGCTGAACAGATGATGAAATTATTTCTTTATAAAATGTAATCAATCCAATTTTTTGATGACGATTATTTTCAATCGTTTCAAAAATATTTTCAGTTAGAATCAATTTTGTTTTGGGAGAATAATGTTTTAGTAACATACCCGGTGCATCAGGATTAGTTTCATTGTTTGTAATGATTGAAACTTTACCTGCTATTTTTTCAATTGATTCAATGGAAACAGCACCATGTCTGTATAAAAGAGGCTTCTCATTTTTAAATCCAATGATGGTCGACTCGATGCCGCTCTCGCAATTGCCTCCATCAAGAATGAATGAAATATCATTTTTAAAATAATGATAAACATGCTGCGCAGAAGTTGGACTCACAGATTTAAAGGGGTTAGCACTTGGTGCTGCTAAAGGGAAAGGAATTTTTTGTAAAAGAGATAATGCTTTTGGATGATTGGGGATTCTTACTGCAACTGTATTTTTATTGGCAGTAATTTTACACGATATATTTTCTTGTTTTTCTAGTATTAATGTTAATGGACCTGGCCAAAATTTTTTAGCGAGTTCAGTGGCTATGTCCGGAATATTTTTAGCAATGGCAGATAATTTATGAACGGAATGAAGATGTACAATTAACGGATTAAAGGAGGGGCGTTTTTTGATGGAATAAATTTTATCAATAGCTTTTTCACTGAAAATATTCCCGGCTAAACCATATACTGTTTCAGTAGGAAAGCCGATAACCTCATCCTGCAATAAAACTTCAATTGCTTTATTAATATCATTGCTGATGATACTCATGGATTACAATAATTACAAGTTCCGGGATCTGATTTGGTTGTATTATGCGGATCATCTTTTCTTTCAATCTCTTCGCTGAAAATTCCGAAAATATCTGTGTCAAAATTTTCAACTGTTTCACATAATACGCCTAAGTGCGTTTCCGGCAATGGCTTGATAACGCGTTCTTTTTTATGTTTCGAAGCAATCAATAGCTTTCTCCCCGTAAAAAAATTATTTTTTGGTTAGTCATCCAACAATTTAATTTCAATAATACTGTTGACGGATAATTTTTGATTCCTTAGCTCAGCAGATGCGATAATTTTTTTCAATGATTCTTCTGCAGCTTTTAATTCTTCAATTCTTTTTTCATTGTGCTTTGTATCACTATGTGAGGCCCTTTCCTTTGCACTAAAAATTTCTAAAGAATGATAATTGATCTTACTACTGAGCAATGCAAATAAAAATTTACCGGCTTCGGGAGCAGTAAAATTTCCTTCAATTAATTTTAATTGATGAATTTTTTTACTGTTACTTTTTACAGTTGTACTTCGCATTGCAAAGAAATTTTTTCCGATTGCTGTTGAATATGGTTTCTGATTTCTGACAGATCATGTTGTAATTGTTTGATTCTTTTTTCACGCATTTTTATATCTTCTTCACGGTGAGTGTGATGAATTTTTTCTTCGTGAAATTTGATTTTTACTTGAATCATTTGTGTAAGAATGTCTATGGCTTCTTTACTTTCAAAATGACCTTTTATCAATTGTATATTCATAAAAATTATTTTATTGTCCCTGACCTAATGAAAATGCTTCTTTGCCATCAAATGCATACAGGTTCTCGGTTTTAATGGAATCGATATTTTTCTCAACAGCATTCGATAATAATTCGATAATGTCTTTTTTGGTGATGAGATTATTTTCAGTTGGTTTAAATCTGCAACGCCAATGATCTGTACAAAAGGTTTCTTTAAAACCATCGGGCCATACTTTAATTCCTCTGTTGGTGATCATCGAAAGTTTTATATTGTTGGATTCTATCTGTTGAATTTGTTTAGCTAATTCATTGGCATCGGTTCCATTCCAATGAACAAAAACATCTACACCAAGCAATTCTTTTTTAGCCGGACTTTTTCTAACATATTTTGGCAAATTCAATACCACATCTTTCGAATAAGAAACGGCTTTTAAAGTAGAAGGTTTTTTTCCTAAGTTATGAATCACTGCATCGGCAAATTCTTTTGTACCAACTTTTTGCTTGCTTGTTCCATCTTTATAAATATCATTGGTATGAATGCCATCTTCAATTGTTTTTAACCAGGCATTCTGTACTTTTTCTGCAATATCTGTTTGACCGATATGTGTAAGCATTAAAACAGCACCTTGTAATAAACCGGATGGATTGGCAGAATTTTGTCCCGCTCTTCTCGGCGCAGAACCATGAATGGCTTCGAACATGGCACATTCTTCTCCAATATTTGCAGAACCCGCTAATCCAACAGAACCGGTTATTTGCGCAGCCACATCCGATAAAACATCGCCATATAAATTTGGCATAACAATTACATCAAATGCTTCTGGGGTATCGGCCATTTTTGCTGCACCAATATCAATAATCCAATGTTCGTTGATGATATCCGGATATTCTGTTGCTATCTCATCAAATACTTTATGAAACAAGCCATCTGTTTGTTTCATGATATTATCTTTTGTAAAACAAGTAACTTTTTTTCTGCCGTATTGCTTTGCATATTCAAAAGCATAACGCACAATTTTTTCGCAGCCGGGTCTGCTGATTAATTTTAAGCATTGCACCACTTCATCTGTTTGTTGATGTTCAATACCGGCATATAGATCTTCTTCGTTTTCTCTGATGATTACAATATCCATTTCGGGGTGTTTGGTTTGAACGAATGGATGCAAACTCATGCAAGGGCGAACATTGGAATAAAGACCTAAAAATTTTCTGGTCGTTACATTTAAACTTTTATAACCACCGCCTTGAGGTGTAGTAATAGGTGCTTTTAAAAAGATTTTATTTTTTCTGATAATGTCCCAAGACTCTTTGGCGATGCCGGCTGTATTGCCTGCTAAGTAAACTTTTTCACCCACTTCTATTTCATCAATTTCGAGTTGAGCGCCGGCTGCTAAAATAATTTTTAATGTGGCGTCCATGATTTCCGGACCAATGCCATCTCCTTTTGCTACAGTAATTCTTTGCATATGATTTTGTTTTGAGAGTGCAAAAATGAATAGACTTGATTATATATTTTTATTTATCTTTATTATGTTAATCATAAAAATAATTTATGAATTATACTTTACATCAATTGCAGGTATTTCTAAAAATCAGTCAAACAAAAAGTATTACCAAGGCTGCAGAAGAATTGCATTTAACACAACCGGCTGTTTCTATCCAGTTAAAAAATTTTCAGGATCAGTTTGATATTCCATTAACCGAAGTGGTGGGCAGGAGGCTATTTATCACCGATTTTGGTAAAGAAATTGCCGCTGCAGCAGAAATTATTTTAGACGGCGCACACAATATCAATCATAAAACATTATCGTATAAAGGTCAGTTGTCGGGCAGATTAAAAATATCTGTTGTTTCTACCGGTAAATATGTGATTCCTTATTTCTTAGCTAATTTTTTAAAACAACATACAAATATTGAATTGCTATTGGATGTAACCAATAAATCAAAAGTGATTGAGAGTTTAGAAAACAATGAAGTTGATTTTTCTTTGGTCTCTGTTTTACCGCAGCATTTACAAATTGAAAAGGTTGAGTTGATGCAAAACAAATTATTCTTAGTGGGTAATCAAGAACAAAAATTTAAATATAAGATCTACGATAAGAATATTTTTGAAGAACTGCCATTGATTTATCGAGAACAAGGATCGGGTACCAGATATGTGATGGAAAAATTTATTGAACGCAATCGAATACCTGTTAAGAAAAAAATGGAGCTCACCACTAATGAAGCAGTGAAGCAGGCAGTGATAGCAGGTTTGGGCTATTCTATCATGCCATTGATTGGTATTAAAAATGAGTTGAATAATGGCGATCTGCAGATTATTTCGGTGAAAGGATTCCCGATAAAATCTATTTGGAATTTAATTTGGTTAAAAGGAAAAAAATTCTCACCTGTTGCAGATTCTTTTTTGAATTATCTTAAAAAGGAAAAGAATAAAATCATTCACGAAAAATTTCAATGGTTTGAAGAATATTAAAATCGCTTTTCAGTTTTAGTAATGTGCAACTTGTATCTTTGCTCACTATTAAAATGATTGCATTATGAATGAAAAATTTGTTACCAGAATAAAAAAAGAAGTAAGTGAAATTGAAACTGCAGGCTTATTTAAAAAAGAAAGAATCATCACGAGTGAACAAGGCCCGGAGATTATAGTTGCAGGAAAAAAAGTATTAAATTTTTGTGCCAATAATTATCTCGGATTATCATCTCATCCAAAAGTGATTGAAGCTGCGCATAAAGCCATTGACACACATGGCTATGGCATGAGCAGTGTGCGTTTTATCTGCGGTACGCAAGACATTCATAAAGAGTTAGAAAAAAAGATCGCTGAATTTTTAGGAACAGAAGATACTATTTTATATGCCGCTGCATTTGATGCAAACGGAGGAGTATTTGAACCTTTATTTAACGAAGAAGATGCTATTATTTCGGATGCACTCAATCATGCAAGTATTATTGATGGAGTTCGTTTATGTAAAGCGCAACGTTATCGTTATGAGCATAATAACATGAACGATCTCGAAGAAAAATTAAAAGAAACGCAACTCCT
>CAIRTF010000132.1 GCA_903881425.1 uncultured Chitinophagaceae bacterium | reverse complement strand
TACAAAGGACATTGTAAACTGGTAAACCCTGCCAATAAAAGAAAATTAGAAGTGATTATTGTTGGAACCGGATTGGCGGGAGCCAGTGCTGCTGCGAGTTTGGGCGAATTAGGTTATAAAGTTAAAGCATTCTGTTTTCAAGATTCTCCTCGCAGAGCACACAGTATTGCTGCACAAGGCGGTATCAATGCAGCAAAGAATTATCAGAATGATGGTGATAGTGTTTTTCGTTTATTTTATGATACCATTAAAGGTGGTGATTACAGAGCAAGAGAAGCAAACGTGCATCGCTTAGCAGAAGTTAGTTCTAATATTATTGATCAATGTGTCGCACAAGGCGTTCCTTTCGCACGTGAATATGGTGGTTTATTGAGTAACAGAAGTTTTGGAGGTACACAAGTACAAAGAACATTTTATGCAGCCGGACAAACAGGTCAACAATTATTAATTGGGGCATATCAAGCATTAGAGAGACAAGTAGCTTTAGGTAATGTAAAAATGTATGCCCGTCATGAAATGTTGGAAGTGGTAATGGTCGATGGTAAAGCTCGAGGAATTATTGCAAGAGATTTAGTGAGTGGAAAATTAGAACGTCATTTCGGTCATGCTGTTTTATTATGTACCGGTGGTTATGGCAATGTATTTTATTTATCAACCAATGCCATGGGTAGTAATGTAACTGCTGCATGGAAAGCCCATAAAAAAGGAGCCGCTTTTGCCAATCCTTGTTTCACACAAATACATCCAACTTGTATTCCGGTTAGTGGCGATCATCAAAGTAAATTAACCTTGATGAGTGAAAGTTTAAGAAATGATGGAAGAATTTGGGTTCCAAAAAAACAAGGAGATAACAGAAAAGCAAGTGAAATACCTGAAGAAGAACGAGATTATTATTTGGAAAGAAGATATCCTGCATTTGGAAATTTAGTTCCGCGTGATGTGGCTTCCCGAGCTGCCAAAGAAAGATGTGATGCAGGTTATGGTGTAGGTTCTTCCAAACAAGCTGTGTATTTGGATTATGCAGCAGCCATTGAGCGTTATGGAAGAATTGAAGCAAGTAAAGAAGGAAAAGACAATGTTGCCATTGAAGAAATTATTAAATGGGGTAAAGAAGTAGTGAAAGAAAAATATGGTAATCTTTTCGACATGTATGAAAAGATCACCGGAGAAAACCCTTATGAAGTACCAATGCGCATCTATCCTGCAGTACATTATACTATGGGTGGCTTATGGGTAGATTATGAATTACAAACTACATTAAAAGGATTGTATTGTTTAGGCGAAGCAAACTTCAGCGATCATGGTGCTAATCGTTTAGGCGCAAGTGCATTGATGCAGGGATTGGCTGATGGCTATTTTGTAATTCCATATACCATCGGTAATTATTTAGCCGATGAAATTTATAATAAACCTATTTCAATTGATCACGAAGCATTCATTAATGCAGAAAAAGAAGTGAGCGAAAGAATTCAAAAATTAATGAGTATTCAGGGAAAACAAACTGTTGAAAGTTTTCATAAACGCTTAGGAAAAATTATTTGGGATAAATGTGGAATGGCTCGTAATGAACAAGGTTTGAAGCAAGCCATCGCAGAAGTTCAGGCATTAAAAAAAGAATTTTGGAGTGATGTAAAAATTCCCGGAACTGTAAATGAATTCAATCCTGAATTAGACAAAGCCGGACGTGTAGCGGATTTCATTGAATTGGGAGAATTGATGTGTATTGATGCATTGAACAGAAATGAAAGTTGCGGCGGACATTTTAGAGAAGAATATCAAACTCCGGATGGTGAGGCTTTGCGTGATGATGAAAACTTTATGTATGTAGCTGCATGGGAATACAAGAGCGATAGTAATTGGGAATTACATAAAGAACCATTGAAGTATGAAGTAATTAAACCAACTCAAAGAAATTACAAATAACTTAGCATGGAACATTATAATATGAATTTAACGCTCAAAGTTTGGCGTCAGAAAAACACGAACGAGAAAGGTGATTTTGAAAATTATCAGGTAAAAGATATCTCATCAGAAATGTCTTTTCTTGAAATGTTCGATGTATTGAATGAACAATTGATTAAAGACAATAAAGAACCCATTGCATTTGATCATGATTGCAGAGAAGGTATCTGTGGTATGTGTTCTATGTATATCAATGGTAAACCGCACGGTCCTTGGCAAGCCAATACAACTTGTCAATTACACATGCGTGCATTTAAAGATGGTGATACCATTGTTGTTGAACCATGGAGAGCCAAAGCATTTCCGGTGATTAAAGATTTAGTGGTTGACAGAACTGCATTTGATAGAATTGTTCAAGCAGGTGGATATATTTCAGTGAACACCGGTAATGCTGTTGATGGAAATGCTATTCCTATTGAGAAAGCAAAAGCTGATGCATCATTTGCTGCTGCTATGTGTATCGGTTGCGGTGCTTGTGTGGCAGCTTGTAAAAATAGTAGTGCCATGCTATTCTTATCGGCTAAAGTTTCTCATTTGGCTTTATTACCGCAAGGTGATCCTGAAAGAAAAACACGTGTAGTAGATATGGTTGCACAAATGGATAAGGAAGGATTCGGTGCATGTACCAATACAGGTGCTTGTGAAGCAACTTGTCCGAAAGAAATTTCTATTGCCAATATTGCAAGATTGAATCAGGAATATTTAGTAGCCGGGTTAACTGCAGATAAATAAACCCTCAATTCATAAAGAGATTTAGTCATTTAAAAAGTTGTTTCATACATTGGAACAACTTTTTTATTTAAGCAATTCGTGTAATTAGATTTAATTCGTGTAATAAAATATTTTTTATGAGTTATACCATTCCAGCCCAAACACAAATCGGACATATCCATTTAAAAGTTTCTGATTTGGATAAAGCACTTTCCTTTTATCAAGATTTATTAGGATTTGAACTAAAGCAAAAATTTGGTTCACAAGCTGCCTTTATTTCGGCGGGTGGTTATCATCATCATATTGGTTTAAATACTTGGCAAAGCAAAGGCTCGAAACCCGCTCCCACCAATGCCCCCGGCTTGTATCATACTGCTATTTTGTATCCAACAAGAAAAGATTTAGCCATTGCATTAAAAAGATTGATCGATGCAAAATATCCATTAACAGGTGCTGCTGATCATGGCGTTTCTGAAGCATTGTATTTGAATGATCCTGATGGAAATGGTGTTGAATTATATTGGGATAAACCAAAAGAAGAATGGCCGGTTGATGCAGAAGGAAGTTTGCAAATGGTGACTGAACATTTAGATGTAGATGATTTATTGAATGAGATCAACAAATAATTAATGTCGAACAATTATTTTCAATTCAAACAATTTACTGTTCAGCAAGAACATTGTGCGATGAAAGTAACTACAGATGCTTGTTTGTTTGGAAGCATCATTGCAGCTGATATTTACCATCCGTCATTCGCTTTTTACAAAATACTTGATATTGGTGCAGGAACGGGTTTACTTTCCTTGATGGTTGCGCAAAAAAATAATCAAGTAATTATAGATGCAGTTGAAATAGATGAACAAGCTGCAAATCAATGTGTACATAACTTTCAGGCATCTCCATGGAATGATAGATTGCATATTTATCACTCATCCATTCAAGAATTTCAATCAATTACAAAATACAATTTCATCATTTCTAACCCACCATTCTTTAATAATGATCTAAAAAGTGATGATATAAAAAGAAATATAGCATTGCATAGTGCAGAATTAAGTTTAGAAGAATTATTACAAGCCATTAAAATTAATTTGAGCGATGATGGAAGATTTGCTATACTACTACCCTATCATCGAATAGAATATTTTGAGTCGCTATGTTTAAAAGAAAAATTTTATGTTGAACAAAAAATATTGATGAAACAAACACCCCATCATAATTATTTCAGAAGTATTTTATTATTCTCACAAAAAAAACAATCGATAAAAAATAATGATCTCATTATTAAAGATGAATTCAATGATTATACAACGGAGTTTAAAAATTTATTGAAAGATTATTATTTGCATTTATAATTACAACGAAGCATAATCACTTAAATATTCAAAGGGCTTTGTCAATCGTCCATCTTTCAGCATCATCGCTTTAGTCAATAATTCACTTCCACCCATCCGTAAATCATCTAAAACAAATTTAATCAATTGCTCACCAAAATATCTGCTGGCATCTCTTGGTAATTCATTCGGTAAATTACCAACCGCAATCACATCAACACTTTCAGAAGAATATGGGGCAGTTTTTTCAAATGTTTTTTTATTAACGCCATACACTAAATTTTCAATGGCAACATCACCCAGATTTACAGGTACAGAACCTCCTGCATCATCTGTAATATCTGAAATGGTTTGAATAGTGAAATGTTCATCTATATCTGCTTTCTCAAACAATCGTGGCATTGTTTTATCCCAATAAATTCCATTCATCAGAACATCAGTACATCTTAAATATGGCATGAAACGACTTCGATATTCTTCAGGATGTTCATGAAAATGTTCTCGCTTATACATTTTCAATTTTTCATGTGTATATAAATCATGCCCTTTTAATTGAACATAAACTGGGTAAGAAAATTTTCTTTCGAGATATTCATCAGGTTCTACTTCGGTCACGCCCATTAAATTCATGATCTCCACAACACCATGTGCCACTCTACCGCTTCCGGTAATAGCAACACGAACATTAGGTAGTTTAATACCAAAATAAGTATGAATTAAATCACGATAATCTTTTACTTCAAACACTCTTGCTAAATTAAAAGTCCCTGTTCTTTTTCCGTAACACATCATACCATTGTGTGCACCAACAATTCCAGCAAAAAATCCAAAGCCGATGATTCTTTGTCCATCATCGTGCTCTAAACATTCATAATCGATCAAAGTAATTTTCTTTTGCATCATGACATGAAACAGTTTTTGATTGAAGGGCTGTTTCTTTTTAGTATGAGAAAAAAATAAATAGGTTTTTTGTTCGATCAGTTTTTCAACAGGCACTTCTTTAATGCCCATCAATACATCACAAACTGATAAATCCTCTTTCACATCAATGCCAGCATGAATATATTCCTGATCGCTGAAACATCGATGCGGAGAGGATTCTACGATGATCTTAATATCTGAAAAATTCTTTTGCAGCCATTTGCATTGAGCAGGTGTAAGCGGCACACGATTATCATGCGGAACTTTTCCTTCTTTAATAAGTCCAATCGTTAGCATTATCAGTAACTTTGAATGCAATGTAAAAAATATTATGCTGTAATGAACTATTTTGAATTGTATGAAATTCCGGTTGTTTTAAAAGTAGATGCAAATACTATTAAGCAGAGGTTTTATGCATTGAGTAGAAAATATCATCCGGATTTTTTTGGAAATGAAACAGAAGAAGAACAAACAGAGGCATTAGAAAAATCTTCTTTGATTAATAAAGCTTTTAAAACTTTCAGTTCAACAGATGAAACTATTAAATATGTCTTACAATTGAAAGGCTTATTGCAGGAAGATGAAAAATATAAGCTACCATCCGATTTTTTAATGGAGGTAATGGAATTTAATGAAGAGTTGATGGAAGCAAAAATGGAAGATGATAAAAACAAAATTTCTAATCTTGAATATAGAATCTCGAATTTGCAAATAGCATTATATGAAACTGTTAAACAAATTGTGGAATCTTATCAGGAAAATATTACTTCCGAAAAAGAATTGCTGCAAGTGAAAGACTATTATTATAAAAAAAAGTATTTAGACAGGATTGTTTCGTCATCAAATAGTCATTAATTAATATAAATACAGAATTGTTTTAAAACCTAACAAATGTCATAATTTGAATGAATGCAAAAATTTTTCTTTGCATATCAAATCAACGTATTATGATTCATCCTTATCAGTATGTAACAGCAGAAGAAGCATTAGCAGCTGTTCAAAGTAACCAACGCGTATTTGTTCAAGGCAGTGCTTGTACACCATTATATCTATTAAAAAAATTAGCAGAACAATCACATCGTTTAAAAAACGTTGAACTCGTTTTCATTACCGTTCAGGGAGATATTGTGGTAGATGAACCGCAATATGCCGATTCATTTCATATCAATTGCATGTTTGTTTCTGCTTCTGTTCGTGAAGCAGTGAATAGCGGAAGAGCAGACTTTATACCGGTATTTTTAAGTGATATTCCCGATCTCTTCAATAAAAAGATCATGCCTTTAGATGTAGCGTTGGTGCAGGTTTCACCACCTGATCAGCATGGTTATTGTTCTTTGGGAGTATCGGTTGATATTGCACGTTCTGCAGTTAATAATGCCAAACAAGTAATCGCTTTAATTAACCCTGCTATTCCCAGAACACATGGGGATGGATTAATACATACAGATCGTTTTACAAAAATGGTTTATCACGAACAAGCATTACCCGAAGTTGACTATGGTGCTAAAACCGGAGAAGCAGAATTGATTATTGGAAAAAATGTTGCAGCACTAATTGATGATGGCAGTACCTTGCAAATGGGAATTGGAACAATTCCCGATGCAGTTTTAAAATCTTTATTCAATCACAAAAATTTAGGTGTGCATACTGAGATGTGTAGTGATGGAATTATAGACCTCGTTGAAAAAGACATCATCAATAATAAATTTAAAAGAATTCACCCTAATAAAATTGTTACAAGTTTTGCCATTGGCACCAAAAGATTGTATGATTATGTAAATGATAATCCTGCTTTTGTATTTTTAGATATTGACTATGTGAATGATCCGCATGTGATTCGCAGAAATAATAAAGTGATGGCCATTAACAGTGCCATTGAAGTAGATATTACCGGACAAGTTTGTGCAGATAGCATTGGTCAGTTTCAATATAGCGGCATTGGCGGACAAATGGATTTTATGCGTGGTGCCGCATTAAGCGAAGGTGGAAAACCTATTATTGCATTAACTAGCAGAACTGCCAAAGGTGTTCCCCGTATTGTGCCACATTTAAAAGAAAGTGCTGGTGTTGTAACCACCCGCGGACATGTACATTATGTGGTATCGGAATATGGAGTGGCTTATTTATATGGAAAGAATTTACGCCAACGTGCCAAAGCGCTGATTGATATTGCACATCCAGATGACAGAGAACAATTAGAAAAAAATTGTTACGAGCGTTTTAAGCTGTTCTTTTAAGAAAGGAAATAAAAAATCTTTTGCAGTAAACAAATCCTACTGTAATATTGCAACCCGTTTAAAGCCCATATGGCGGAATTGGTAGACGCGCCAGACTCAAAATCTGGTTCTCGCAAGGGAGTGAAGGTTCGATTCCTTTTGTGGGCACGATTTAAAAGCCTCATCATTTTGATGAGGCTTTATCATTTATTCCTGCTCAACTTTTAAGGGACTAATTTCATAAAAATTTAAGGCAATGCCAATATACCTTTTATAAATTCTATATTTTTTATTGTCACTTAAATTATAACCTTCATTCCGGAGATAAACAGAGAATATGTAATAGTTATGTGTGAGTTTACCTTCTACATTATCAAATAATCGATAAGGTTGTTTAAAGCCCGGATTGGTAATACCCAATAACCCAACGATCATAATAAGTGTTACCAACAAAATGGTAATATATTTCTTCATCAAAAGGCAATTGTTTACTAAAGGTAAGCGTAAATTTTTAGCCTGTTCTAATCAATTAATAAGGACAATCCTATTTCAGATTTACTTCTGCCATTATTCTCAAGTATGATAAATCTCATTTTTTTATCAAGCATGAATTTTTATTTTACAATTTACTTTTAGCAAGTGTAATGACCTTTCAAAAAAAATATTATTCACAGCAACATTATCCATCTATGGGTTCTGCTGAAGAAAAAGATATATTCATCCATCTGCAACATAAATTTTCGGCTCAATTTCAACAAGTCTTTCCTGATCGATTAGCCCAAAAAACAGTAGTGATTATTCCGTCATTGACATTGGATAAAGAAATCCTTTCCAAAGTAAAAGGACATATTTATTATGAAGAAAGATTGCTTTGTTTATTAATGCTATTAAAAATGCCTGAAACACATGTGATCTATATTACCAGTGTTCCTGTTGATCCGGTTATTGTTGATTATTATATTCATTTATTGCCTGGCATTACCGGCAATCATGCCAGAAAAAGATTGCACATGTTAAGTTGTTATGATGCTTCTTCAAAACCATTGACTGAAAAAATATTAGAACGACCACGATTGATATATCGCATCAAAGAGTTGATTGCAGATACAAATGCGGCTCATATGAGTTGCTTTAATGTTACAGCAATTGAAAGGTCACTGGCCCTGAAATTAAACATACCCATTTATGGATGCGATCCGGATCTTTTTCGTTTCGGAACAAAAACAGGTGGACGTTTATTGTTTAAAAAATGTGGAATTACTGTTCCGAAAGGTTTTGAAAATTTAAAAAATGAAGATGATTTATTTAAAGCCTTAGCCACTCTTAAAACGGAAAATCCTTTTTTAAAAAGAGCAGTTATTAAATTAGAGGATGGTTTTAGTGGCGATGGCAATGCAGTGTTTACTTACCCAACAACGGACATACTAAATATTGAGGAAGATATTCGCATATCATTTCATACCCAGTTGCAAGTGGTGGCCACTAATATTGATGCAAACGCATACTTACAAAAGTTTAACAGAATGGGTGGCATCGCAGAAGAGTTCATTGATGCCATTGAAAAAACATCTCCTTCTGTTCAATGCAGAATAAATCCCATAAAAGAAAGTGAAATAATTAGTACACATGATCAGTTGTTAGGAGGTGCAGATAATCAGGTTTTTATCGGTGCCTATTTTCCTGCTAATGAAGAATATGCGAAAGATATCAGTACAATTGGAAAAATTATAACAGATGAATTAAGTAGGCAAGGTGCATTGGGAAGATTTTCTATCGACTTTATATCTGTCAAAGAACAAGGTGAATGGAAACACTATGCCATCGAAATCAATTTAAGAAAAGGTGGCACTACACATCCTTTTTTATTACTTCAATTTCTGACTGATGGAATATATCGCCACAATCATGGAGATTATATTACAGCCAGCGGTAATAAACGATTTTACCTTGCTTCAGATAATGTTGAAAATGAAAAATTCAAAGGATTAACGCCACATGATTTATTAGATATTGTTATTCACCACGAACTTATGTATGATGCTACAAAGCAAGAGGGTATTATGTTTCATTTGATGGGCGCATTATCACAATATGGTAAGTTAGGCATTCTCTCCATTGGAAGCACCAAAGAAAGAGCAACAGAATTTTTCGAAAAGATTATTAGCGTATTAAACGAAGAATGCGAGCTATAAAAATTTTCTAATCCCATTCTCTAAAATTATCGGCTCTTTGATATTTCAATTAACTTGCTGCTCAAATTTTTATATGAGCGAGTACAAAAAGAAAGTAGAAATAAGATGGAGTGATCTGGATCCCAATTTTCATTTACGTCATTCAGTTTATTATGATTGGGGTGCATTTGTTAGATTGAGTTTTTTAAATGAACACGGATTAACCCCTGCACTGATGTCGCAAAATCATATCGGTCCGGTAATTTTACGAGAAGAAGCCGTATTTAAAAAAGAAATTCATTTTGGTGATACCATTGAAGTGTTTTTGTATTTATCTAAATGCAAAGAAGATATGACACGCTGGACCATGACACATAAGATCATTAAGAATGGAAATATTTTAAGTTGTGTATTAACCATTGATGGTGCCTGGATTGATACACAAAAAAGAAAGTTAACAGTCCCGCCAGAATCATTTAAAAAAGAATTTGATGCTATACCAAAAGCTGAAAATTTTGAATGGATTGTGTAATGAATGAAATATTAATTAAGCCAGTTGATGAGAATAATGCAGAAGAATTATCTGCATTGGCAAAAAACATCTATTCGCATTATTACGATTACTTGTGGATGGAAGGCGGCAAACGATGGTACATGCACGACTTTGCATACAAACTTGATGTGATAAGAGAAGAATTAAAAGATAAAAACAATCTGCATTATATCGCTTATCAAAATAATGACGCCGTTGCTTACCTAAAAATTAAATTGAACGCCACATTAAAAGGATTGGAAGAGTTTAATACATTGGAATTAGAGCGCATTTATATTTATCCCAAAGCAACAGGCAATGGTTTAGGCAAACAATTGATGCAATTAACTTTTGATATTGCGCAACAACATCACAAACAATTGATTTTTTTAAAAGCGATGGATACTGCAAAAGATGCCATTGCATTTTATCAATCTTTCGATTTTGAAATATGCGGAAGATTTACATTATCTGCACCACCATTTGATTTGATGAAAGAAGAATATAGAGGAATGGTGATTATGAAGAAGCATGTTGCACAATGATTGGAATGATGAAGTGTGCGACGCAACAGAGGTTCAATAGTATTACCAAAGCTGGTTACATAAAATCGTAAATGGTAAATCGTAGTTCTGCTTTCCTATCTTTGTCAAACTAACAATTGTTCGTATGATGAATCTTGAATTTAACCGCAATGAAGATTGGATGAAATTAAAACTGAGTGAAACCAAAAAGCACTTTGAAAAAATTAAATTAGGTGGCGGTAAAAAAGCAATAGAAAAACAAAAAGAAAAAAACAAACTCACTCCGCGTGAACGCATAGAATACCTGATAGATAGGGATTCCAACTTTATTGAGATCGCTCCCTTTGCAGGATTTGACATGTATGAAGAACAAGGTGGTTGCCCTGCCGGTGGCACGGTTGCCGGCATTGGTTATGTGAGTAACAGACAATGTGTAATTGTGGCAAATGATCAAACTGTAAAAGCAGGTGCCTGGTTTCCCATCACCGGAAAAAAGAATTTACGCATGCAAGAGATTGCCATGGAAAATAAATTACCCATTATTTATTTAGTAGATAGTGCCGGTGTTTTTTTACCCATGCAAGATGAAATTTTTCCGGATAAAGAACATTTTGGAAGAATCTTTCGCAACAATGCAAAAATGAGTGCGATGGGCATTACACAAATTGCAGCAGTGATGGGTGCATGTGTTGCAGGTGGTGCTTACTTGCCCATTATGAGTGATGAAACATTAATGGTAGAAGGTAATGGCAGTATCTTTTTGGCAGGTAGTTATTTAGTGAAAGCTGCAGTGGGTGAAGATATTGACAATGAAAAACTTGGTGGTGCTGTTACGCATACAGAAATAAGTGGCATTGCAGATTATAAATTTAAAACAGAAGAAGAATGCTTGAATGAGATAAAAAAGTTGATGAGTAAATTAGGCGATCAACCGAAAGCAGGTTTTAATAAAACAAAATCTGTTTCGCCAAAAAAAGATGCCAACGAAATTTATGGCATTATGAATGAAGGCAATGCAAAGCCTTATGATATTGTTGAAATAATAAAATGTATTGTTGATGATAGTGACTTTGATCAATTCAAACAAGATTATGGCAAGACGATTGTATGTGGTTATGCAAGAATTGAAGGATGGGCTGTTGGTATTGTTGCCAATCAAAGATTGATCGTTAAAAATGCAAAGGGCGAAATGCAAATGGGTGGTGTTATTTATAATGACAGTGCCGATAAAGCTGCACGATTCATAATGAACTGCAATCAGAAAAAAATTCCCTTGGTGTTTTTACAAGATGTCACCGGTTTTATGGTGGGCAGCAGAAGCGAACACAGCGGCATAATAAAAGATGGTGCTAAATTGGTAAATGCAGTAGCTAATTCTGTTGTTCCAAAAATTACCATCATCATCGGAAACTCTTATGGGGCAGGCAATTATGCCATGTGTGGCAAAGCCTATGATCCAAGATTTATTTATGCATGGCCCTCTGCTAAAATTGCAGTAATGGGTGGTGATCAAGCTGCAAAGACCATGTTACAAATTCAAGTGGCTACAATGAAAGCAAAAGGAAAAGAAGTAACTGCAGAGGAAGAAAAAAAATTATTGGATGAATTAAAGAACAAATACGAAAAACAAACATCACCTTTTTATGCAGCCGCAAGGTTGTGGGTAGATGATATCATTGATCCTGCACAAACCAGAAAATATATTGCAGAAGGAATCAATGCAGCCAATCACAATGCAGAGATCGCAGAATTTAAAACAGGCGTGATTCAGGTATGAAAAAGTTGTAAGTGATAAGTATTAAGTTTTAAGTTTGCTTTATAATTAATCCTTATTACAAATTTCTTCATACCTATAACTTAATACTTACAACTCATGACTTCTTACCCTCTCTATCAGGTTGATGCATTTACCGATCAGTTGTTTGGTGGTAATCCTGCGGCTGTTTGTCCTTTGCAAGAATGGTTACCCGCAGAAACCATGCAAAAATTAGCGAATGAAAATAATTTATCTGAAACTGCATTTTTCGTACAACAGGGAGATACATTTCAATTGCGTTGGTTTACGCCGGAAATAGAGATTGATTTAGCCGGACATCCAACGCTGGCAACAGCTTTCGTGATCTTTGCTTATTTAGGATACAACAAAGAAGTAATTCATTTTGAAACAAAAAGTGGTTCATTGTATGTTCATAAAAAAGGAGATATTTTAGAAATGAATTTTCCTTCACGCATGCCGCATCGTGTTGATCCACCTATTGCATTAATTGAAGGCATCAATCATCAACCGCAACATATTTTAAAATCGAGAGATTATGTATTGGTGTATAAAAATGAAGAAGAAGTTCGTTCATTAAAACCCGATTTTGAATGGTTGAATAAAGTAGATACACTCGGCATTATTGTTACTGCCAAAGGAAATGATTGCGATTTTGTTTCCCGTTTTTTTGTACCCAATTCTGTTATTGGCGAAGATCCTGTTACCGGTTCTGCACATGCCACATTAATTCCTTATTGGGCAAAAGAATTAAATAAAACTACTTTGTTTGCAAAGCAAATTTCTAAACGCGGTGGTATTTTATATTGTGAGGATAAAGGCGAACGTGTTACGATTGCAGGTAAAGCAGTATTGTATTTAAAAGGAGAATATTATTTGTAGAATTATTTTGTTACCGGCTGCAAAGCTTTGTGGGGCTTGGGTTGCGTCGCACACTTGTACTTTCTCATTTCATGGCAGCAACAAATTTTATTTTATTTAATCATTTTTTTCAAGTTGAAAAATTTCATTCACTGAAATCTTAAAGACTTTAGAAATTTTTATTGCTAATACAGTTGAAGGAACATATCGTTCTGCTTCAATCGAATTAATTGTCTGGCGTGACACACCGACTTTATCTGCTAATTCCTGTTGAGTTATATTGAGTTTGGCTCTTTCTATTCTTAATATATTCTTCATTTACCTACTTTTCTTTAAAGCCCGATAATAAATGATATAAACAAATAGCATGCTTGTTATAAGTTCTTGACTTTGAATGTTAATTATACTTCCATCAAAAATTAAATTCGTCAACGGTCTTATAATTACAGATAATGCAGCAGCCATAAAAGCGAATCGCATTGCTTCAAGTTTCAATAAATAAGTTCTTTCATCTTCAATTTTATCTTTTGATAATACAACAAACAATAATCCTAAAATAAAAAAACTTGTATCAACTGATTTAATCCAATCTTTAGCAACAGGGTTAAATTCTGTTGCAAATGTTTTAATAATAACAACAAAAGCAATTGCTATCAAACTAATTACACATCCTACCCATTTAAAATAGTTTGGCAAAAATCCTCTTGGTTTATTGTTTTTCTCCATTTTACCTTGTCAATTATATTTTACATAATGACAAATATACTTTACATAGTTAAATTACGAAATTTTTCTTCTGAGTTAAAGTATTAGTCTTTTGTATCTTAGACAGATAATGACTGAAACCAAATCTCATCCTTTACATATTTATACAGATGGTTCATCGCGTGGAAATCCCGGTCCCGGTGGGTTTGGCATTGTTTTATTGTGGGGTGAAAAAAGAAAAGAAATATCACAAGGCTTTCGCTTAACTACCAATAACCGGATGGAATTAATGGCGGTAATTGTTGCCTTGCAATCATTAAGCAGAAAAAATATTCCATTAACTGTTTATACAGATAGTCAGTATGTAGTGAATAGTGTTGAAAAAAAATGGCTGGATAATTGGATCAAAACAAATTTTAAAGGCGGCAAAAAAAATAAAGATCTGTGGTTACAGTTTCATGAACTCTCCAAACATTTTAAAATAAAATTTAAATGGGTAAAAGGTAATGCTGATAATGCCCTCAACAATCGTTGTGATGAATTGGCAACAGCTGCAGCCGATGGAAATCATTTATTGGTAGATGAAGGATATGAAGGTGAATTGGCATAACCATTGGCATAACATTAAAAGCAACAAAAAAGCCACTGAAATTCAGTGGCTTTTTTATAAGTTAATTCGAAGACTATGCCAATACCAAACGATAATTTCTTTTCATGATAGCGTTGTAAGAAAGTATTACGGCAGGTAAATAAATTAATGTAGCAGCGATGGAGTGTTTATAGAAAGGCAATCCATCTGCATAACATTGTATCAATCCTTCAAAAGTAAATGGACGATAATATCCGCCATGCCCCATCCAAACAGTAAAGTTGGAAATCAAAAAGAAAACAGTTGGCGCCACTAATGCGCCGGCAAAAATGCGTGTGTAATTTTTTCCGTTCAATATCCATCCTATCAATACAGCGAATAATAAAAATCCATAATTCAACCATTGATATTTATACAATCCTTTAAAAGCAAAGTTTCCTGTTTGATATAATATTTCAATAATTACATCACTCAATAACAAAGCAATTAATGGATATAAAAACGATTTGCTTTTATCTTTCACAATCATTCCGGAGAATAATGCAATGGCGATAATGGGCGAAAAGCCTGACCATGCTAACTGTGCTGCAAATAATAATTTAGATATGGTTGCAATGATCACTAATAATGCAGTGAAAAGAATAGTACGTCCGTTGAATTTCATCTATCAAGATTTAGAACAAAAATAGGCGTTAAATACATTTGTCCAATTTCTGTTTTCCTCAATTTGTGGATTAAGCAGGAACAAAGGCTTTAAACAACAAACATTTTCCCGAAGACGAAACCGAATAATGTTGATGCGGCAATACGGCAAACGCTTCGCCCTGTTTGATTACAAGGTTTATGCCTTCTGCATTTACAATACAACCGCCTTCAATGGCAATGAGTATTTCCAATGAGGTGGATAATGCCTGATAAGGCTCATCACCGCCTAAATCAACTTTAATAATACCAAAATCAGGAACCGGACAAGTATAATTTTTTTCAACACCTGTTCCATCACCTTTCATCACATTCGGTGTTACACCTTCAAACAAAGTATGTTTCATTAATTCAGGAACATCAATATGTTTAGGTGTTAATCCGCCACGCAATACATTATCACTGTTTGCCATCAACTCCACATTTTGTCCTTCTAAATAAGCATGTGGCACACCGGCAGCCTGAAACACTGCTTCACCTTTTTCTGCTTTTACAATATTGAAAAAATAAATAGAGAACACACCGCGATCAATATTGCTGATATCATCGTTTCCATCAAACAATTTACTTACCCACCAACCCGGTTGATCTTTCGTTAATTCATTCGCTGCTTTCTTACGCAATTCCCTTTTCACCAAAGGTGTTAACATCGTATCTACATTCGATTGCTGCATCTCCATTACAAACTGATACAATGCTTTTAATCCATTAATTTTATATAAAGGCAACAACACATTAAATTCCTGTACTTCTTCTAAAACCCTTTCCAGTTGTGCATTCTGTTTAAAGCCATGCAATAACCAAAACTCACTCAATGCTACCATCACTTCGGGTTTATGATTTTTATCTTTATAATTTCTATGCGGTGCATTAATAGGAATGCCTGCCGCTTCTTCTGCATCAAAACCTTTTACCGCTTCTGCTTTTGTTGGATGCACCTGAATGCTCAACATATCTTTTACATCCAATATTTTAAAGAGATAAGGTAATTCACCAAATTGTTCGAACACTTTTTCTGTAATGAAAGATGAATGATCTTGTTTGATCAATTCATTTAATGAAAGATTTCCTTGCTCGGTAATAATTTCGGATGAAGCAGATGGATGTGCACCCATCCAATATTCTGCACAAGGTTTGTGCTCTTTATTTTCAAACCCTAATAATGCCGGAATAAATTCATACCCACCCCAGGCATAATACTGCACCCTACCTTTTAATTTAAAAATTTTGTCTTTCAATTGCATTGGATGTAATTTTAATATAAGAAATTCAGATAACATGAATCACAATCAGGATACCGGCAAAAAAGGCGAAGATTTAGCTGCACAATATCTATCGGAACATGGTTATACTATTATAGAACGTAATTGGCGCTTCAAATATTGGGAAGTGGACATGATTGCTTCGAAAAAAAATAAATTACATTTTGTAGAGGTAAAAACCCGCACCAGTCATCGCTTTGGAATGCCTGAAGAAAGTATCAGGCGAGATAAAATGAACAATTTAAAAAATGCTGCGGAAGAATATTTATACCAACATCCGGAATGGAAATATATTCAGTTTGATGTGTTAGCCATCACATTAAGCGGCGAAGAAGTGTTGGAAATGTTATTGATTGAAGATGTTTATTTTTAAGATGATAGACAACTTCAATAGATCATTAAAAAAAAATCATAACTCATAATTCATCACTTTAAACTAACCGCTCCATCATCTTCTCTACCATTTTATAAGTAGCAGGACAATATTCAATATTCTGTTTAAAAATATGAATGTATTGATGCAAACCTTTTCTGGTTAAATGCGGAAAATCAGCGCAACTCTCCGGTCGCACTTCATAAATAGAACACTTGTTATCTTTTAAATTTAAAAACTGACAAGGTTGTGTTTTATTTACCCAATCTTTATCTTTCTTTTCAAACATCAACCACTTGTTTTTAAATGCTGCAACAGACATTTCTAAATGTGCTGCAATACGTTTAATATCTTTATTGGTAAAAGTAGGCGTCATGCTTTTGCAACAATTAGCACAACTTAAACAATCAGTTTCAGCCCAAACTTCTTTTTCGATAGAAACAGAAATTACATCTAAATTTTTAGGTGGTTTGTTTTCGATCTTTGTTATAAAGCGTTTGAATGAAGTTTTATTATAACGAACTTTTTGTTTGAATGATCGAAGATTAACTGGTTCCATTGCTGTTTGATTTCGGATTGCTCAATTGATTTAACTTGTGGCGAAGTAAATTTATTATTGACGAAAAATCAAAATAAATATTGTACAATAAAAAATGGTAAATCGTATACTGAAATATGTGGGATGCGTATAAAAAAGGATACAAAGCTTATTTGCAATTAGAAAAATCGTTAAGCGATAATTCGGTGCAGGCTTATCTGCGTGATGTAGAGAAGCTGACAGAATATTTATTAGCAACCAATGATACCAGATCTCCCGGCGATGTTGCGTTAAAGGATCTACAACAATTTATTAAATGGATCGGTGAATTGGGAATGACTGCCACATCTCAGGCAAGAATTATTTCGGGCATCAGAAGTTTTTATAAATATTGTTTAACAGAACAAATTACTACACTTGATCCGTCCACTTTATTAGATGCGCCCAAAACAAGAAGAACTTTACCGGATGTTTTAACTTTTGAAGAAATAGAAAACATCATTGCACAAATTGATCAAAGCAAACCGGAAGGCGGCAGAAACAAAGCCATATTAGAAACCATGTATAGTTGTGGTTTGCGTGTTAGTGAAGTGGTGAATGTAAAGATCAGTTGCTTGTATTTGGATGTGGGCTTTATTCGAGTAATTGGTAAAGGCGATAAAGAAAGATTAGTGCCCATTGGCACTGATGCTATTAAATATATTAAGTTGTACAAAGAAAATATTAGAGTTCATCAACCCATTCAATCCGGATTCGAAGACATTCTATTTTTAAATAATCGCGGAAAGAATTTATCACGTATCATGATATTTTATATCATTAAAGCATTGGCAAAAAAAGCGGGCATCAACAAAAATATTTCACCGCATACATTTCGTCATTCATTTGCCACACATTTAGTAGAAGGTGGTGCCGATTTGCGTGCTGTTCAGGAAATGCTTGGTCATGAAAGTATTACCACCACTGAGATCTACACGCATTTAAACCGAGATTTTTTACGCAGTACACTGCAACAATTTCATCCGGCATTTAAGAAATAAAATCAGCAATTATTGCCGTTCCTCTAAAAAGATCAATTTATTCAAAAGCAAAGTGTAGGTTTGTTTCTCCTAAAACAAGTAAACATATGAAACGAATTTTATTGCTTGCTGTAATGTCTTTAACATTATCCGCCAATGCGCAAATAAAAATGCCAGCAGCTAGCACTACACAAACCATTACTCAAGATTTTGGAATGGGTAAAATTGAATTAACCTATTCTCGTCCGAATATTAAAGGAAGAACATTGTTTAAAGAGAACAGTGAATTGGCTCCTTTGGGTAAAGTTTGGCGTACCGGTGCAAATGCTGTTACCAAAATAAAATTATCAGATGCCATTACCATGGGTGATAAAAATATTGATACTGGCAGTTATGCAATCTGGACTATTCCCGGTAAAAAAGAATGGACTATCATCATTAATAAAGATGCTAAAAATTGGGGAACACAATATGTTGAATCGGATGATCTTTTAAGATTTACCGTTGCAGCAGAAACAATGAAAGAAAGTGTTGAAACATTAACTATGCAATTTGCTGATATTAAACCAGAAAGTTGTGAATTGCACATCATGTGGGGCAATGCAGCTGTAAAAATTCCTATCACAACGAATATCAGAGACAGAATTCGTAAACAAGTTGAAACAGCATTAAGTGCAGATAAAGTAAATCCGAATACATATTTCACAGCAGCTAATTTTTATTATGATTTAGATAAAGATTTAAATAAGGCATTAGCCAATGCTACCAAAGCAGCAGAAGCCAACGCTAATGCTTATTGGGTTTTTATTTTAAAAGCAAAGATTGAAAGAGATTTGGGAGATAAAGCCAGCGCCAAAGCAGATGCTGAAAAATGTATCAAATTAGCAACAGAACAAAAGAATGATGATTATGTAAGAATGGCGAATGATTTAATTAAGAAACTATAATTAGTTGTTTGATTCAATAAAAAAAGGAGCTGAAATTCAGCTCCTTTTTTTATGTAGTATTAATGAGTAAAGCTATTATTAATTAAGAACAGGATTTTAATCAATAATAATTTTCGGTTTAGTTTTCTTTACTTACATTTAAGTATATGAAAACAAATCAAGCACTGTGCTTTAGTTGTACAGGATGTATAACAAAGCTCCTTATTATTGTCTGCATTTTTTCAGTCAATATTTTATCGGCACAAACCATTGCAGAAAAAATTGTTCAGGAAGAAAACAATCATTCGCAATTGCAAATATTGGCGCACGAATTATTCGATAGAATCGGGCCAAGATTAGTTGGCACACCTCAAATGAAAAAAGCCAACGATTGGGCTGTTGAAAAATATACAGGCTGGGGCATCACTGCCCGCAACGAACAGTGGGGCGAATGGAAAGGCTGGGAACGTGGTATCACACATATTGATATGCTTTCTCCAAGAGTGAAAAGTTTAGAAGGAACTCAATTGGCTTGGTGTCCGTCAACAAAAGGAAAAACAATTAAAGCAGAATTAATAATCATTCCTGATGTTGCCGATTCAATAGCATTTGCTAATTGGCTGCCCAGTGTAAAAGGGAAGTTTGTAATGATTTCAATGAATCAACCTACAGGAAGACCGGATGATAACTGGCAACAATTTGCTACCAAAGAATCTTTCGATAAATTAAAAAAAGAACGAACCGAACAAACTGATGCCTGGCGTAAACGAATTAGTAAAACCGGTTATTCAACAAGAATGCTTCCGATTATTTTAGAAAAAGCAGGTGCAGCAGGTGTGTTAACCAACAACTGGTCAAGTGGCTTTGGCGTTGATAAAATTTTTAATGCATACACTTCAAAAATTCCAACAGTTGATATTGCATTGGAAGATTATGGAACCTTGTATCGCTTGGTTGAATCAGGTGATAATCCTATCATTAGTATTCAAACAGATTCAAAAGATTTAGGAACAGTTCCAACATTTAATACCATTGCAGAAATTAAAGGCACTGAAAAACCTGATGAATATGTAATGCTATCTGCGCATTTCGATTCTTGGGATGCCGGACAAGGTGCAACTGATAATGGAACAGGAACATTAACCATGATGGAGGCGATGCGTATTTTAAAATTGGTTTATCCAAATCCTAAACGAACTATTTTAGTTGGACATTGGGGAAGTGAAGAAGAAGGATTAAATGGTTCAAGAGCTTTTGTAGAAGATCATCCTGAAATAGTCAATAAACTACAAGCATTGTTTAATCAGGATAATGGAACCGGAAGAATAGTGAATATTTCCGGACAAGGTTTTAAAAATGCAGGAGAATTTATCACGCGTTGGTTAGCAGCAGCACCAAGCTTTATTAAAGATTCTATCAAAACTAATTTTCCCGGATCACCGGGTGGTGGCGGCAGCGACTTTGCATCATTTGTAGCAGTTGGTGCACCGGGCTTTTCATTAAGCTCTTTAAATTGGTCTTACTTTAATTATACATGGCATACTAATAGAGACACTTATGATAAAGTGATATTTGATGACTTACGAAATAATGCCATTCTTGCTGCCATTATGGTTTACATGGCTTGCGAGGACAATGCAACTTTACCAAGAGATAAAGCTGAATTAGGAAATGATAGAAGAACAGGACAACCGATGCAATGGCCAGTTCAGGTAAAATCTATTCGCAAAGGACCTGTTGCTCCAACAAATTAATACATTACCGTAACATCTCTTTAATAAAAAAAGCAACTTTAAATAAGTTGCTTTTTTTATTATCCAATTGGAATAGAAAGAATGATTTAATATGCTCTCGCAAACAAAACTCTTTGTACAGAAGGATTTCCCGTTAAAATACATTTGCCATTTTCTTGTTCATTATTCAATGGAATGCAACGAATGGTTGCTTTAGTCAATTCTTTTATTTTTTCTTCTGTCTCCGGAGTGCCATCCCAATGTGCTGAAACGAAGCCGCCTCTTTCATCTAATAATTTTACAAATTCATCCCATGAATCAGTTTTGGTAATATGTTCATCACGAAATTGCTTTGCACGATTATACATGTGCAATTGAATTTCATCCAATAATTCTTTTATATAAAATGCAACACCATCAATACCGGTAGATTGTTTTTCTTTAGTATCTCTTCTGGCAATTTCTACCACATTATTTTCTAAGTCTCTTGCGCCAATAGCCATTCTTACAGGAACACCTTGTAATTCGTATTGTGCAAATTTCCATCCCGGCCTGTTATTATCATTATCATCATATTTTACACGAATCCCCAATTCTTTTAATTGCTGAATGATGATTTTTACTTTTTCACCAATCATTGTTTTTTGTTCATCGCCTTTATATATTGGAACAATCACTACTTGCAATGGTGCAATTCTTGGAGGTAAAATCAAACCATCATCATCACTGTGTGCCATTACCAATCCACCAATTAAACGTGTACTAACGCCCCAACTGGTAGCCCATACATAATCTAATTTATTTTCTTTATCGCTAAACTTAACATCAAATGCTTTGGCAAAATTTTGTCCGAGAAAATGCGAAGTCCCTGCTTGCAATGCTTTGCCATCCTGCATTAACGCTTCGATACAATAAGTGTCTTCAGCACCGGCAAATCTTTCGTTGGGTGTTTTTACCCCTTTAATAACCGGCAATGCCATCCAGTTCTCCACAAAATCAGCATAAACCTCCAACATTTTTTTTGTTTCTTCTATTGCTTCATTTTTTGTAGCGTGTGCTGTATGGCCTTCTTGCCATAAAAATTCTGTAGTGCGTAAAAACAATCTTGTTCTCATTTCCCATCTCACCACATTTGCCCATTGATTGATCAACAATGGAAGATCGCGATAAGATTGAATCCATCCTTTATAAGTACTCCAAATAATAGCTTCACTTGTTGGACGGACAACCAATTCTTCTTCTAATTTTGCTTCAGGATCAACAATTAACTTTCCTTTATTATCAGGGTCTGTTTTTAAGCGATAATGCGTAACCACTGCACACTCTTTTGCGAATCCTTCTGCATTTTTTTCTTCTGCTTCAAATAAACTTTTCGGAACAAACAGAGGAAAGTAGGCATTCACATGGCCGGTATCTTTAAACATCTTATCCAACACATCACGCATGTTTTCCCATAAGGCAAAACCATATGGTTTAATAACCATACAACCACGTACAGCACTGTAATCTGCCAAAGCACCTTTGATAATAAGGTCGTTATACCACTGCGAATAGTCTTCTGCTCTTGAAGTAAGTTCTTTTCCCATTTCGAATGAAATTCTGTTTAAATTATTTTTTGGCAAACTATTTGTACTTAATTCAGTAAGCCAAACATCGCAAATGTATGTAACTTCACATTAAGTAATGTCTAAACCTGATTGCATGAAAACTATAATTTTACCCGCAATTATTATTGTCGCTTTATTAAGCAGTTGCAGTACTGCTTATAAATCTACACAAACTCCTGATGATGTTTACTATTCTCCGGCATCTGGCATCGAGAATAAAGAACATGTGACCAAAGAACAAAAGCAATATGAGAATGATCTTGCCAGTAGTGATAATCAATTTTTATGGATGAAAGTGCACAACTATTATTTGTGGAGTTCAATAGATGATTACAATTATTGGTATGATCCAAGATATTATAACCCCGGTTATTATTTTGGATGGTCATACTATGGAGGATATTTTTATCCATCCTGGAAATCTTATGGCGGATGGTATGCTCCTGTTTATCCATCGTATAAAAATCCGTCTATAAAAATTGGCAATACTGCCGGCGCTAATATTAGTGCATACAAGAACAGGTCATATAATAACTCCAACAATGCATTTAACGCGAAAAGCGGAAGTGGTATTACCAATTCTTCGGGCAGCAGTTTTGGAGATCTATTACGCAAAACATTTGCTCCCTCCTCTTCATCAAACAATGGCGGATGGAGTAATCCGGTTAGAAGTTTTGCACCTTCTACAAGCTCTGCACCAAGCGGCAGTGCTGGTGGACATAGTGGTGGAGCTTCCAGTTCTGGCAGCAGTAGTTCGGGTGGAAGAGGCGGCAGAGGAAATTAAATTAATAAAATTTATTTGAAATGAATAAAGAGAATTTAAACACAAAATAATTCTCATCGCTATTATCATATCCAATCTTTTTATATGAAAAAATATTTACTTGGATTTTTTTTGATAACAACCTTTATTGCAAAAGCACAATCACCTGATGATGCATTGCGCACTGCATGGTTTATTCAAAATGGTTCTGCCAGAAATATGGCTGTTGGCGGAGTGATGGGTTCTTTGGGTGGTGATATTACTGCAGCTAATGTTAATCCTGCAGGATTGGGTTTATATAAAACAAGAGAAATTGTTTTTACACCCGGCTTCTTTTTAAATAATAATAAACTCAGTTATCGCGGAACAGATACTTCTTCTACTAAAAATATTTTTTCAAACGGACCCATCGGATTGATTTTTGGCGCATCAGGTAATAATCAAAAAAAATGGACCAGCAGTGCATTTGCTATTTCTATCAATCAATTAGCGAATTATAACAACCATATTCAATACAGCGGATCAAACAACAGTACTTCATTCACTGAACAATTCTTAGAAGAGTTGGCAAGAGACAGAGCCGATACTAATTCGGCATTGAGTAATTATATTTTTGGATCTTCATTGGCATTCAGAACTTTTTTAATTGATACTACAATTGTAAATGGACAATTAGGTTATAAAAGTTTAGTGCCTCTTGCTTCATCTTCAAATCCCAATGCCGGTGTTATTCAATCTTATGATGCTACAACAAAGGGTGGTTATCAGGAAATCGCCTTATCATTAGCAGGCAACATGGAAGATAAATTATATGTTGGCGGAAGTTTAACCATTCCTGTAATTAGTTATCAACGCAATTTGATGTATTCTGAAAAAGATGCTACAAATAATGCTAATAATAACTTTGCTTATTTTAATTATACAGAAAGTTTACAATCAACAGGCATTGGTGCCGGATTAAAAGTGGGAATGATCTATAAACCAAAAGATTTTTGGAGAATCGGATTTGCATTCCATTCACCTCAATGGATCTCATTTAAAGATGAGATCCGAGCAAGTTTAACAGCGAATACAGAATCTTATGCAGGAGTAAGAACAGCAACCAGTGATAATTTAAACAGTGGTAATGCAGGCACAAGAAATTATAATTTATTAACGCCGTGGAGAGCCATTGTAAGTGCCAGTTATGTTTTTAGAGAAGTTGAGAACACAAAAAAACAAAGAGCTTTTATTAGTGCAGATATTGAATATGTAAATTATCGTGGTGCAAGATTTTCTACTACCGGCGATAATAATAGTAATGATTTAAAAAATTATTATTCGATGGTCGACGATGAAATAAAAGATTATTACAAAGGCAATGTGAATATTAAAATTGGAGGAGAATTAAAATTCGATCCATGGATGTTTCGTTTGGGAGCAGCTTATTACGGAAGTCCTTATGCAGATGATAATTTAAAAGCCAATCGCTTTGTAACTGCCGGTGGTATTGGTTATCGTAATTATGGTTTCTTTATCGATCTTACTTATTCCATGACTTTTGTAAAAGATGTAAACTTTCCATATCGCTTAAATGATGTGCCGAATACCTTCGCTAATCAATCAGGAAGCAGAAATGGAATTTTGATGACGATCGGGTTTAAACTCTAAGTTTCAAAACATCATCAACAGAAATAGTTACAGCATTGAACCAATGAATAGTCGCATCTTTTTTAAACCAAGTCATTTGGCGCTTGGCATAATGACGTGTATTTTTTTTGATATGTTCAATGGCTTCATCCAATGTAAATTTTCCATCTAAATAATCAAACAATTCTTTGTAACCCACTGTTTGTAAGGCATTCAGCGAATGGTATTGTTCGAGTGATTGTACTTCTTTTAATAAACCTTGATCCATCATTGCATCCACACGAGTATTAATATTTTGATACAATTCTTCCTTAGGTAACGCTAATCCTATTTTAACAATATTAAAATCTCTGATTGTTTTTTTATTTTGCCTGAAAGTGATAATTGATTTTCCTGTTGCTTCAACAATTTCTAATGCACGCATCAATCGTTGCGGATTTTGTTGTTCTCCTATTTTCCAGAATGCAGGATCTTTCTTTTCAACTTCTTGTTGCAACCAACTTAATCCGTTTGATTGATATTGAGAGATGATATTATTTCTGGTAGCTTCAGGCACATTCGGCATATCATCCATTCCTTCACAAAATGCTTTGAAATATAATCCCGTCCCACCAACCATCACTGCATTTAGATTGGTTGTAAATATTTCCTTAGTAGCTTGTAATGCATACTTTTCAAAGGTTCCGGCATTCACTTCTTCTTGAATACTGTGTGAGTTTATAAAATAATGATGCACTTTTTTTAACTCTTCTTCATTGGGTTTAGCAACACCAATATTCAGTTCTTTGAAACATTGACGGGAATCTGCAGAGATAATTTTTGTTTGGAGTTGTTGTGCTAATGCAATAGCAAAAGAAGTTTTACCAACAGCAGTTGGGCCAACGATAATGAAAACGGTATTGGCAGAGTGATGAGTGATGAGTTATAAGTTATGAGT
>CAIRTF010000131.1 GCA_903881425.1 uncultured Chitinophagaceae bacterium | reverse complement strand
TCTTTTTTATATTCAATCTTATACTTGATTGACCGGGTAATAATTTGGAGTATGATTTATTGCCGAACCTTTCAGGAGCATCGATCCCGTTTAATACATTTGCAAAATAGGAAGACCATATAGCTGATGATTGATTCTTAGGAAAACCATCAAAGCTTTTATTTTCAGCCCAAACAATTTCAGGATTTAATTGAATATTTAAAGGCCCCCATGCTGCATAAACACCTGCTCGCAACATTGTTTGATATCCTTTGGCAGGTATCATAGCACCATCATTCAATCCATAAGGATGGTTAGAATTATATTGTTGTATCCAATCAAGCGGAAGGAAAGTGAAGTGATTGTTTGAAGAATTATTTTCTTTTAAAAAGGGATATAAAGAATCTGTTTTATATCCCAAGCTATTCGTTAAAGGTCTTATCAAAAATGATCTGTCATCTTTTATTCCACCGATTTGTTCTCTGCGCATGAAGTTGTCAGAACTATTTCCAACAATAATTGTCTGCAAAAAAACTTTAAGAAAGAAGAAATTAAAAATAAATAAGAGAAAGAGTTTTTTGATCATATTATCAAATCTGTGAACCTTAATTTACTATCAATAAATTAATAGGCATTACTATCACCGATAAAAATACTGTGCAAAGTGAGAATCATTATTTTAATATCTAATAATAAATTCCAGTTATTGATATACCATAAATCATGGTTAATTCTTTGCTGCATCAAACCTTCTTTTTGAGTGCCGCCTCTATAGCCTTTTACTTGCGCCCAACCGGTAATACCGGGTTTTATTAAATATCTCAATGAATAATTAGTGATTTTAGCTTCACATTCAAGATTTAATAAAGCCGGATGTGGTCTCGGACCTACTACTGACATATCACCCAGAAATACACTCCAGAATTGGGGCAATTCATCTAAACTTGTTTTTCTAAGGAAACGACCGAATGATGTTGTTCTCGGATCATTCTCAATAGCTTGATTAAATTTGCCTGTATCATCAGTATCAGAACTATTTATTTTCATAGATCTGAATTTATAACAAGTAATATGTTGATTATCTAATCCGGTTCTTTTTTGCCTAAAAAAAACGGGACCTTTAGATGTTATTTTAATAAGTAAAGCTATCAATGGGAAAAGCCATGAAAAAACAAATATGAACAAAGAGACTGAAAATATAATATCCAATAATCGTTTAGAAAAGCTATTATTAGCAACACTCGCTTTGTATTCAATTTCATGATACAAAGTTGTTGATAACAACTCATTATGGGTACTGATAAAATGCTCCCTTACTTTAAGTAAAGATGAATCCATACATGCAAATTAATTTATATCAAAATAGCGGGGGCAAGTCAAATGTAAGGAAAGACTGTTAAACCAAAATATATTTAGGGAGAAAATCAAATAAAAATCACTAATAAGCATTTTTATCGCCTACCATCATATTAATGATGGTTTGAAAAATAATCTGAGAATCTAACCAAAAACTCCAATTCTCAATATACCATACGTCTAAATCAACCCGTTTTTGCATTAACCCGCTTACCTGTGTTTCGCCACGATAACCATTTACCTGTGCCCAACCGGTAATACCGGGCTTCACAAAATGGCGCAGCATATAATTAGTTACTTTATCTTTTGATTCAATGTTGAGGGGAATCGGATGCGGTCTCGGGCCAACAATACTCATATCACCTTTAATCACATTCCAGAATTGCGGTAATTCATCTAAATTGGTTTTCCGCAAAAACCTGCCAATTGCAGTAACCCGGGTATCGTTGGGAGATGCCTGTACATATTTGCCATTTGAATCAATATCACTACTCTCTT
>CAIRTF010000130.1 GCA_903881425.1 uncultured Chitinophagaceae bacterium | reverse complement strand
TGAGTTATAAGTTATGAGTTAGAAATCTTCTTCTGTTCCTTCTTCACCAAAAGTTTCTTCACTTTCTTTTTCTTCTTCATCTTCACCATCGCCTTCTTTACCAAATCCTTCTGCTGCTTCAGCGAGATCGTATTTCTCTTCAATATCAGCAAATTTATTACCTAATAAACTTTTCGTTCCATATTGTTGCGGACCAATTCCTTCTGTTCTTGAAACAGAAGGATAAACAATTTTAGGATTTTCTTCTTTGCTAACATTAATCAATTCCACCAAAAAACTCCAGTTCTTATCAAAATCATATAAATAAACAAATTTTTGATTGGTGTCACGAATCTCGCTGCCAATCAATGTTTCCGCCATCATCAATGGCGGTGCAACATAATTTTTATCGTATTTATCGAAGCTTATCTCCCTGCCACGTTGCCAATTATCATTGCTTCTAAAAAATGTTGCCTGATGTTTGTTATCAAACTCATATGCTTTTAAAATAGCAAAATGCAAGTCAGCAAAATTCTGTGTATGCTTAATCACAATATCTCTATACACTGCATCATCTTCTTCTAAATAAACCCTGAATTTTAAAATAGCCATATAAATATTTTCGATTTAGATTTTATTATGTTACCTGCTTTTGTTTTTCAATTAAACATCGTTGTGTCACTCACTTCAACATTCTGTTCTTTACTCAACATATATCCTCATCATAAATGAGGGGGCAATTCATACTCGGTATATTCTCAAAGAAACGAAAAACAATTTAAACAGGATACAAATTCAACTCTGCAGCTTTATGCAACATAAAATTATGTGCTGCTTCGTATGAATTTGTTATAACGCCATCTAAAATAGCTTCACGTATTGCATCTTTAATAATACCTACATTTTTACCAGGTGCTAATCCAAATGTTTCCATAATGATCTCTCCGGTAATCGGTGGTTGCCAATTTCTTATTTTATCTTTTTCTTCTACAATTTCTAACCGCTGTTGTACCAATTCAAAATTTTGTAAATAGCGTTTAACTTTCAATTTGTTTTTACTGGTAATATCTGCTTTGCACAAAATCATCAGGTCATCAATATCTTCTCCCGCATCAAATAATAATCTGCGAATAGCACTATCCGTAATATTTTCTTTCGTAACACTAATTGGCCGAAGATGAAGCCCCACCAACTTTTGCACGTATTTCATTTTTTCGTTCAATGGCAATTTCAATTTTGCAAAAATTTTAGGAACCATTCTTGCGCCAACTACTTCGTGTCCGTGAAAGGTCCAGCCATGACCTTCTTCAAATCTTTTGGTAGCAGGCTTTGCTATATCATGCAATAATGCAGCCCAACGCAACCAAAGATCATTCGTATATTCACAAATATTATCCAATACTTGTAAAGTATGATAGAAGTTATCTTTGTGCCCTATACCATCCACATATTCCGCACCGTGCAATGCCATCAATTGCGGAAAGATAATTTTCAATAATCCGCTTTTGCTCAACAGATCCCAACCGATACTTGGTTTTGATGAGAGCATAATTTTATTCAATTCATCTGTAATTCTTTCTTGCGAAACTATTTTTATTCTTTCTGCATCTTTAATGATTGCTTCAAATGTTTCATCAGCAATAGTGAAATGAAGTTGTGTTGCAAAACGTATAGCACGCATCATTCTTAAAGGATCATCACTAAAAGTTTGTAAAGGTGGCAAAGGTGTTTGAATGATCTTCTTTTCAATATCATGAATACCATTAAAAGGGTCAATCAATGTTCCGTAATCATGTTTATTTAAACTTATTGCTAATGCATTGATGGTAAAGTCTCTTCTGTTCTGATCATCTTCCAAACTACCTGCTTCAACAAGAGGTTTACGACTATCTGATTGATAACTTTCTTTTCTGGCACCAACAAACTCAATTTCAAATTCATCAATTTTTATTTGAGCAGTTCCAAAATTTTTAAAAAAACTAACTGTTGGTTTTGGAGCAAATAATTTAGCAACTTCATTGGCTAATTCAATGCCATCGCCTAAACAAACTATATCTGCATCTTTGGTAGATCTATCTATAATTTTATCTCGCACAAATCCCCCAATCACAAATGTTTTTACATTTAAACTGGTGGCAGCATTTGAAATTTTATTAAAAATAAGTTGTTCCCTATCTGTTAGCTTAATATGCATGTTACTGCAAATATAATCGATAGCTGTTAGCCTGTAGCAAGGAGTAATTGATCGTTGGCGATTTTATTAGCACAATTAAAATGCCCGAGTGGGCAAGCTTTTTTGCCATGTAACCCACATGGACGGCAATCTAACTTTTCTTTTACTTCAACAATAAAATTTTTATCGCTCAAGGGACCAAAACCAAAAGAAGGTAATGTGGAACAATACACCGCAGTTACAGGTGCGTTAACTGCCGAAGCAAAATGCATGGGTGCAGAATCATTTACATAATTCATCCTGGCAGTTTTCATCAATGCAGCCGATTGTAAAGAATGTAAGTTTCCTGCTAAATTTATTACACGCATATGCGAACATTGTGATTTGATCTCTTCGCACAAATTAAAATCATCTGGTGCACCTAATAAAAAAATAGAAATGCTTGGCGTAAGTTGATGAATAAATGAAATCCACTTATCAGCAGGAAATTGTTTGGTGAACCAAACCGATGCAGGTGCAATACAGATATAAGTTTGTGAAGTATATTTTTTTATAGCATCAAAATCTTTTTCTGATGGATACAATTTTGGCTTAGCTGCAGTATCATCAGTGAAAGAAGCTATCAGCAGATGATTGCGTTCTATTTCATGCAAAGAATGATGGATATTGCTGATAACATGTTTTATTCTTTTCGTGAACAGGAAACTAAGCGGATTTTTATCGAACCCTATTTTTTCAGTAGCGCCTGAAAATGCAGTCAGGAAGCCGGTTGCAGCGAATCTTTGCACATTGATAACAACATCATATCTCTCTTTTCTAATTCTTTTTAACAGTTGAAAGAAATGCCAATACTTATTCTTCTTTTTGTCCCATATCAAAATTTCATGCAGAAAAGGATGATGGGTGAATAAGGATTCATTTCCTTTTCTTACCAAATAATCAATACAGGCTTCAGGAAAATATTGATGCAGTTTTTCTACAATACCTGTTGCCAAAACAGCATCTCCAATAAAAGCAGTTTGAATAACTAATATTTTTTGCACGTTGCAAAATTAGTGAAAGCAAAAATGGGAAATTAAATTATTCGAATTCGAGTTCATTACTGAAGAATTCCCAATCGAATAATAAAAACTTTTGAGAGAACAAATGAAAAGGTTTATACGCTTTCGCATTTGCGGCTTCTGTTCTTTCTGAAAGCGATGATGATATAGCATGTTTATCTATTCCCAACTTTAAAATCAGTTGAATGAAGCCGGGCACTTTATCGGATGGTATATCTAAAACTATTCTTGCCATAATTGTATTTAAAAAGTACAATTTATAAACGAGAAACTCAATAAATGGTTTATAGATTTAATAATTTATTAAACTGTATAAAGGCTTAATTATCTCATTTGCAGACTATTAACAGAAAACTGAAATTTTACACAGGTTTATTCACATTTTAAGGTCGTATAACAGAAACTTGTCCGTTATGCCAGCGAATAATCGATGATGGTAAAGCCACAGAATCCTCGTTCTGTCTGTGTTTCACCACATAATCAACACCAATTTTTATCGCATTATCAATTGCAGAAAATTTTTGAGGCGAAGGCATACCGCTGATATTAGCAGAAGTGCTTACAATGGGTTTACGAAAACGCTTGATCAAATGTTTACAAAACTCATCGTTACAAATTCTTATGGCAACCGAACCGTCATTGGCAATTACATTCTCTGCCAATCCGATAGCATGATCATAAATTACCGTTGTTGGTTTTACAGAACTGTGTAAATAATCAAAGACCAATAGATCAAGCGAAGCAACATGCTGCATCACTTCTGTTTCTGAACCTACTAATACAACAAAACTTTTTTCATCGGGGCGATTTTTTAATTGAATGATCTTTTCAACAGCGGCTGCATTTGTTGCATCGCAACCAATACCCCATATGGTATCGGTTGGATATAAAATCATACCACCTTCATTTAATACTTTTAAACATTGTTCAATATCTGACTCAAATAAATTCATGATCGCAAAAATAGTTACAAAGATTTGAAGACCGAAAGAAACAAAAAATAGTTTTCTTTGTATGAATCATGTCATTATTCATTACATCATTAAACTCGGGCAGCAACGGCAATTGTTATTATGTTGGCAATGATAATGATGCTGTATTGATAGATGTAGGCATTTCTTGTCGTGAGACAGAAAGAAGAATGAAAAAATTAGATCTTTCCATAAAAAAAGTGAAAGCCATTTTTATTTCACACGAACATGGCGATCATATCAAAGGTGTTTCGGTGTTGGCCAATAAATACAGTTTGCCTGTTTATATTACCGAAGCAACTGCCAAACGCGGACCGATTTTAATTAAACATCTTTCTAAAAGGTTTAAAGCAGATGAACCCATTAGTGTTGGCGAATTAACTATAACTGCATTTACAAAACAACACGATGCTGCGGATCCGCATAGTTTTATTGTAAGCCACAACTCAATCACAGTGGGTATTATAACAGATATTGGTGTTGCTTGCGAAAACGTGATTCATTATTTTAAACAATGCCATGCTGCTTTTTTAGAAAGCAATTATGATGAAGTGATGTTAGAAAATGGCTCGTATCCAATACATTTAAAAAATAGAATTCGTGGTGGTGAAGGACATATTTCTAATAAACAGGCATTGGAATTATTTGTGAAACATCGTCCGCCGTTTATGACGCATTTGCTGCTCTCGCATTTATCGCAGGAAAATAATTCTCCGCAAATGGCTGCATCTGTTTTTGAGCAATATGCAAAAGGAACTAAAATTATTGTGGCATCAAGACATGAAGCAACTGAAGTTTTTACAATTACCAATCCTGAATTAAAAGAAGAAAAAATTGTTTTTAAAAAGCCAAAACAGTTAGAGTTGTTTAGTTGAATTAACTTCCAACAGCACAAGTGTGCGACGCAACCTGGATGCCATGAAAAACGAAAGCCCGTTACATAAATAATTTGCACATCTGCACATCTTCCAATTTGCACATTCGCATATTTGCACATCAAACATTATGTTTGCAAAAATTTTGAATGATGGAATTACAAGCATTGATTTTAGAAGCATGGGCTAACCGTGAATTATTGAAAGACAAAAAATACAGTGATGCGGTTCGTGCCGTAATTGAAGAAGTGGATAAAGGCAGATTAAGAACCGCAGCACCATCGGAAAATGGTTGGCATGTGAACGAATGGGTGAAACAGGCCATACTGCTGTATTTCGGCATACAACAAATGCAGACATTTTCGTTACCACCGTTTGAGTTTTACGATAAGATGTTGTTGAAAAAAGATTATGCATCATTGGGTGTTCGTGCCGTTCCGCATGCAGTGGCACGTTACGGTGCATTCTTGGCAAAGAATGTGGTGTTGATGCCAAGCTATGTAAATATCGGTGCTTATGTGGATGAAGGAACGATGGTTGATACCTGGGCAACTGTTGGCAGTTGTGCACAAATTGGTAAAGGGGTTCATTTAAGCGGCGGTGTGGGTATTGGCGGTGTGTTGGAACCATTGCAGGCAAGTCCGGTGATTATTGAAGACGGATGTTTTATCGGTAGTCGTTGTATTGTTGTTGAAGGAGTGAAAGTAGAAACAGAAGCCGTATTAGGTGCGAATGTTGTATTAACACAATCCACAAAAATTATTGATGTAAGTGGCAATACACCTGTTGAAATGAAAGGAAGAGTTCCGGCAAGAAGTGTAGTAATACCGGGTTCATACACTAAAAAATTTCCGGCAGGAGAATACAATGTTACCTGTGCATTGATTATCGGCAAACGGAAAGCCAGCACAGATTTAAAGACGAGCTTGAATGATGCATTGAGAGATTTTAATGTTAGCGTTTAGCAAGTTAGTTATGAGTGATAAGTTATAAATGATTTATTAGATTGAATTACATTTTATTTATCATTTGCTATCAGCATAACTCATAATTCATAACTTCTAATTTATACATATTGCAAAAGCAAATTTCATTAGCAGGATTTCTGGTCACATTAAGCGGAGCTATTTTCTTTTCTACTAAAGCTATTTTTGTAAAACTCGCTTTTCAGTCAACTCATGTTGATGCATTAACACTTTTGAGTTTGCGTATGTTATTTTCTTTACCATTTTATTTGATCATTGGTTTTTTTGCATGGAAAAAAGAAGGCATCCAACATATTACACGTACACAATGGCTCTTGATTTTAGTAATGGGTATTTTTGGATATTATTTCAGCAGTCTGTTTGATTTCATCGGATTACAATTTGTTTCAGCCGGTTTAGAAAGATTGATATTATTTCTCTATCCAACATTTGCCGTACTTATCAACACTTATTTTTTTAAAACCAAACTCAGTAATGTGCAGATCATAGCATTAATATTAACCTATGCTGGCATTGGCATTGCTTATTGGGGAGAAATGAAATTAGACACCACGCATCCGAATTTTTATTATGGCAGCTTCATGATCTTTTTATGTGCCATTACGTATTCCTTTTATTTAGTAGGCACAGGAAGAATTGTTCCCAAAGTGGGAACTACCCATTACACCGTTTATGCCATGTTATTTGCAACAGCAGGCATATTCATTCATTTTTTAATTACAAAAAATATCAGCAGCATTCATTTTACCTCTACCTTAATTAATTATTCTGTTGCATTGGCTATTGTTGCAACAGTACTTCCATCTTTCATGATGAGCTATGGCATGAAACATATTGGCAGTAACAATGTGGCTATTATAACAAGTGTTGGACCTGTATCAACCATTTTACAAGCTCATTTCTTTTTGGAAGAAAAAATTATTCCTCTTCAATTAATTGGAACTTCTTTAGTAATCATTGGTGTTATTTTAATTGGATGGAAAAGTAGAAACATCACTCTTGAGCCCGCCGAATCAACTTCCGTTTAATTATTCCACGCCCTTTTTTAGTCAAACACAGCTTATAGTAAACTGAAAGAAGAATTCGATATTTGATTTTTGGAGAAAATTTTTTCATGTTATAAAAAACATGACCAAGGGCATTGTTTTTATGAAACCTGTTTTGTAAACTTACATTACTAAAACAACGCTTATGCAACAGTATCACATTATTTCCAGAATTTCCATTTATTCATTAGCGGTCATTTTGATTGTTTCAGGCATTTTTCATTTCATGAGGCCTCATGATTTGGTTATTTATATTCCTTCATTTCTACCTTTGGGAAATATATGGACCTACCTTGTTGGCACTGCCTATATAATAGTAGGTATTTCTTTTATTACAAATAGATTGGTAAAATTTACTGCTTATTTGCTTGCAATACTATTAACTTTTTTTGTATTTGCCATTCATTTACCAGATGCATTACATGCAGGTGATGTTTCCATGAGAACTCAGGCATTTATTAATTTTTTGAAAGATAGTGCCATTGCTTGTTTTGCTTTACATATTGCAGCAGGTGCACATCATCAACATTTACATTTAGAAGAAAGTGATTAGATGAATAAATCTTAAGGCTTCCATCAGGAAGCCTTAAGATTTGTTATTCTTGAAGATAATCGTGCCCAAGACAAGATTCGAACTTGCACATTCTTGCGAATGCTACGACCTGAACATAGTGCGTCTACCAATTTCGCCACTTGGGCTATTCAACATTACAAATATAATTGGCATTATACTACCAACAAACTGCAACCACGAATATCGCTGTTGTCAAGTCTTCCCCATACTTCAAAACTTCCATCTTCATAAACCATTCCTACATCTTCTGTTGCTATAAAACTGCAGCTATAAATATTGGCCAAATCAATCACATTTAACACTCCTCTTCCACTTTCTCTAATAATTAATGGATCTTCTTCATCTCTCACTAAAACTTTCATCCAGGGCGGACAAACAAATCTTCCTTCTCCTTTTGAATATGCTTGAGATAATAATTCCGTCATACCATATTCTGAATGTACTTGTGCAACACCTAATCTTTTTCTTAAAAAATCATGCACTTCCGTTCTTGTCAATTCTTTTCTTCTTCCCTTCATGCCGCCTGTTTCCATAACAATGGTATTTTTCAATTGCATAGGATGTGTTTCAGCAAAATCAAGCAATGCAAAGGTTACCCCTATCAATAAAGTTTTTTGTTGTTTACTTTCTAAGTCTAATAAAACTTTCTTTAATACATCAAACTCATTCAAATAAAACCCGCTTTGAGCATGCTCACTCAATTTGACTAATTCATCTACCATCATTATCAAAGAAGAATTCTTTCTTTCTAGATAAGAAGGCAATAACCCAATCACACAATACTCTTTTACATCGCCATAAAATAATTCAAAAGCCTGTAAAAAGCTTTTTTTGTAGATAGCACCCTCTTTCACCAAATGTTTACTATTAATAGTATTCGTTGTTCCACTACTTTCAAATATCTGTTGCGGTTCAAACAACGTTGTTGTGATAGAATGCGTTTTAAAAAAGGAGATTGGCAAAAAGGGAATAGTGAATGGTGAGTGGTGAATACTGTCATTAAACAATTCTTCACCTTTCACTATTGACCATTGACTATTCACCAAATCACACCACTGTTTAAAAACTGGGTTTTGCTCATACTGAAAAAGATAGACAGAACGGATGAACTCATCCATGTTTGTCCCGTCAGTTGAAAAAATCTTGTTAATAAGCTGTTCCTCCACTATGATTAGTTAAAATGATTTAAGTACATTTGAATTGAATATACCGGATATGCGCACAAAAATATTGATAGTATTTTTAATTGTAACAATTGTTGCTGCCTGTAAAAAAGATCAATATACAACAGCACCACAATTAACATTTAATAGCGTTAACTCAACTTCTTTACAAAAAGGTGATCTATTAACATTTGAAATTGGTTTTACTGATAAAGAAGGTGATGTGCAGGACACTATGTGGATTCAAAGAATTTCTAAAATTTGTCCCTCTGATGTTTCAAGAACCATTCCGTATCCAATTCCAAATTTTACTGCTGTATCTTATTTAAGAGGTACTTTTGAAGTGAGTTATGCCTATAATTTAATTAATGCAGGCTATCCTGTAATCGGTACTTGCGTTGCCAGTAAAAACGATACTTCTTATTTCAGATTTTGGATCAAAGATTTAGCAGGTCATACCAGCGATACTATTAGTTCTCCGAATATTACTTTCCAGAAATAATGGCGTGGCTTAAGTCATTGTTACGATTTATTTTCTTTGGTAATTATTTTTATGGCATTTGCACTGTTGCGCTTTCTATTGAAGCAAGTGTTCAACAATTGTATTCTTTAAATACTTACTGGTATTACATTTTATTATTTGCTGCATCAACCGTTTATTATACCAAAGCCTATATTGGTGTAACAACAACAGATAAACATAATAAACGTTCCGTTTGGTATTTAGATCACAAACAATTAATGATATGGTCTCAATTATTCTTGACATTTATCATCATCATTGCAACATTATTTATTTTCAAAGATGTTTGGAAACAAATATTACACCTGCAATGGATAGAATACTTATTGCTTCTGATTTTTCCATTCGTTGCTGTTTTATATTATGGCATTGAGTCGTTTCATTCAGAGAAAATCAATCTTCGCAACAATGGTTGGCTTAAACCTTTTATCATCGGATTTGTGTGGGGTGGAACAGTGACCATCTATCCAATACTTTTTCATTGCATAGAATATAACGAACCTTATGGTATTACTTTATTCGGCACTTTATTGTTTATTAAGAATTTTATGTTTATCACTGTGCTTTGCATTATGTTTGATATAAAAGATTATGCGGCCGATTATAATCAGCAATTAAAAACTTTTGTGGTAAGAGTAGGATTAAGAAAAACGATTTTCTACATCATACTGCCTTTATGTGCCATTGGTTTCGGAACATTTTTGATATTCACAATTGTTCGTCACATTTCACCAATTCGCATCATTATCAATGCCATTCCTTTTATATTGTTGATAACTGTTGCCTACTCAATGCATCGTCGTAAAAGCATTCTCTATTATCTTGCAATCATTGACGGGCTGATGCTGGTAAAAGCAATTTGCGGAATCGTCAGTTTTACTATTTTTTAAATATCATTACATCATGATAACATACAAACTTTTTACATTAAAATTCGTGTAATATAAATTATCAATTATTATGGCAACAGCAAAAAAAACAAAAGCAAAAAGCAAATCTGTTTTAACTGAAAAATCTTACGAGTTCTTAAGAAATTATATTAATACGCCATCGCCTGTTGGCTTTGAAAGCAGCGGACAAAAGCTTTGGCTAGAATACATTAAACCCTTTGTGGATACACATTTCACCGATCCTTACGGAACGGCTGTTGGTGTAATCAATCCTACGGCTGCTTTTAAAGTGGTGATTGAAGCACATGCAGATGAGATCAGTTGGTTTGTGAATTATATAACCGATCAGGGATTGATTTATTTAAAAAGAAATGGCGGCGTAGATCATCAAATCGCTCCTGCAAAACGTGTATTGATTCATGGAAAGAAAGGAACAGTAAAAGCCGTTTTCGGCTGGCCTGCCATTCATACAAGAATGAGTAATCCTGAACAAAAAGAACCAGCCCCGAAAACAGATAATTTGTTTTTGGATTGTGGCGCAAGAACAAAAAAAGAAGTAGAAGCATTGGGCATTCATATTGGCGCAGTCGTTACTTATGAAGAAGGCTTTGATGAATTAGCCTACGATTATTTAATTGGAAGAGCATTCGATAATCGCATTGGCGGATTTATGATTGCTGAAGTAGCCCGCTTATTAAAACAAAACAATAAAAAACTGCCATTCGGTTTATATGTTGTTAATGCGGTGCAGGAAGAAATTGGTTTACGCGGAGCAGAAATGATTGCCAGAAGAATTAAACCGGATATTGCCATCATCACAGATGTTACACATGATACACAAACACCGATGATCAGTAAAATTATTGAGGGTGATGTGGCTTGTGGAAAAGGACCCTCTCCAACTTACGGACCTGCGGTACACAATAAATTATTGCAGTTTGTACAAGATGTGGCAGAGAAAAAAAATATTCCATTGCAAATGAGAACAGTAAGCAGAAGCACCGGAACGGATACCGATAGTTTTGCTTATGCCAATGATGGTTGCCCGAGTGTATTAATTTCTATCCCGTTAAGATATATGCATACTACAGTGGAAATGTTACATAAAAAAGATATTGAACAAACCATTGAATTAATGTACCACACTTTATTGGCTTTAACACCAAAGACCAATTTGAGTTATTTGTAAAATTGATAATTATTTTAAAGATCTGTCATGTTGAGGCGCTCGAAGCATGACAGATCTTTTTTTATTAGATCTATTTATTGCACATCTGTTGATATTCATCATCATTCATTATCACATAAACTATTACTTTTGTAATTCATGAATTGGGCTGAGAAAAAACAAATCAATATTGCAATACTGGACCTGTATGAAGGTCACCCTAATCAGGGAATGCGTTGTATTCGTGAGATCATTAATCAATGGGGCGAAAAAAATAATTATGATGTACGGTTCAAAGAATTTGAAGTTCGTCAGCTTTTGCAAACACCCGATCTTTCTTTTGATGTTTATATTTCCAGTGGCGGTCCGGGTTCTCCATTATCATCTGAAGGTAGCGAATGGGAGAAAAAATATTTTCATTGGTTGCATCAAGTAGAGAAATGGAATACTGATGTTGCTAACATCAGTAAAAAACATGTCTTCTTTATTTGCCATAGTTTTCAATTAGCCTGCAGACATTATCAATTAGCCAGGGTTTGTAAACGTGTTTCTACTGCATTCGGTGTTTTTCCGGTACATATGTTACATCATGGTAAAGAAGAAACAGTTTTTGATGGATTACGCGATCCATTTTATGGAATGGATAGCAGAGATTATCAAGTGATAGAGCCCAATCATAATCGCATCAAACAAATGGGCGGTAAAATTTTAGCCATTGAAAAAGAAAGACCGCATGTGCCTTATGAAAGAGCGATTATGAGTATCCGCTTTAGCGAATATTTTATTGGTACGCAATTTCATCCTGAAGCAGATGCTATTGGTATGAGTATGTATTTGCAGAGAGAAGATAAAAAGAAAATAGTGATTGATGAACATGGCGAACCAAAATGGAAAAACATGGTAGAACAATTACAAGACCCGGATAAGATCATGTGGACCTACACACATATTCTACCTAACTTTTTAAATCAGGCGGTGGGAGAATTAACTACAGCCTATTAATCTGCGAAAGATCATCTACAATTTCTCATAAAGATTTTATACTTTAGATGTTGGTGCAGCAGTGAATAATTCATTGCAATCATCAATTTATTAATCAAGCATATTATGGTTCATTCTATCAGAAGATCGTTTAATGAGAATTTTACTGCTGAAAAATATCAATCCTATTTAACAGAATTAAACAGCAAACACCCAGGCGCTATTGAGTTTCGTGTAGCTGAAACACCTGTGTTTGTTGATAAAACATTTAAAGAAAAAATTTTATCTGCCTGTGAAAATATTGTTGATCTTATCACACAATACAATTTCAAAACACTCACTTCCCATGCTATTCCAAATGAAGTGCGTGTACCCAACGAAAACGAGCATTCGCATTTCATTGCTTTCGATTTTGGTATTTGCGAAAACGAGCAAGGCGAATTAGAACCGCAATTAATAGAAATGCAAGGTTTCCCTACTTTGTTCGCGTATCAAATCTGGCATGATGAGATCACCAGAAAGCATTTTACTATTCCTGAAAATTATTCTGCTTATTTGAATGATTTTGATAAAGCATCTTATATACAATTACTGAAAGAAATTATTATTGGCAATCATCAACCTGAAAATGTTATTCTTCTGGAAATATTGCCACATCAACAAAAAACACGAATTGATTTTTATTGCACAGAAGATTATACCGGAATAAAAACTGTTTGTCTGACTGAATTGATTCAGGAAGGAAAGAAATTATTTTATTTAAATAATGGAAGAAAAACAGAAATCAAAAGAATATATAACAGAATTATTTTTGATGATCTGCAAAAACAAACAAAAGAAATTCAGGAAAAAGGAAAATTATTATTAGAGGAATTAGATGTTGAATGGGTGCCGCATCCTAATTGGTTTTATCGAATCAGCAAATACACATTGCCTTTTATTGATCATCCATATGTTCCGGCCACTAAATTTTTAAATGAGATCAAAGAACTACCTGCAGATTTAGAAAATTATGTTTTGAAACCATTGTTTTCTTTTGCCGGACAAGGAGTTGTGATTGATGTAACCAAAGCGGATATTGATAAAGTGACTGATCAGGAAAATTGGATATTACAACGAAAGGTAAAATATGCGGATATTATTAAAACCCCCGATACACCTGCAAAAGCAGAGATCAGAATATTTTATTTCTGGAAAGATGGCGAAGCAAGGCCTGTTGCTACCAATAACTTAGCAAGATTAAGTAAAGGTAAAATGATTGGCGTTCGTTATAACAAAGACAAAGATTGGGTTGGCGGCAGTTTGGTTTATTTTGAAAAATAAATTTCATCCATTCTTACAAAAAAAGAAGCGCCATACTATGCAGTGACATATTTTTGCACATCAATTGTAAAAGCATTGTATTCTTTTCCATGAAAAATTTAATAGCTGTATTTTTTTTGTGCATTTCATTTCAATCTTTTAGTCAGGATAATTACGAGATACAAGTGTATGGTGCACCAACACAAGATAAAGGCACTACTCAGTTAGAACTGCACAGTAATTTTACATTTAATGGTGAAAGAAATATTGTGAAGGGCGTAAGGCCAACCTACCATGCTTTACACGAAACAATAGAGATCACGCATGGCTTTACCGATAATCTTGAAATCGGTTTTTATTTTTTTACTAATTATACTTCTCCTTATGGTTATCAATATGTGGGTTCACATATCCGACCCAGAATTTCAGCACCCGAAAAATGGAAGTTACCTGTTGGTTTAAGTCTGTCGATGGAGGTAGGTTTTCAGAAACAAGAATATTCAACAGATACATGGAATTGGGAAATTCGTCCTATCATCGATAAACAATGGGGTAAATTGTATGCCTCTTTCAATCCAACTTTTGGCGTTTCATTAAAAGGTATTGAAAATAACTCCACTCCTGTTTTCGAGCCCAATTTTAAAATGGATTATCAGTTTTTAAAGCATGGAAGTTTAGGTTTTGAATATTATGGAAGCATGGGTTATATTAATGGCTTTGATAGATTAGCAGATCAGAATCATGCATTATTTTTTACCTTCGATTTAGAAGATGACCCCAAATGGGAATTCAATATTGGTGCAGGTTTCGGGCTCACACAAGCAACAGATGGCTTTGTATTAAAAACTATTTTAGGCAGAAGAATTAACTGGAAGAAAAAGAAAAAATAAAACTGTTTTCTACTTTAATACATTGAGAAATAACCACTCGATACTGATCAGAAAACTATTGCTACTCATCCTTTGCATATTACCATTTAATTGAAAACGATAGCCTGTATTAACTTTAACGGCACTGTTAAAAATGAATTGAGCGGCAGGTGCAAGATCAATAAAATATTTATTTTGATCGATAGATTTTTGTCCGAGTAACTCAATATATACATTGATATTTGTTTGTGAATAGTTGATGTATTCTTTTGGCAACAGCAAATATCCTGCACTTAACGAATAAGATATTGCCTGATAAGCATTGGGTTGAGGAATAACTTTATTAAATCTTGATAGTTGATAATTTTCAGCTATGCTTATTGTTGATGATAAAGCGAGTTTGTGAATGAGCTGAGTAGCAATCAATCCTAATTGCACTCCTCGCTGATCTCCATCCAAACTAATTTCATCTAAAACAGGATTATTATTACTGTAAGCCGCTTCTGTAAAAGCTGCCATTCTAAAATGAGCCTGCATTTTATCATTTTCGAAAAAACGATATTTTGCATATAGTTTTACACTCTCCCATTTAATATTGTCAGTAAACATCGTTGAGAATGTTGTACCAATATGCAGCATCAAATTTTTATTCAATCCAATCATCAATTCTGTTAACTGCCTTTGCCTGAAAATATTATTTTGATCATTCAATAATTTTGCAGTCTGCTTTATACTTAAGGATTTAGCAGGCATATTACTGGCTGGTTCAGAAAAAATATACAATTCTTGTGCTGATAACTTTTGCATCATCAACACTATTAATAACATAACTATTTTCTTCATTTCGATTGATTAAATAGTTACATGATAAATTCTTTCTCCTTTTTTAGAATCTTTCTTAGGACAACAATCTTCGACTACTCCTGTTTGATAACATTTCATTTCATCCAAACTGCTGTATTTTTTATAATCTCTTGCAGAAATAAAATTCTTATCGATCAATATAATTGTTCTATCGCCTTTTAAAGTTTCATTATGCACATTTAAAAAATGAAATTCTTTATTTTCTATTTTAATATGCATGTTATTATTGATAGAGATATTATCAAAATTCACAACCAATTTTAATTGCGCAACGGAAAAGCCTGCATTGGTAACTGCTTTGGCAATTAAATCAAAATCAGGCTGAACACCACTTTTGAAAGAAATGATATAAGTAGAGTTTTGAATATTGGGTTTTACTTCATTGATAAACTGGATTGCCGTTAATGCTTTATAAATTGCTTTAGAGCAAAGTGAACAAGTTAAACCGCTTGCCTTTAAACTCGCTTCTTTGATTTGTGAAAATCCATTTACCGAATATAAAAGTGCAATTATTAAAAATATTTTTTTCATGATTTATTTATTTAAAAGCTTTTGAAAAATAGTACACTTTTCAAAAGCTTTTATTATTAAAACTCTATTTAGAACAACAATCACCACCACTGCAACAATCGTGTTTGGCATCTTTGCCTTTACAACAACTCATATCTTCTTTACTGCAACAATCTTTTTTACAAGATGCTTTGTCTTTGCAACAACCCATTCCGTAAGCAGCTGAAACAGCTTTATTAGTTGATTTTCTATCATACTGACAGCAATCATCTAATTTATTATAGGCCGCATCTGTTGCAGTTACGCTTTGTGTATCATAACCTGCAGAAGCTATTTTTTGTTGTATTTTCTGATCGGATGTTTTAGATGCATCAAAACTTACAGCTAAGACTTTCGTTTCTTTATTCCAAACAGCGGTGTTTGCACCGGCTGACTTTGCTGCAGTTTCAATATTTTTTTTACAACTGTTACAATTACCTGCAACTTTTATTTGTTCTTTGGTAACAGCATTTTGTGAATATGAAAATATTGAGCAACATAAGAATGACAATAACAATATTTGTGTTTTCATTTTTTAAAATTTTAAAGTGTGGAGAAGAAAATGAGTGAATGATCTTTTCATTCATCTGATTTTCAATAGAATAATTCTTACAATTTGATGGTATCAAATCCTGAAAACACAATTGAGCAAATAAGTATCCTGATGATCAATAACAGGCGGCGAATGATTAGCAAAAGCAAACATATCATCCGCTCCGAATACAGGCTGGATAAATATTTGATAAGATGATGATATTTCTTTAACAGGCAGATTAAAAGAAAAATCTGCATAAGAAACTTTATAAGTATCCGTTACTTTTAAATATTGATGCTCCGTTTTACAACAGCCTTTACTTTTCTCAGTTTTACAACCGCACAAATTCTTAGCCAACAAATCTAATTTAACAGAACTGATCTTACCCATGCAATAATGAACATTCATTACCATACCGGAACTGATACAGAAATAAATAATCGCTATTAAAAATGCAATAGGTTTTTTCATGCTATTACAAAGGTAGCGGAATTATGACTTGCTATAATACAGAATTCGTTAAAGTATGATCATGGGCGTCAGTTGTTTTAATTCACAAAACTCCACCAGACACCAAAACGCAACCATACAGTTTGAGAAGGATAGAAAGGAACCATATAATTGTACTTATCCTTTCCTGTTCCCATTAAAGTATTCAAGTTTTCTAATCGGAAGAATCCTTTGAAGCTTTTAATTCTAAAATGAAAGAAGAAATTTATATCAGGTTTGTTGGCACTTACAGAACTGTTTTGATAAAAGAATTGTCCGGTAAATGGCGAATAATTGGCAGCATGATAATTACTGTAATATCTGATCTCAATACCGGTTGACAAAAATAAGTTTGTATAAAAATTCCCTTCAAATGCAATTCGGTTGCGCGTTAACAAAAATGGCAAATTAACAGATGCACCACCTGTAGCTTGCTGCAAATGCACTTCGGTATACCAATTAATATATTTAGATAAATGAAAAGCTTTTTCCGCACTTACATGCAATACATTGAATAATGTGGCTTCCTGTTTTGCCACAAAAAAGCTATCGAAGTAAGCATAATTGTTTACCAAAAAATATTCACCGCTTAATTTAAAAGCTGCTTTTGGATTTTCATAATTGGCAAACAACCGAATAATATTTTCTTTATTAAAGTTTGGATGAGCCGCAACCGGAAAACTTGTGGCGCGGTTATAAATGAAAGAAGAAATTTATATCAGGTTTGTTGGCACTT
>CAIRTF010000129.1 GCA_903881425.1 uncultured Chitinophagaceae bacterium | reverse complement strand
TAAGTTACCAATCAACTGAACTTTGTTTTTTAATGCGTACATGATGTTTTGTTTTACGATTTATAAATTTGTTATTTCAATCAATTGCAGAACGTCTTCCGTAATTGACAACACAAAATTGCATTCGCAAAAAATAGCCAGTCGGTTTTTAATCGTTTCTATTCGGATATAAACGTGTAGAAACGTTTGCACACGGAAAAATTTGTATCTTGTTAAAATATAAAGTGTTTTATGCCCACAGCAACAGAAACCAAAAAATGTTTAAGCTGCGGCAAAGCCATCAAAGGCAGAGCCGATAAAAAATTTTGTGATGATGCTTGTCGTAATGCTTACAACAACGAACTAAAAACAAAAAGCAATTACAGTAATTATGTACGCAATATCAACAACACATTGTTGAAGAATCGCCGCATTTTGGAAGAAATATTGCCCGATGCAGAAGAAACGGCTAAAACAACACACGATAAATTAATACAAAAGGGCTTTGTTTTTAAATACTACACGCATACATATGCAAACAAAAAAGGAAACACATATTTCTTTAATTATGATTATGGCTATTTGCCATTAGACAATAATTGGTATTTGATTGTGAGGCGAAAAGAAGAACAATAAAAAAGAAGGGCTAATTATTTTGGAGCCATACCATTAAAGTATTCTCCTTCCACTTCAATTCGTCTGGTAATATCTTTTAAAGAGCTAAATCTTTGTACGGTATATGGAATAGTATCTAAGCCGCCTACAAATTTTAAGATGTAATTGTAAATACCAATAATATCGCCGGCTAAAAAGCCTTCGTCCCATGATTTTGAAGTAGAGATCAGCAAGGAAACAACAATTACACACAACACCAATAATTCCATCACGCCAAAATTCCAAGCCTCTTTGTCTGAAATTTTTACCTGCCATTTTCTTAAATTGGCATAATGCTGATTGATCTTTTTTACATTTCGAGTAGCAATGATGCCTACCTGATTTTCTAACTCATCGTTTTTCATTTTATTCAATCGCTTCATTTTTTTTCCATAATAATAACTAATGATTAAAACGGGAATCAAAACGATCAAACAAAGCAGCACTACAATTTTTTCATAGAACAATAACATAATCAAAGAGCCGATTAAACTGTATGCAGCTTCTACAACATAATTCAAATCAAATTCTAAAAAATCAATGAACTCTCTTGCTAATGTGCTGTGTGCGCTAAGCTTGGATACTTCGGCACTATGATATTTTCTTGACAGCATTCCGGTAACCAATGTTGTATAAATGGAAGAATAGGTTCGAGTATCGTACATGTGCCTGATTGTTCCGGCAACCAACCAAACTAAATGAGAGACAGCCAAATAGATAAGACCCTTGTAGCTTCCTTCTAATAAATCATCGACCGCCCTACCCAAAAAAAACGGACGAAGCAGCAGCCCCAACATTTCTATACTAAATAAAGTATAAGTAAGTATCAGGCGATACTTATGTTTTAGTATAATTTTTTTAAGCACAGAAAAACGCGACATAGTAAAAGGGTTCTCGGTGCAAAGAAAAGCTACATCTCACAAAAATTAGCAGAATGTTTTTTGAAACTCAAATTTATTATTTTAATAAACGCTCTCTTTCTGAAATAGTGTTGTTTGGGATTCCTTTAATTAAGCCCTTGCAATTAGCGGCACCACATTGACAATGGAATGGCTCCATTTCATCACTTAAAAAATCTGTATAATTCAGGGTCAGTTCTTCTCCTATATTTATTTTTCTAAGCGCTATTACATTTAAACCAACATAATGGGTGTTGGCATTACAGGAATGGTTTTGTGGCGCCCACTCAGATGGGTCATTATCCCATAAAATAAAAACTTCTTTGCTGATGGGATATGCGTAGCGACGAAAGTTTTCTTTTTCATCTTCATTCCAATTGGCATCAACATATCTCTTCGTAACAACCCGATGTGCTTTTTCTTCTCCCTTAAAAATAACCTCCCCTGCTTCTAAATTTCTTGTTGCATAAATTCCATAACCGGCAATTGCATTTCCCTTCACCTTATATTTTTTCTGTTTACGCTGATGTCTTGCAATTCCTTCTGCAATGATATGTTCTAAAAATCCTTTTTGCCCGATGCCATCAAACTTCAAAATATAATCGGCACTTCCTTCGTAACCATCTTTATAAAAAACAGAACAAGTAAAATTGATCTCTAAAAAAAACAATTCATTTTTATTGTTCATTCTAAAATCCATTCTTGCATAACCCACACCATTAAACGCAGTAAAAATTTTTTGTGCCGCAGTTCTTAATTGGCTGTCTATCTCTTTTTCTTTTACGGGAATATTTGCATCAGGATGTAATTCAGAAGTTTTTAAAGCGTAGGTTTTAAAGCTATTTTCTTTGGGAAAGATGAATTCAATAGGCTGAAATGCGGTACATGTTTTTCCATCTGCATTGGCAGCAACCAAAACAGTAAATTCTCTTCCATCAATATACTCTTCAATTAATATTTCATCATACTCTTTAATAAGCGATGAAACTTTTTCGATCAACTCTTTTTTATTATTCACCAGAGATTGTTCATCAATACCCAGACTATCACCGGCTTTGGCGGGTTTTATAAATAACGGAAATGCTAATTTTTCTGTAAGAGCATCAACTTCAATTAAGCTTTTTATGATTTGATAAGACGGTGTTCTAACATTTTCGCAATAAGCCACATACTTCATTAATTCTTTTGGCGGATCATATAATAATGTGGATGGTCCTGTATGAGGCAGATCCAAAATTTCAAAAGTATAGATCACATCAATAGACGGAACTTCCCATTCTAAATATCCTTCACACAAATTTACAAACACATCATATCCTTCATTGCGCAGTGCTTTTAATTGTTTGTATGTTGTAAGCTTGTTTAAAAAAACATTATTCACCTCATGATTTGGTAGTAATACAGATAAATCTCTCGGCGGATCATAATATTGATAATCCACAGCAGATGTTGAATAGTCGGGTTGCAGCACACAAATTTTCATGGGGTAGTTTTCACGATAGCATTAAGCAGCACTTCTTTTTTCTTTGTGGCGTTTGATGCTTTTATATTTTGTTTGATTGATTTTTAGAAGCGCATCTTCTAAAATTTCTTTAATCAATTCTACATACGTTTTATTACCTAATCTTAAAATGGCACCGATAGAAGTAAAATTTTCATCTTCGCTCAAACCACATTGTGCATTCACTTCCAGCACATACATTTTATTAGTATGTTTATCCATTCTGATATCCACTCTTGTATAACCAACACCCTTTGTTGCGCAATAAGCATCCCAACTTAATTGCATGATCTCTTTATGTAATTGAATATCGGGAGAGGTGTAATTGTAAAAATTCTCATCATTAGGCATGGGTGTTTCGTCTTCATAAATTTCCCATAAACGATCGAAGGATAAAAACTTTTCTGTTGCGGGCAATGATTCATGAAATACTCGTTCAACAGGTGTATATATTATTGCAGCTTCTTCATTATTATGCGATCCAACAATTAAAGTGGTAAACTCCGGACCATCAATAAATTCCTCAGCAATAATTCCATCAACAGTTAATTGCCAACCACGATAGCCATCAAACATTTCTTGCACTAATTTTTTTAATTCATCCACATTGTGTACCACATTCTTTACACCAACACCCATGCTACCACCGCTAACCGCAGGCTTTACAATAATAGGCGAACCCAATTGTTTAAAAACAGCATCTAAGTTTTCGTCTCTATCCTTAATGGCAATCCATGCCGGGGTTGCTACTTTGTATTTATCGAATGCCTTTTTCATAGGCACTTTTGAAGTGGTGATATTGTAGAAATATTCATCAGATCCGGTGAATAATAATTTTTTTGTTTTCAAATATTGAATAACAGAAACACCGGGTGTTCCATTTATTTCATCACCATCGCAGAGATTGAATATTACGGGTGTTTTATGAGAAGAAGAAATGGCGTTTGCAATATCATCGATTACTGTTTTATAATCATTGATGGTAACAGGTTGCCATTGCCATTCGATATTCAGCGTTGCAAATACTTTTTTGTATTCTTCGATGCTTTGAGAGAAGTCGTAGTAGTAATCAATATTGCTGTCGTTCGTAACAAGGGATGGAGCCAATACCCAAACTTTTATTTCTTGTAAAGAAAGCATGGTCAAACTAACTACTTGTTTAACATTCGTTGAATGAAATCGGTTAATTTGTATTTGGCAAGTGTTTCTTTTGAAAGATGTGATGCGCCCTGAATTTGTTTTACACAACCCTTGGTACCACACAAACACTCAAATGGCTGAGCCATGTCCCACTCTGTTGCAGGATAGAAGAAACAAAGTTCATCGCCAATATTGATGGGTTGCAAACACTCCAATTGCATGGTAGTGGTATTGAACAATACATTGGGTTCGCAACTATGATTGATGTATTGCAAAAATTCGGGCTTTAGATGAATGTGTTCATCCTCGCCAATTTGCACAGTTAAATACGTTGGTTTTTTTAAAATAGCGGCACCGCGAAATTCTGCCAGAATATCTCCGGGCAAAAATTTTTGTAAAGCAAAGAATGCTTTGGCTAAAGAAGCGTCGTCTACTCTTACTTCGCCAAATCCGTGTTTGCTAACAACACGATAAACGGGTTGGGTTAGTTGTTGTGTAAGCATAATGGGTTATTGACTGTAAGATAATAAAAGGTTTAATGAAATATAAATTTTAAAACAACATTGTGAATAATGAATGAATAATTGTTGATAATAGATAGAAGGTTAACCATTAATAATTTATGCTTATTGTTTTAGCGATGATTGATTTATTAATAGAAGAATTAAAAATGAAGTATAAAAAAGATTGATGCATCAAATAAAAAAGCCAGAGGGGAAACCCTCCGGCGGCTCATGAAAACCCTTGTAACCCTTGAAAAAAATATTAATAATGTTAAATAAATCAGTCGTATCAAAACACAAACATATTTATCTATTATCAGATAAGCATTATTATCAGATTAGAATTTAATTAGAACATATGAAAGTCCTAAGATTGATGAAACAATGGGCCGATGGGTAAGATAATATTAAAAACAGAGCCGTTTTTATCAGATTGAATAGTAATTTCCCCTTTATGAAGTTTTATGATGCGCAGCGATAAGGGTAGTCCCAAACCAAATCCCTGCTTGCTTTTGGCGGCTTCGCTTCTGTAAAACGGTTGAAACACCAGATCCATTTCACTTTCATTAATACCGGGACCATTATCGGAAACCTTAATATTAACAGAGGATGCGGTAAAATATAAACTAACAACAGCCAAGCTATCTTCCGAATATTTGCATGCATTGGCAATAATATTTTTTAAAGCGCTATACAACAAATCCGAATTACCAAAAACCAATAAATTTTCTTCATCCTCCGGAAACATATCAAAATGAAGTTCAACCTCATATTGGGGGTCTATCTTTTTTAAGTTGGCGGGAATACGTAACAATAATTCATCAATTCTAACTAATGATAATTCTATTCCTTCTTTTGTACCGCTGGCTCTGGCTATTTCTAATAAACTTCTGGTTAATTCTGTCAAATTGCGTACATCTTCGTAAACAGAATATAAAACGGATTTATATTCTTCAACCAATCGTTCGTTTTGAAGAGTGGTTTCTAATTGACTTAAAATAGAGGTAAGTGGTGTTGACAGTTCATGTGATGCATTAGCAATAAATCTACGTTGGATTTCAAAGGATTCCTCTAAACGAGTTAACAGATCGTTGAAAGTAGAAGACAATTCATATAATTCATCTTTTGCTTTGCCAACTACAATTCTTCTTGATAAATTTTGAGAAGAGATTTCGTGTACCTCACCGGATATTTTTTTAATGGGCTTAACTAAGCGAAGGGAAAACAGTAATCCTGATAAAAATGTAACAGCGGTTCCTGCAAAAAAACTGATTAGAAGAATAAAACGCAAAGTTTTTAATCTTTCAAAACCATTTGCATCATAAGCGGCTGCTACTGAAACAATATTATTTTCGGCAACGAGCAATATGTCTTTGTTTTTTTCTGAAAAAGAATATTCCCCGTTTAAACGGGCTTTATCAATTTGTTCTTTGGATACAATTACTTTTTCTGTATTATTATCTGTAAAGTCGTATTCAGCAACATCATCTTTATTAAATACAAGAATGGTTTTTTGCTGAAGCGCTAGAAAAGTTGTTTCATCGAGTCGCCTTAATTGTTCTTTATTGATACCATCATTATTATTAATTAATAAATGAAGGGTGGTGATGGCACGTACTTTTAATAATTTTTTAAAATCTGCAAGCCTGCTTAAAGAAGAAAAATAAAAAACCGAATAACAAACCAAAAGTAAAATTGCCGTAACTACGGCAGTATATAATAAAGTAATACGATAGCGAAATTTCATTTTTCTTCTTTTAAAATATAGCCCATACCCACCTGAGTATGAATTAAGCGAACATTAAAGCCTTTGTCTATTTTATTTCGAAGGTAATTTACGTAAACATCAATTACGTTGGTATGTGTATCAAAATCAATATCCCAAACATTTTCGGCAATGTCTGCCCTCGAAACAACACGATTGCGGTTGCGTAGAAAATATTCTAACAGTTGAAACTCTTTTGCTGTGAGTAAAATTTTTTTACCATTTCTTACAACCTCTTTACTATCTAGATTCATTTCCAGATCCGCAATCTTTAAAATATTACCGATGGCTAAATGTTGTTGGTCAATTCTTTTTAATACAGAACGAATTCTTGCTAATAATTCTTTAAACTCAAATGGTTTAATTAAATATTGATCAGCGCCAGCCTCAAAACTTTTTATTTTATCATCGGTATTATTCATGGCCGTAAGCATAATCACCGGGATTTGAGAATTGTAATTTCTAATTTCACGGCACAGCTCATAACCAATCATACCCGGAAGATTAATATCTAGAACAATCAAATCAAAATGTTGAGAGAGAAATACATTTTTTCCTTCCAGTCCATTAAAAGCAAGTTGTACATCATAGCCATTTTCATTCAGCCCCATTTTTAGAGCAAGCGCAATTTTCTTTTCATCTTCCACCACCAAAATTTTTCTTTCTTCCATAATTACGTTAAGATATTATTATACCATATTTACAGCTTACAAAATAAATATATGGAATGCAACAATCATGTTTTCTAATCAGCTTCTAATGCTTAATAAATAAGTTTTTAATGAATGAACATATTCAAAATTAGAACACCCATCAATCCCATTACAGAAACGATTACTTCCATTAATGACCAAGATAAAAAAGTTTGTTTTACAGATAGATTGAAATATTCTTTGAACATCCAAAATCCTGTATCGTTTACATGAGAGAGCATTAAGCTTCCCGAACCAACCGCCAATACCATTAATTCAGGAGATACGTTTGATGAACCTATTAAAGGTGCTACAATGCCCGCCGCTGTTAATGCTGCAACGGTTGCAGAACCAACCGATATTCTTATGATGGCGGCAACCAGCCAACCAAAAAGGAGCGGAGAAATAGATAATTGTGAGCAAATGTTTTTAATATATTCACCAACGCCGCCATCAATTAATATTTGTTTAAACGCGCCACCCGCCGCAATAATCATAATAATGATGGCAATGCCCGAAATGCCATCAACACTCCATTGCATTAAAGTAGACGGATCAACTTTTTTCTTTTCAGATAAGATAAAAAAAGCAACAATTAATGTAATTAAAAAAGCAATAGTTGGCTCGCTGAAAAAAGAAAAATAATTTTTTAAAAAAGAGGATGGAAATAAAAAAGCAAAAATCACACAACATAATATTAGTATAACAGGCAATAATGCAATGAGGAATGAAACAAAGACCGAAGGCAGTTCTTTGTCATTGAATGATTTGGTTGAAAAAATTTTTTCTGATGGTGTTGCTTTAATGTGTTGTAATGTTCTGCCAAATAATGGTCCGGCAACAATTATTGTTGGTATGCCAATGATCAATCCGTATAATAAGGTCTTTCCAATATTTGCTTTGAATAATGATGATAATGCAACCGGACTTGGATGTGGCGGCAACAATCCGTGTGTTACAGATAAAGCAGCGATGAGCGGAATACCAATATATAATAAGGATAATCCCGTTTCTGCGCCCAATGCAAAAATCAAAGGAACCAACACCACGAAACCTGCATTGTAAAACATTGTGATACCCGTAATCAATCCGGTTATCATCGTTGCCCACTGAATATTTTTAATACCGAATTTTTTTATTAAAGTTTTAGCGATTTGATGTGATGAGCCTGTTGCTTCCATCCATTTTCCCAAAACCGCACCGAATGCAATTACCAATGCAATGCTTCCCAAAGTACTGCCCACGCCGTTTTGAATAGAAGAGACGATGGTAGCTAAAGGCATGTGCAATAATAATCCTGTTGCAATAGAAACGATCAATAAAGAAAAGAAGGGATTGATTTTTTTTATGATCAAAACAAGTAATAAAACAATACTTATTAATACGATGAATAAAGGCATTGCAGTTATAATAATGAACAATAAAAATTTTGTGTCAGTGCGAACTCCTTAAAGGTCGAATAATTTTTTTGATAAACTTGATGATTGATAAGATTGGGATAAAAAATTTTTTCTTGTTTAGCCGAAAAAATTTTTTCATCATTCAATGAAAAATAATTGACACAATATCCACCCCAAATGGCTGCACCCAAAGCAGAAACATCCGCATTAGAATAAATAGCAACGGGTAAATTAAACACATCGGCAACTAATTGAACCCATTCGTCAGATTGTATAAATCCGCCACCCGCAACAATTTTTGTAACAGATAGATTGTTGCCTATTATTTTTTCTGCAATTAAAAACAGGTTCATCACCATTCCCTCTAAAGTCGCACGGGCAAAGTATTTAGCGGGATAATTATCTTTATCTGTATGAATTATTTCTTTTGCTCTTGCATTCCAAACGGGTGCACGTTCCCCTAAAAAATAAGGAACAATGATTAATCCTTCGCATCCGGGTGGAGTAGAAAAAGCATCTTGTAAAATCTCATTGGTATTTTGGTAATCATATTTTTTTTTGATCCAATCAATCACATTGCCGCCATTATTAGAGGCGCCGCCACACACAAAAAAATTTTCATCCAATAAATAATTAAATACCGCATAATCTTTATCAATATTTTTTTTGTGAGAAGTAATTCTAACTGCCGCACTTGTTCCAATAGTTAATGATATTTCTTTTTCAGGAATGATATTGCTGCCAATATTTGCCAAACAACCATCGCTGCTGCCAATAACAATTGTAGTATTAGTGGGCAAATTCAATTGATTTAAAAAAGAAATATCAATTTTATTAGTTGACCATTTTGATGAAACGATCCTTGATAATTTTTCTTTGTTGATATTAGCCAAGAACAAAGCATCATCATTCCAATCTAACTTTGTCATATCAAACAT
>CAIRTF010000128.1 GCA_903881425.1 uncultured Chitinophagaceae bacterium | reverse complement strand
TTTTACCGGCATTGCTAAGAAAATTTATTACTGCTAAAAGAAATAACGACTCTGCTGTAACCCTCTGGGGAACAGGTGCTCCACGCAGAGAATTTTTGCATGTAGATGATCTGGCAGATGCTTGTTTATTCTTAATGAGTAATTATGATGAGAAAGGGTTGGTAAATATTGGGTGGGGAGATGATGTGACGATCTTGGAGTTGGCACGACTCATCAAGCAGATTGTATGTTATGAAGGTGAGTTGAATTTTGATAAAACAAAACCCGATGGCACACCAAGAAAATCAATGGATGTTACCAAGCTGAATCGTTTAGGATGGAAAGCAAGTATTGGTTTAGAAGAAGGGATTAAGAAAGTGTATGAGGAAATAAAAGAAACTGAGTGGAATTAGTAAAGTGATTACACGGATTAATACGAATTTGCTGTTGAGTGTTTTGATTATTACTCTTTGCGTTTCTTTGATTTTCCTTAGCGCTCTTTGCGGTAAATAGTTTAACCGCAAAAGAAAAAGAGATAGCAAAGAAGCGCAAAGAAAAATTTTCAGCCGATCAGATGATTCTAAAAATGCTTATTAATCAATTCGTGCAATAAAAAATTAAATGAAAATATTAATCACAGGTGGTGCAGGTTTTATAGGTTCTAATTTAACGGAAGCATTATTACATGATGAACGGGTAAGTTTGGTTCGTGTATTCGATAATTTAGCAACAGGTTCATCAGATAATCTTACAGAATTTTCTACTCATCCAAAGTTTGAATTTGTAAAAGGCGATATCAGAGATTATACTGCTTGTTTAGAAGTTTGTACAAACATTGATCTGATATCCCATCAAGCTGCATTGGGCTCAGTACCTCGTTCTATCAATGATCCGTTGACTACCAATGATGTTAATATCACCGGCACAATCAATATTTTTACTGCAGCAAAAGAAAATAAAGTAAAACGTGTTGTATATGCGGCAAGTTCCTCTACCTATGGCGATCATCCTGATTTACCTAAAGTAGAAGATAAGATTGGTAATCCATTATCGCCTTATGCTGTTACCAAGTATGTGAATGAACTGTATGCAAAAGTGTATGCCAATGTGTATGGAATGGAATTAATTGGATTAAGATACTTTAATGTTTTTGGTCCGAAACAAAATCCCAAAGGTCCGTATGCTGCAGTGATTCCTTTATTTGCAGAAGCAATACTCAATCATCAATCACCGATTATTAATGGTGACGGAAGCATCAGCAGAGATTTTACATACGTGGCAAATGCAGTGCAGGCAAACGTTTTATCATTGTTTACTGAAAACAAGAATGCTGTGAATCAGGTGTATAATATTGCATTCGGACAAAAAACTTCTTTATTGCAATTGGTAGAATTATTAAATAAAATAGCAGGCACTCATTTGCAGGCTATTCATCAACCCAACAGACAGGGAGATATTCCGCATAGTTTGGCAGATATTTCAAAAGCAAATTTTTTTTTAGGATATTCGCCGAAATTTTCTGTGGAACAAGGTTTGCAACAAACAATGGAATGGTATAAAAATAATTTGAAGAAATAATACAATGAGTAAATCAATATTAATTACAGGTGGTGCTGGTTTTATCGGGTCTCATGTAGTGAGATTATTCATCAATAAATATCCGCAATACAAAATTGTGAACTTAGATGCATTGACCTATGCCGGTAATTTGGAGAACTTGAAAGATGTGGATCAGGCACCTAATTATTTTTTTGAGAAAGTAAATTTATTGGAAGCCGATAAAGTAGAAGCCGTTTTTAAGAAACATCTTATCACCGATGTAATTCACTTAGCAGCCGAATCGCATGTAGATCGTTCTATTATTTCTCCGCTTGATTTTGTGTACACCAATATTATCGGTACCGTTAATTTATTAAATGTGGCGAAGAATTTCTGGAAAGAGAATTATGATAATCATTTATTTTATCATATCTCAACAGATGAAGTATATGGTGCTTTGGGCGAAACAGGCTTCTTTACAGAAACAACAGCGTATCATCCTAATTCACCTTATTCTGCCAGCAAAGCTTCTTCCGATCATTTTGTAAGGGCGTATGCAGAGACCTATCATTTAAAGACCATCGTTTCTAATTGTTCTAATAATTATGGTCCGTATCATTTCCCGGAAAAATTAATTCCATTATTCATCAATAATATCATCACTAAAAAATCATTACCGGTTTATGGCGATGGATTGTACACACGTGATTGGTTATTTGTAAAAGATCATGCATTGGCCATTGATCTGATTTTTCATAAAGGCAAAGCAGATGAAACCTATAATATCGGCGGATTTAATGAATGGCGAAATATTGACTTGATAAAATTGTTATGCAGTTTGATGGATGAAAAATTGGGAAGACAAAAAGGTGAAAGTGAAACATTGATCACTTATGTGAAAGACAGGCCCGGTCATGATAGAAGATATGCCATTGATGCAACAAAGATCAATAAAGAGTTAGGTTGGAAGCCGACCGTAACTTTTGAGCAGGGTTTAAGTGAAACAATAGATTGGTATTTACAAAATACTGAATGGTTGCAACATGTAACCAGCGGCGCATATCAACATTATTACGAAAATATGTATTCAAGCAGATAATAAATGAGAATAGAATCAACACCCTTAAAAGATTGTTTTATTATTCACGATACTGTGTTTGGAGATGAACGTGGATACTTTTTTGAAAGTTTCAACCAAAAAAGATTCTTTGAACAAACAGGTGCAGACATTTCCTTTGTACAGGATAATCAATCTAAATCTTCTTATGGTGTATTACGTGGCTTGCATTTTCAAACAGGTGAACATACACAAGCAAAATTAGTTCGCGTATTAAAAGGAGTGGTATTAGATGTTGTAGTAGATCTTAGAAAAGATTCTCCTTCATTCGGTCAATCATTTTCCATTGAGTTGAGTGAAGAAAATCATAAACAATTTTTTGTACCTCGCGGATTTGCGCATGGTTTTGTAGTGTTGAGTGAGGAAGCTGTTTTCTTTTACAAATGCGATAACTATTATCATAAAGCTTCAGAACAAGGGATTATTTATAATGATCCTTATTTACATATTGATTGGAAGATCAGTGAAGCAGATGCAATATTGTCGGAGAAAGATAAAGTGCTTCCAACATTTCATCATATCAAAGACTCACTTAACTTTAGTTTATGAAAGGCATTATATTAGCAGGCGGCAGCGGCACCCGATTGTATCCTATCACTAAAGGAATCAGTAAACAATTAATGCCGGTATATGATAAACCGATGATTTATTATCCGCTTTCTGTTTTAATGTTAGCAGGTATTCATGAAATATTGATCATTACAACGCCGGAAGATTCAGAACAATTTCAAAGACTATTGGGAGATGGAAAAGAAATTGGTTGCACATTTTCTTATGCTGTGCAAGCGATACCCAATGGTTTGGCACAGGCATTTGTAATTGGCGAAAAATTTATTGGTAATGATAAAGTAGCATTGATTTTGGGCGATAATATTTTTTACGGGGCAGGCTTTAGCAAATTGGTTCAGTCATTTAATAGTATAGACGGTGCTGCGATTTTTGCTTACGAAGTACATGATCCGGAAAGATATGGTGTAGTTGAATTTGATGCGAATTTGAAAGCATTATCTATCGAGGAAAAACCGGAAAAGCCAAAATCGAATTATGCAGTACCGGGTTTATATTTTTATGATAATGCAGTGGTAAAGATTGCAAAGAACATTGCCCCCTCTCCTCGAGGCGAATACGAAATTACTGATGTGAATAGAGTGTATTTGCAACAAGAAAAACTTCAAGTAGGTGTAATGAACAGAGGAACCGCCTGGTTAGATACCGGTACTTTTGATTCTTACAGTGATGCCTGCGAATTTGTACGTGTTATAGAAAAACGTCAAAGCCAAAAGATCGGTTGCATTGAAGAAGTGGCCTACCGTATGGGCTTTATTAATCATACTCAATTACTCTCTCTCGCAGATAAATATGCCAAAAGTGGCTATGGAGATTATTTGCGCCGAATAAGGCTTTAGATCAGCCAATATCTAATTATTCGGATTCCCCTTGTTTTATTTTTTAGTAGTTTTACTTAAACAATTTCTTTGTTGGAGTTGTTAGAAGAGTTATGAATGATTTTACGATAAAAGATCTCGAAAACTTATCGGGCATTAAAGCCCACACCATTCGTATTTGGGAACAGCGTTATTCATTGTTGAAGCCTAAACGTACTGAAACCAATATTCGTTATTACAGCAGCGAAGAATTGAAAACCATTCTAAACATTGCCTTGCTAAATCGTTATGGATATAAGATATCTCATATTGATCGCATGAAGAAAGAGGAGGTGAGAGAAAAAATATTATCGCTTTCTCAGATTCAGGCACAACAAGAACGGGTAATCAATGAAATGATTCAGCATACAGTGGATATGCAGATAGAGAATATAGAGGAAGTATTGGATACCTATATTTTATCAAGAGGAATTGAAAGAACCATTACACAGATCATCTTTCCTTTTTTAGAACGGATTGGTATTTTGTGGCACACCAATCATATCAATCCTGCCCAGGAACATTTAATCACCAATATCATTCGACAAAAATTGATTGTTGGCATAGAATCCATGTCTGGTAAGGGATTGAGTAAAAAATCAATTCTTTTATTTCTACCCGAAGGCGAGCACCATGAGTTGGGCTTATTGTTCATTTATTATCTACTAAAAAGTCGTGGTGTTAAAGTGATTTATGTAGGAGCGAATGTTCCTGTAAAGGATGTTGAATTTGTAACCAAGTTTAAAAAGCCTGATTATTTATATACGCATCTTACTTCTGTGGCACATAATTTTCATTTCGATAAATTTTTGGCGAACATACATAGTCGAGTTGCCGATATTCCAATTATCATTTCCGGTCAGGTAACCCAGCACTACAAAAAGAAATTGCCCCATAACATTCAATTTAAGCGATCGCTTACTGAAGTAACAGAATATATCGCTTCCTTATAAAGAGGAGGAGTTAATCAATTTAAAGGATTTTCGGGATAATATCTTTCGAAAATCCTTTTTGTTTGTAATATGAGCCATTGCTAAGTAATTGATTTTCTTTGTTTTACTTTTTTATATAAAATATTAAACAAAATATTTGGCGGATCAGACTTATTTTGTTCAATTTTACACTATAATTAGTTAAACAAAATAATATGTCTGCAATCGAGTTTGATGATTTGTTGGTAAGCAATGCCGAATTTTTACGACCATTTGCTATTACCCTTACAAGAGATATTGAGCAAGCGAATGATTTGTTTCAGGAAACTTTATATCGTGCATTAGCCAATAGAGATAAGTATAATGTAGGCACCAATATCAAAGCATGGTTGTACACTATCATGCGTAATATCTTCATCAATAATTATCGTCGTAAAGCCAAACAACAAACTGTTTTTGATAATACAGGTACAGATTTTTTATTAGATATCAATCAAGGTGCTGTTGCCAATGACGCGATTGCCAAATTAAATATGCGTGAAGTGCAACAAGCCATTCATGAATTACCCGAGATTTTCAGAAACCCATTTTTATTGTATTTTGACGGATTCAAGTATCAGGAAATTTCAGAAATGCTGAATGAACCTTTGGGTACTATTAAAAGCAGAATTCACTTTGCACGAAAATTATTAAAGGCACAAATAGAAAGGCATTAAAATTTTCGATAACTTCCTTTCCTCATCGTGGCAAAAAAAGCAATTATCATAGGTTCGGGTTTTGCAGGAATGTCTGCAGCTACCTTTATGGCAAAGGCAGGCTGGAAAGTGACTGTGCTTGAAAAACATACAATACCCGGCGGAAGAGCAAGGCAATTAAAAGAAGCGGGTTTTATTTTTGATATGGGTCCGAGTTGGTATTGGATGCCTGATGTTTTTGAAAGATATTTTAATCAATTTGGTAAATCGGTTGCAGATTATTACACATTAGAAAGATTAGATCCATCCTATCGCGTTTATTGGAAAGATGGACCCATGGATATTCCTGCTGACTATAATGCGCTAAAAAATTTATTCGATACAATAGAACCGGGAAGTGCTGATCAATTAGATAAATTTTTATCTGAAGCTGCATACAAATATGATGTGGGTATTAATAAATTGGTGCATAAACCCGGACAATCCATCACCGAATTTTTAGATTGGGATTTGATAAAAGGATTGCTTAAATTAGATGTATTCAATTCAATGAAATCTCATGTGGCAAAGCATTTTAAGAATACCAAGTTGCGTGAGCTGATGGAATTTCCGATTCTATTTTTAGGTGCTTTGCCTGAAAAAACACCTGCATTATATAGTTTAATGAATCATGCGGATATTAAAGGGGGTACCTGGTATCCGAAAGGCGGAATGTATAAAATTGTTGAAGCCATGTATCAACTGGCTGTTGAATTGGGCGTTGAATTTAAGTTCTCTCAAAATGTAACTGATATCGCTGTTTATAAAAATTACGCCAAGAAAGTTGTTACAGAAACCGATGGCTTTGAAGCGGATATAGTTATTGGAGGCGCCGATTATCATCACATCGAATCGAAACTATTGTTAGCAGAAAACAGAAGTTATTCTGCAACTTATTGGGAGCAAAGAATTATGGCACCGAGTTGTTTAATATTTTATGTTGGAGTAAATAAGAAAATTCCGAACATTTTACATCATTCTTTGTTTTTCGATTCTTCATTTGATGTGCATGGAAACGAGATATATACAACGAAACAATGGCCAAGTGATCCGCTCTTTTATGTGAGTGCCACATCTGTTACTGATTCAACAGTGGCGCCATATGGATGCGAGAACTTATTTATTTTAATTCCTGTTGCTGCAGGTTTGGAAAATGATGATGAGGCTATCAGGGAAAAATATTTTAACGTGGTCGTTAAACGAATGGAGAAACATTTTGGTTGTTCGATTAAAGATAGTATCGTTTATAAAAAAAATTTTGCGCATAGGGAGTTTATCAATGAATACAATTCATTTAAGGGCAATGCATATGGGTTGGCAAATACTTTAATGCAAACGGCTATTTTAAAACCCAGTTGCAGAAGCGCTAAAGTGAATAATCTTTTTTATACCGGACAATTAACAGTGCCAGGGCCGGGAGTGCCTCCCAGCCTGATTAGCGGCGAAGTGGTAGCAAAAGAAGTAATTAAACATTTCGGATAAAAAATAATGGTAATGACAAACATGGATCTTTATCATGAAGTAAGTCAGGATTGCAGCAGAAACACCACTGAAAAATACAGTACCAGTTTTTCTTCTGCTATCAAATTATTGCATAAAGATTTGCGAACACCCATTCGCAATATTTATGGTTTTGTCCGTTTTGCAGATGAGATTGTTGATACATTTCATCAACATGATAAAGCTTTCTTATTGAATGAGTTTAAACAGGCTACTTATGATGCCATTCAAAAAGGCATTAGTTTAAATCCCATCTTGCATAGTTTTCAATTAACCGTGAATGCCTATCATATTGATCATAATCTGATTGACGCTTTTTTATTCAGCATGGAAATGGATTTAAGTAAACGGAATTACGACAGAAGCGGATATGAACAATACATTTATGGAAGTGCTGAAGTGGTTGGCTTGATGTGTTTGTATGTTTTTTGTGAGGGCAATATTGAGATGTATGAAAAATTGAAACCGGCTGCAAAGAGCCTGGGCGCTGCATTTCAGAAAGTTAATTTTTTAAGAGATGTGAAAGCAGATTATGAAGGGTTAGATCGAGTGTATTTTCCCGGATGTGATTTTAAAAATTTTTCTTCTTCTGATAAGCAAGCCATTGAAGCAGATATTCAAAAAGATTTTGATGACGCGTACAATGGTATTTTACAATTACCTATCAAAGCAAGATTTGGTGTTTATGTAGCGTACAAGTATTATCTCTCTTTATTTAAGAAGATAAAAAAATTACAACCGCAACGCGTATTGGAACAAAGAATTCGTATTCCTGATTACGGTAAAATATTTATTCTAGCCAAAGCAGGATTAAGAAGTCATTTTAATTTGTTATAGATTTTGCATGGAACAAGTAATACTGGTAGATGCGAACGATAATGAACTTGGCGTAATGGATAAAATGGAAACGCACGAAAAAGCTTTGCTGCACAGGGCTTTCAGCGTTTTTATTTTTAATAATAAAGGAGAGATGTTGTTGCAGCAACGTGCACTTACTAAGTATCATAGTGGCGGATTATGGACCAATGCCTGTTGTAGTCACCCCAGACCGAATGAAACAACCATTGCAGCAGCAGAAAGAAGATTGTTGGAAGAATTAGGCTTTACTACTTCGCTGCATAAGATTTTCGATTTTACTTACAAAGCTGAATTCGATAACGGATTAACAGAACATGAATTTGATCACGTATTCTCGGGTTTGTATGAAGGCGAAATAAAAATAAATACATCGGAAGTGAAAGATATTGCCTATAAAACAATGAAAGAAATAGCTGCATCTCTTCAAACTCATCCGCAGAAATATACAGCCTGGTTTCATCTGGCCTTTCCAAAAGTATATGATTGGTATAAAAGGGCATCATTGTAATTTGTATCTTCATCCAGTTACATGAAATCATCAAAAGCAATAATTATTGGTGCAGGTATTGCAGGATTGGCATCTGCTATAAGGCTTGCTGTGCAAGGGTTTGAAGTAGAAGTATTTGAGAAGAATGATTATCCGGGTGGTAAGTTATCGCATTTTAATATCGACGATTTTCAGTTTGATGCAGGTCCGAGTTTATTTACGCAACCTCAGAATATTGAAGCACTGTTTACATTAGCTGATGAACCGATTGAAGAATATTTTGAGTATCAGCAAGTGCCGTTGGTTTGTAAATACTTTTTTGAAGACGGCACTATAGTAAATGCGTACGCTGATAAACAAAAATTTGCTAAGGAATTACATGAACAAATTGGAGAAGATGAAAATAAGTTGATTGATTATTTACAGCAATCAGAAAAATTATACCAAAATGTAGGAACGATCTTTTTAAATCATTCTTTACATAAAAGGAAAACTTTACGCAAAGCAAATATTACAAAAGCCATTGCTTCGGTTTCTCTTCGTCATTTATTTACATCTATGAATGATGTAAATCAAAAACATTTTACAAAAAACAAAACAGTTCAATTATTTAACCGGTATGCTACATATAATGGAAGCAATCCTTATCAGGCACCCGGAATGTTGACATTGATACCTTCTTTAGAATATAATCAGGGAACGTTTTATCCCAAAGGCGGAATGATAGCTATTACCAAAGCCTTGTACCGATTGGCTTTGAAGAAAGGAGTGCAGTTTCATTTCAATAAACCGGTTCAACATATCATTCATCATGAAAAAAAAGTAGCAGGGGTGGTTGCTGCTAACCAAAATCATTATGCAGATATAGTAGTAAGTAATATGGATGTTTACTTTACGTATAAATATTTGTTGAACGATGAAATAAAAAGTAAAAAAGTATTAAAGCAGGAAAGAAGCAGCAGTGCACTCATTTTTTATTGGGGTATAGATAAAATATTTGACGAACTGCAATTGCATAATATTTTTTTTACGGAAGACTATAAAAAAGAATTCGATCATTTGTTTGTATCAAAAAAATTATATCAAGATCCAACCGTGTATATCAATATCACTTCTAAATATGAACCCGGTATTCAAGCGCCGATTGGAAAAGAGAATTGGTTTGTAATGATCAATGTGCCGGCTAATATTGGTCAGCAGTGGGAATCTTTTAAGCAGCAAGCCAGAAAAAATATTATTACAAAACTCAATCGAATATTAAAAACCGATATTGAATCCTTAATTATTTGCGAAGAAATTTTAGACCCTGTTTTGATAGAAAGTAAAACTTCTTCTTATATGGGCTCATTATATGGAACATCCTCAAACTCAACACTGGCAGCCTTCTTAAGGCATCCGAATTTTACGAATGCGATCAGGGGATTGTATTTTGTGGGTGGCAGTGTACATCCGGGGGGAGGTATTCCTTTATGTTTACAAAGTGCAAAAATTATGAGTGAGTTAGTTACAGATGATGTAAAAAAATATCAACATTAATGATGCAGTGGTTTAAGAACAAATATCATATTGCTTTAAGCATTGCTTTATTGTTTCATATAAGCGGTGTGATGGGTATTTTGTTTTCTCCTCAAAAAGATTGGTTCATTCAAAACACTCCATTGAATTTAATATTAATGTCGGCATTGCTCATTATCACACAGTCTCAAAAAAATATTTTATTCTGGATATTTTTTACCATTGCATACTTAAGCGGAATGATTGTTGAAATGATTGGAGTGAATACTTC
>CAIRTF010000127.1 GCA_903881425.1 uncultured Chitinophagaceae bacterium | reverse complement strand
TGCTGCAGGGATGAATGGCTTAGCCGGTCCGTTACACGGATTGGCCAATCAGGAAGTGATTAAATGGATATTTGAAATGCAGGAAGAGATTGGCACCGATGACCCCAGTAAAGAACAAATTGCTGACTATGTTCAAAAAACATTGAGTTCAGGTAAAGTGGTTCCGGGATATGGCCATGCAGTATTGCGTAAAACAGATCCTCGTTTTTCTGCGCAAATGGAATTTGGAAAAAAACATATGCCCGATGATAAATTAGTGAATACGGTTTGGAAAATTTATGATACGGTTCCGCCAATTTTACAATCACTCGGTAAAATAAAAAATCCATGGCCCAATGTGGATGCACACAGCGGTGCATTATTGGTGCATTATGGATTGGTGGAATATGAATTTTACACGGTGTTATTTGCAGTGAGCAGAGCATTGGGTGTACTCGCAAGTCTTTGCTGGGACAGGGCTTTGGGCTTTCCGTTGGAAAGACCGAAAAGTGTTACCACCGAATCGGTTAAATTATGGTTGGAAGGAAAGGCTGAGATATGGGAATAATATTTCTTTGCGTTGCCTTGCGAAACCTTCGCGAACTCTGCGGTCAAGTTTTAACGTAAGATCGCAAAGTAGTAATACCGGGAAAATGCAAAGTACAATAGGGGATTTCCTATTTTTAAATAATAAAACAGAAAATGCTTCTTCTTACAAGAAGCATTTTTTATTTTGAGAGAAATATTTGTTATGTCTGCTGCAAAAAAAACAATCATAAAAAAAACTGTTGCAAAAAAGGCAGTTGCAAAAAAAGAAAAGCCATTAATTAAATATTCAGATAAATCAAAAGGGCAACCGGAAATGGTTGTGATATTTAATCGAATTAAAAAACTATTACTGCCTTATGAAAAAGGGGTATTGAAAATTCATGGAGGAGAAGGCGGGCAAATATTTTTGATCAGTCATAAAGAAGTAACCATTGCCGGAAAAAAGAGACCTGAACTTTGGTTTGCTTCTGCATTAATTCAAAAAGGATATGTAGGTTTTTATTATATGCCTGTTTACGGGTACAAAAAGTTGGGCGAACAAATTCATCCTGAATTAATGAAATGTTTAAAAGGTAAAGCCTGTTTTCATATAAAGAAGAATGATGAAAATTTGTACAAACAAATTGAGGAAGCTTTACAAATCGGATATGATAGTTATAAGAAATTGGGCTGGGTATAAAATAAAAAAAGGTTTCAATGTTGAAACCTTTTTTGTGGAGAATACGAGAGTCGAACTCGTTACCTCTACGCTGCCAGCGTAGCGCTCTAGCCAAATGAGCTAATTCCCCTTGCGGAGTGCAAATGTATTGGTTACGCTTAATCACACAAAAATTAATTATTCGTTTTCAAACGTAAATTGCTTTTTTAATTAATGTAAATATTCATGGCAATACTTTCTGCTCAACAATTAATTAATCAATACTCATTATTACCACATCCTGAAGGCGGGTATTACAAACAAACCTATTGTTCTGAAGAATTGATTGCTCAAAATGCTTTGCCGGATAGGTTTTCAGGAGATAGGCATTTTTCTACTGCTATTTACTTTTTATTGGAGCATGGCAATTTTTCGGCTTTTCATAAAATTAAAAGTGATGAATGCTGGCATTTTTATGCAGGCGAAACTTTATTGGTATATGTTATTCAGCAAAATGGCGAATTGGAAATGATTAAATTGGGAAAGGATATTGCTAACGGAGAAACATTTCAATATGTTGTTCCTGCTAACTGTTGGTTTGCCAGTGAGCCTGCACCTGATAGTCGCTTTAGTTTTGTTGGATGTACCGTTGCACCTGCTTTTGATTTCGCTGATTTTGAATTGGCTGAAGCAGATGAATTAATCAATGAATATCCGCAACATGCAGAAACAATTAAAAGATTATGCCGACAATAATTATCCGCTGATTGAGGTTACTACAATACCTTTTTTAATTTTCTGTTGTAAGTGAATGGCAACATATCCGAGAAAGCAAAGCAATAATACTGTTACAATGGTAATCATGATCCAATCCATTCCTTTTAATTTTCTTTTTTGCTGACGTTTCTTTTTTTCTGCAGTTTGTTTTTGTAATTGTCTGTTTAATTCATCCACATATTGCTGAATGTCCTTCTTATTCTTAAATGCCTGCAATCCCTGTAACGCTTCCTCAGCAAAAGGAGAGTCTACCAGCTTTCGCTCAGTTTGATGACGTTCTTCTTCCGATAAATTACCTTCCAGATAATTCAGTAATTCTTCAGCAGATAATTCATCATCTTGTTGCAATATATTTTGCCAATCGCTCATTAATTATTTTTCATTTTCTTTTCTACTGATAATTTTAAATTTCTTTTTCCATTCTGAATATGACTTTTCACTTGCAGTAATGTATATCCGGTTCTTTCGGCTATTTCGGTATAACTCTTTTTCTGTAAGTAAAATAAAGTTACACAGGTTTTTTGTTCGGTATTCAATTCTTCTATGGAGGCTTCTATCAGTGTTAACGTTTTCTCTTTATCCTTTATTTCAATCATATCAGCTTCCTGCTGTATCAATGTTGTATGATCTTCTACGGGAATAAAAATATTTTTATCACGCAATTGCATCAGGCAGTAATTTTTGGCTACCATGTATAGCCAACTCTTAAAATAATCTACTTTATATTTTTGTAACTCGGTTACTGCTTTTAAAAATATCTGTTGAACAGCATCTTTGGCAGCTTCTTCATTTTTTAAATATTTCATGCAAGTACCCAATAATAATAAAGTATAGCGTTGCAATAAAATACCCAGCCATTGATTATTGCCATCCTTGCAGAATTTCTCCAACAATTCCGAGTCGGTGATATGGTTGTACTGCTGCGAATTCACTTTCTCAAAATAAAGCTTTTATAATTAGATGCAAGCTTTCATAAAATACATAATTTGCTTAAAAATATTTTATGGATTATGTTGTTTGTGTTGTGGCAGTTGCTCCGGTAAGAAAGGAATCCTCTCATCGTTCAGAGATCATGACTGAAATGTTGTTGGGAGAATTTGCGTGGGTATTGGAAGAGACAAAAGATTTCAGTAAAGTAAAATCTGTGTATGATGGATATGAAGGCTGGTGCCAGAAAAGCCAATTAGAAAAAGTGACTGAGATGATTGATACGAAAACTTTTTTGATTGATGCTGTCGGAGAGATTGAAGTGAATGATCAGCCATGCAGAATATCCTGTGCAACACCGATATTTGAAAATGAAATGATTTCTTTCGGAAGATTTCAACTGAACTATAAAAATAGTAAGGCAGGGAATGCAAGTACAGCTGCCTTTTCAGAAAGCAATATCCGATCAATTGCTTTTAAATTTTTAAACACACCTTATTTGTGGGGCGGTAAATCTGTTTTTGGAATTGACTGCAGTGGGTTTTCTCAGCAAGTATTTAAATTAGTGAATATTAAATTAGAGCGTGATGCTTATCAACAAGCGGAACAAGGTGAAGTGGTTGGTTTTTTGCAGGAAGCCAAATGCGGTGATTTAGCATTCTTTGATAATGAAGAAGGCAGAATTGTTCATGTAGGAATTTTGTTGGATACTGAAACCATTATTCATGCATCGGGTAAAGTTCGGGTTGATAAAATTGATAATGCAGGAATTATTAATAGTGATACAGGCGAAAGAACACATCGGTTAAGAATAATTAAAAGGTATTGCCAATAAAATAAAAAGTCCTGCAAATTTGCAGGACTTTTTATTTTATTTATAGTAAGTAAAATGAATTACATAATATCTAATGCTTTAGCAAAATAAGTGGCTGTTCCGGGTAAGGCTAACCAAAAAAATTGTCTGACAGAAGGAGTGGCTAACATGAAAATTAAAATAGCTGTCCATACAAAACAAATTGCCCAATATTTTCCGGTTGATTTTTTTGCTTCCATTATTTTTAATTTTTGGCAAAGATAGGGGTGTGGTTTAATTTTTTCAAGACTATATTTTTGTTTGCCCGGTTTTGTTAATGACAGGTTTGGTGTTGTCTTGCTTTTTGTCTTTATCTATAAATAATAATTTTAGCGCCACCACTATCATTACAATAGCGAATATTTTTTTAACGATCGCATCCGGTAATGATAAAGCCAGTTTGCTGCCGAAATATCCGCCTACCACAAATCCCAGCGAAACCAGTAAAACCAAACGGATATCAATATAACCTGCTTTATAATAGTTCCATGCAGCTAAAATACCCACCGGTAATAATAATATACCTAATGAGTTACCCTGTGCTTGTTTCTGTTGAAATGCCAGAAAGAAAACCAATGCAGGCACTATAAAGATTCCACCGCCTACACCTATTAATCCGCTGAGCATACCGGAAGCAAGCCCTATTAATAACAGGATGATGACCATCGTAATTGTGAGAGACATTTTTTTCAATTTATGAATGTTTGAAATTTTCTTTATAAGATTGAATGGCGTCTTCTATAACTTTCAAAGCAGTAGCTTTATCACTGAATTCTTCAACCACTACAGTTTTGTTTTCTAATTTTTTATACTCTTCAAAGAAGTGACGCAATTCATCAAAAAAATGTTTCGGTAATTCTTCAATATTATTATAATAATTCACACCCGGATCATTGGCGCAAACAGCAATAATTTTATCATCGGCATCGCCGCTATCAATCATCTGCATTACGCCAATTACTTTGGCTTGCATTAATGTTAACGGCACAACCGGCAAAGATGTGATCACTAAAATATCTAAAGGATCTTTATCATCGCCATATGTTTGCGGAATAAATCCGTAATTAACAGGATAGTAAAAAGACGAATAAATTACTCTGTCTAATTTTAATAAACCGCTGGGTTTATCAATTTCATATTTGCATCTGCTGCCTTGCGGAATTTCAATTACAGCTGTTACAATTCTAGGAGCTTGTTCTCCGTAATGCACGCCATGCCAGGGATGTAATACTGTCATCATAAAAAATTATTTTATTATCCAATAACCTAAAAATGTTGCTGAGAATCCTAATAATAAACTTCCTATTGAATAAACTGCAAAGCTAATATATCGTTGTTGTTGCAATAGGGCAATACATTCCCACGAAAAAGCAGAGAAGGTTGTAAAGCCGCCGCAAATACCTGTTGCCAGAAATAAACGCCAATCGCCAAAGCCTTCCTGTTTAACAGCCATACACATTACAATACCAATAATGAATGAACCAATAATATTTACGGTGAATGTAGCAAACGGGAAAGTGTTATGCTTAATTATGACTGAAAAAAAATAGCGAACTACTGAACCGATCATTCCGCCAAGGGCAACCAATATGAAGTTTTTTAATATCATAAGTTTCCGTTGAAAGTATATTTAAGATCAACCTGCCAAACATTGTTTCTTAAAACTGTTTTTAATGCATGGGGTTTTTTATCAAATGAATTTTTATAATTGATGATGTGAATACTATCATTCAGTACCGCATCTTCATTGATAATAATAGAACATTCTTTCAATTGTTTTTTTGTTTCCGCATTTTTTTGATCAAATAGTTTTTTCTCTTGTTGAAGATATTGATTGTTGACATCATCTGTTAACATAAAATATTCTGCTTTTTCAAAATCTCCCTGCAAGCAACCATCAATAAATTCTCTTGCGGCATCTAAAGCATTCTCTGCTTTGGTAAATTTTTTATTTGCGTTGCAGGAAATGAACAGAATGAAAAAGAAATATATAGTGAGTTTGATTATTCTCATATACAAACAAAGTTAAGGTGAGAGGATGAAAGAAGATATTGAAAAATCAAAGAGCTGCATCATTGGGTGATACAGCTCTTCATGTTTTATTTACAATAAAATTAGTTGTTTCCGCCTTGCATCATGTCCATTCCGCCCTGATCTGCTTTAGTATTCTTGCGTTTAAATAATTGTACATCGAATTTACCAAAGCGATAAGTAAAGTTCATACGTAAAACTTGCGGATCTCTTCTTCTTTCACTGTCCAAAACAAATAATCCCGGTTGTTCTGAATGTGATTTAGAAACTTGTGTACGGAAGATATCATTCATGCTGAGAGATAAAGAACCACTTTGTCCATTCTTCCAGGTCCAGTCTTTTCTGATGGCCAGATCAAAGCCATATCTCGGTAAAATATAACCTTGTGCAACAGTTTGTGTACCGCCGCCAAAGCCCATACCGCCGCCACCTCCCATACCGCCACGTCCGCCACCACCGCCTGAATTGCCTTGTGGTAATACAGTCTTAGCTTGATAGTCTCCGCTGAATTGAACTGATAAACCTTTAGCTATTTTAATCGTATTGTTCATCTTTGCAAACCAACTCACTAAAGAATTAGAAATACTTTGTCCGGGAATAGTTGCATTGATTTGTGAATTGAATAAATTAGCATTCAATGTTAAATCCCACCATTTTGTTACCGGAATTTTATTGGTTAATTCTAAACCATATGCGATGCCACTGTTTGCATTGAGATAAGTTGAATAATAAATACTATCACCGGGATTCAATGCATCAGAACCTCTGTAACTATATCGGGAAATTAAGTCGGTCGTATATTTAAAGAAGATCGTTGCTAAAAAGTTAGCTCCTTTTTTATAGGCATTATTATAAGACACTTCAAATGAATTAGTGAATTCGGGTTTTAAACCGGCATTACCGATACCAATACTTAATGGATAATTACTATAATCAGGGAAAGGCATCAATTGAAAGAAATTAGGTCGATTAATTCTTCGGGAATAGTTTAGTTGAAAATCCTGTTTGGTATCTATTTTATAAGTAATGAATGCACTTGGAAATAAACTCAATGGATAATTCACTTTAAATGTTGCAGAATCTATACCCTTCAGATTTAATAATGTTCCGGTATAATTAGAGCTTTCCATTCTCAATCCCAATAAGTAACTCCATTTTTTTACTTTGAAAGTATATGTAGTGTAAGCTGCAAATACTTCATCATGAAATTTGTATTTATTACTGATGCTTGGAATGTTTTCATATTTACCGGAAGTATAATTGAATTTATTCTGATCGCTGTTATTATAAAAGTCTCTGATAGCTGCTCTTGCACCGGCTTCAAATTTACTGTCATCAGTTAACGGATTTGAATAATCTGTTTGTACTGTGTAGAAATGATTGTAGCCGGAATTATATGTTTCTTGTAATAATGGTTGATACTTCTGCGTATTGGTATTAGGTAAATAGGTATA
>CAIRTF010000126.1 GCA_903881425.1 uncultured Chitinophagaceae bacterium | reverse complement strand
TAACCTACACGCAATCCTGCGAAGCCGTATAATTTAGAGAAGGTTCTTGCAACAATAATATTTTGCCCTTTTTTTACACCACTCATCAATGTTGTTCCTTGCGGATCAGGCAAATAATCAATATAGGCTTCATCAATAAATATCGGTACACGTTTAGAAACTCTTTCACAAAATGCTTTTAATTTTTCTGCATCAACAACTGTTGCAGTCGGATTATTAGGATTACAGATATATACCAATCCGGTATTACCATCAATCGCTTTTTCCATGGCATCTAAATCCAATTTATAATCAGCAGTTAATGGAACTTTTATCCATTTTTCATGGAATGGTTGTGTTTTTGATGGAAGATCTTCATACGTGGGATCACCTGTTACTATGTTTCCGTTATCTTTACTAAAACAAATAGCAGCAGCCATTAATAATGGTGAAGAACCTGCACCCAACATAATTTGTTGCGCATTCAATCCTTCAAAGTCTGCAATTTTTTGTCCCAATTCTCTCGAATACATAAACGGATATTGATAACTCGTTGCCATTGCTTCTTCAATAGCTTGTTTGGCTTTTGGCGAAGGGCCAAAAGGGTTTTCATTTGCAAACAATCTTGCTTTTAATTCGGGTGGTGCATCTCTTGCAATCTCTGCATCACTTAAAAATGAATCACTTTGCATTGTTGAGTGATGAGGAATATTTGAAGGCTTCGCTGCAATTTCATTTAAGAATGAAGATGCAAAAGGAAATGTGCCTGCAAAAATGGCTCCTTTTTTAATTAGTTCTCTGCGGTTTAGGTTGCTTGCCATAAAGATTGTTTTAGGTATGAAGGAATATGATTGAATAAAAAATTATTTTCTCTTTTTATCACTCTTCGAGAGCCTTAGAGTGACAGGAATTATTATACTGCTGTCACTGCTGTCATCCTGAGGCTCTCGAAGAATGACGAAGCCTTATGCTTGTACTCTTTGATGCAATTGCTGTACTACATTTCTTGCCGATTCAAAAGCCCCTGCCATCCATGCATTCAAGTAAGTTAAATGCTCTCCTGCAAAATACACTTGTTTATCCGGTTTTAAAAGCGCTTTATACACTGTTTGTCTTTCCTCTTCTGAATACAATGCCCATCCGCCTAAATTATATTTTGTTTTATGCCAGCTTACAGAAAAAGATGATTCAAATTCTTTTAGGTATTGCGGATGAATCAATGCACCTTTTTCTAAAGCCAATTGCTCTCTTTGTTTAAAAGATAATTCTCCCACACGTTTTGCTTTATCATTAAAATTATAATAGCCGATCAGTATTCCTTTATTACTTAAATAATCGTATGACGGATAGAATATTTGTGTAAGATCATTATTCGTATGTGTAATGCCGCCATAAATATTTTCATCTTCTTCCCAAAAACGACGTTTGAATTGAAGTCCGATTTTTCCGGTTGGTATATAAGAAATATAATCAATTGCTCTGCTGACATCCGATGAAAAATTATGATCGATATTACTCAACACCGGCAATGGAATAGTGCAAATACAGAGATCAGCATTAATAGTATGTTCGCCTGTTTTATCTTTATAAATAATATTTACCCCATTCTCCGTATTCTTTACAGAACTAACTTCTGCATTAAAGCGAATGATTGTTCCCACTTGTTTTTCAAAAGCTTTAGCTATCATATCCATTCCACCCTTTGCCTGAAACATACTCATTTGTAATTCGTAAGTATATTCTGCCACATTATAAAAATCAGGATCCATTAAACCAGAAGAAATGATATCATGCAATTGATAAGGATCGGCAATGCTTCCCGCTTTTTCTCCTGCACCCGGCGCATTAATATAACCACGACGGGCAGATGCTTTGTATAATTTATCAATATCCAATCCGCCCTCAGCCCGCAAGTATTCAATTACTTTTTGTGCATCTTCTTTTGTCATCGCTGCATCCAATTTATTTTGATCAAAAGCTTTGGCCAATAACTCATTCATGTATCCCCTTACATCATTGTGTATTTCACGAACACGAATTTTTTTGTTCGATAATTTTCCATTGCCCTCACTAAAATAATAGGCCGATTCGTTTACATTATTATATACTTCTATCGGCACTTTTAATTCTTTGCAATAATGTAAGGTAAGTTGATGATGATGAGGAATTCTGGAAGGACCTGCATTAAAATATAAACCATCATCAAATGTTGCTGATTTTTCTTGTGCACCCACCTCAATATTAGATGAACCATTGCGAACACTCCAACATCTTCCGCCCACTCTGTTTCTTGCTTCAAGTATGGTACATTGATATCCTTTTTTCATTAATTCGTAAGCGGCAGATAAACCTGCTAATCCAGCACCAAGAATAATAACATGCTTTCCGTTTGATTCGCCGTCGAGTGATAAATTTTTAACAGGTGCCTTATGCAACATGCCCATGGCCAACATAGCCGGATACATACCACCGGCCAACATACCCGTATGCGATAAGAATTGTCTGCGAGATACTTTTTTCAAATGCAAAAAATATATATGTGTACTTGTTGACACAATTTAAGAGAAATTATGTGCTTTTTGTATAAAATTTTATTAACGAAACAGCTCGTTTTAATAAATAAGGCTACGCAGTAATTAAAATGGCAAAATATGATGACGAATTTTAATTATTAAAGCAGTATTCTTTCTGCCCTAACTCCTTCTGGTCTTCTTCGTACCTCCTTCGGATCAAGTGCATTAATTAATGCACTTGATC
>CAIRTF010000125.1 GCA_903881425.1 uncultured Chitinophagaceae bacterium | reverse complement strand
GCTTTTTGCCGGCGGGGATTTCAAAATTTTTGTAGGAAGAATCATCTGCATCAGTAAGTACTGCTTCTATTTCCTTTTGTAATAAATCATTTAATTCTGAAGTATTCACATACTTTTCCTGCTTCACTTTTGCTTCAATACGCTCAATAATTTTCACGGTTGTTTCAATGCCCACATCTGCACCAATTAATGCTTCTTCTAAATTATCCAAGACTTCGGCATCCACAGAACTCTTTCCTGCTATGGCTTTGGTGACTTTAGCAAGAAAGCCTTCCTTGGTTTTCTGCAAACCTTGATCGAGACTTTCCTTTTCTTTTTTGCCGAATAATTTATCAAAGAATCCCATGATGTTAAATTGAATTAATACAATAATAAAAAAGCTGCTTCAATAAAATTGAAACAGCTTTGAAATATTTTCGAATAAAATTATTTAGCAGATAAAAAATCTTTCACTTTATCCTTGTGCACAATTGCTTCTTTAAAAGTATATGCGCCTGTTTTCGGACTACGAACAGGTTTAATAACCTTCGTCCAGTTCTTTGCTTCAGAAGCTGCTTTTTGGTCTTTTGTCTTAATCGCTGTTTTTGCTGCTTTTGCCATAATTATTTAATTTCTTTATGTACAGTAACTTTTTTCAAAATTGGATTGAATTTCTTTAACTCCAAACGCTCCGGAGTATTTTTTTTGTTCTTCACAGTAATGTAACGACTTGTACCGGGCAAACCACTTGTTTTGTGCTCGGTGCATTCTAAAATTACTTGAACCCTGTTACCTTTCCTTGCCATTGTATGGTAATTTTAATATTGATTAAATTGTTGCGCCTTTGGCTCTTAAACCTTTGATTACTGATGATAATCCGTTTTTATTGATGGTACGTAATGCTTCAGTTGAAACTTTTAATGTAACCCAACGATCTTCTTCAGCAAAATAGAAACGCTTTGTTTGTAAATTAGGCAAAAAACGACGTTTGGTTTTAATGTTTGAGTGAGAAACACTATTACCAGTTTGTGGTTTTTTTCCTGTAACCTGACATACTCTTGCCATAACTCTTATTTTTTCGGGACGGCAAAGGTAAGGGCTAACAGCCATATATCCATCAAAAAATCATCTTTTTTCGATAAATTCTCCACATCAATTGGATAACTATTGCTTGGAAGATATGCTATCAGCTGTTTAATCCCCAATTGATCAAATATCTCACTTCTTTTGGAACTGTTCTTTCCCGATGGATGGAAGTGCGCTTGCCCAAACGAACCATGATGATATTTTTTGACGGAATAACGATAATATATTGACCTAAAATACCTCTTGCGTAGAATATTTCGGGATGCAATGGATCGATCCACCATTGATAACCATAATAATCGCATGGATTACCATTCGAATCTTTAATGCCGCAGGCTTTGATGGATGCTGCAAAATAACTACTATCAATAATGGGCACTCCGTTACATTTTCCACCATTGAGCATTAATTTTCCAATTCGTGCAAAATCTCTCACATTCGAATTAAAACAACAATAGGCTTTTTCATGTCCACCTGCATGATCCGTACTCCAAAATGCCGGATGCTCAGCTCCTATGGGTTGCCAGATTTTTTCTGCAGCATATTCACTTAAAGATTTTCCTGTTGCTTTTTCAACAATCAATCCCAATAATTGGGAATCGCCGGATTTATAATAATGTAATGTTCCCGGTTCATGGATCATTTTTACACGGGTGGCAGATTTATATACATCATCACCATAATAAATTTCGGCAGTGATGGAAAATGGATTCCAATAAGATTCGTGCCAATTGGTACCACTGCTCATTGTCAGAAGATCAATGATTCTCACTTTTGCTTTTTCACCGGAACTAAATTCCGGGATATAATTTCCTATTGGTTCAGTTAAAGATTTAATCTTTCCTTCTCTCAAAGCCACACCAATTAATAGACTCGTTATACTTTTTGCCATGGAGAAAGAACCAGAATGAGAAGTATCGGAATAACCATCCCAATATTTTTCAAAAGCCACAGAATCATTCTTGATCATTAATAAACCAACCGTATTTAAATTCTCCAATAATTTATTCAACGAATCGGGATAATTTAATTTATTATAAGCATTTGATTGATGCCAAGGTTGCGGCTGTGCAATAGTTACCGTATTATTTGTAAAAATTTTATAATCATCAATTGCTGCAAAAT
>CAIRTF010000124.1 GCA_903881425.1 uncultured Chitinophagaceae bacterium | reverse complement strand
GGCATTGTTCATGGAAAGAGACGGAATAGTAAAGGTTTCGTTCCGGTCGAAAGGTTCTTTTGCCGTGAATACGCTTGCCGCCGAGTATTTTAATGGTGGCGGACACCGGAATGCCGCAGGTGCCAACTGCACGACGACCCTTCAGGAAACCATCCTGAAATTTAAGCAACTTTTACCAATGTATCAATACCAACAACATCAGCTGTCCTGAATGTAGCTGATTTAGGACGACCGATAATGGGTCCTGTTAATGCATCAATTTCATCAATTGATAAATTTTGTTGTTGCATGATGTGAAAGATGCTCATGATACTAAATACACCAATTCTGTTAGCAATGAAGGCAGGTGTGTCTTTACATAATACAGTTGTCTTTCCTAAATACAGATCGCCATAATGCATTAAAAAATCAACGATAGTTGGATCGGTATCTGGCGTAGGAATAATTTCTAATAATCTTAAATAGCGTGGTGGGTTGAAAAAGTGAGAACCACAAAAATGTTTCTTAAAATCATTGCTTCTTCCTTCAGCCATCATGTGAATAGGGATGCCTGAAGTATTTGATGTAACTAAAGTTCCTGGTTTTCTATGTTTTTCAACTTCAGTAAAGATCAGTTGTTTAATATCTAATCTTTCAACAACCACTTCAATGATCCAATCAACATTTGCAATCTCTTTCATGTTATCAGTGAAATTGCCTGTTGTAATCTTTTTGATAACATCTTTTGTAAAAATTGGAGAGGGATTACTTTTAATAGCTGCAGTCAACGCATCATTTACTAGTTTATTTCTTTCGGCAGGTTTGGTACTTTCTTCTGCACCTTTTGCAACCATGTCTAATAATAATACTTGCACGCCAATGCCTGCAAAATGGCAAGCGATACGGCTACCCATTACACCACTACCAAGAACTGCGACTTTTTTGATGGAACGTTTCATATGGAATTTTTTGAGCGAGTCAAAGCTAAATAAAAAATAGTTAGCTATGCAACTATTTTAAAAAAATGATAAAAATTTAAAATGGAGGCTAATTTATTTTATCAACATCGTTTATAAAATAATCTTTCTGTTACTTTTAAAAAAACATACATTCATATTTTACAACGAAATCTGTTTGTCACATGGGAGATATGCAAATCAAAATGCAACCGAAACAATACGATGCAGTAATAGTTGGTTCGGGTGCCGGCGGCGGAATGGCTGCTTATGTTTTAGCCAATGCCGGATTAAAAGTTTGTTTATTGGAAGCCGGTCCGAATTACGATCCTGCTATTCATTCTGCGCAATTAAAAAATCCATGGGAATCTCCCAGAAGAGGTGCCAGCACTAAGTTTCGTCCGTTTGGTGATTTTGATGGATGTTATTGGGGATGGAGTGTAGATGGGGAACCTTATACACATGCGGAAGGCGATAAATGGGAGTGGTGGCGTGCCAGAATGGTAGGCGGAAGAACCAATCATTGGGGAAGAATTTCTTTACGTTTTGGTCCGAGAGATTTTAAAAGAAAAAGTATTGATGGTTTGGGAGATGATTGGCCGATAGGTTATGAAGATATCAAACCTTATTATGATAAGATTGATCAATTGATTGGTGTTTTTGGAACTAATGAAGGATTACCCAACGATCCAGATGGAATTTTTTTACCACCGCCTAAACCGCGTTTACATGAAATGTTTGTAAAAAAAGCAGCAACAGGAATGGGTGTTCCGGTGATTCCATCACGTTTATCTATTCTAACAAAGCAATTGCCTAATAATAAAGACCGGAATTGTATTTTCTGCGGACAATGTGGAAGAAGTTGCAAATATTATGGAGATTTTTCTTCTTCCTCTGTTTTAATAAAACCTGCCGCATTAACAGGTAATCTTGATTTGATTACCAATGCAATGGCTCGTGAAGTATTAACCAATAAAGATGGATTAGCAACGGGCGTTTCTTATGTTGATAAAAACGATTTGCAAGAATATCAAGTAAATGGTCGTGTAGTAATTCTTGCAGCAAGTGCATGTGAAAGCGCAAGATTATTATTGAATTCAAAATCACAACGTCATCCAAACGGATTGGCCAATTCAAGTAATGTGGTAGGAAAATATTTACACGATTCAACCGGTGCAGCACTGGGAGGTGTGTTACCTGAATTGTTTGATAGAAAAAGGTATAATGAAGATGGGGTGGGTGGTATGCATGTATATTCTCCATGGTGGTTGGATAATAAAAAATTAGATTTCCCTCGTGGTTATCATATCGAATATTGGGGTGGTATGCAACAACCTGCTTATGGCTTTGGTTTTGGAATGGAAGGAATGAATGGTAAATATGCAGTGCATGGCAAAACAAAAGAAGCCGGTGGTTATGGTGCCTCATTAAAAGAGGATGTTCGTTTCTTTTATGGTGCAAGTGTAGGAATGGCGGGACGTGGGGAAGGAATTGCCCGTGCAGATAATCTTTGTGAGATTGATCCGAATGTAGTTGATAAATATGGAATTCCTGTTTTACGTTTCAATACAAAATGGAGTGATTATGAAATTAAACAGGCAAAGCACATGAAAGAAACTTTTAAAGAGATCATGCATAATATGGGTGCTGTAATTACTTGGGGCGGAGATGATAATGAAAAAAATAATTATGGTTTAGCTAATCCCGGTAATATTATTCATGAAGCCGGAACAGTAAGAATGGGCAATGATCCTAAAACATCGGCATTGAATAAATGGAGTCAGGCACATGATTGTAAAAATGTTTTTTGTGTAGATGGGGGTCAGTTTGTATCACAGGCAGATAAAAATATTACCTGGACCATTTTGGCTTTATCCATGCGTGCCAGTGAATACATTGTTGATGAAATGAAGAAACAAAATTTATAAATGTCATTGCGAACGTAGTGAAGCAATCTGTGTTTCAATAATAGGATTGCTTCGTCAAGCAGAGATTGTCTTGCAATGATGAGTAGAGAACAGAAAGTACAAGGGTGCGACGCAACGAAATTTAATTGAAATACAAAAGTTGATATTAAAAATAAAAATTGTAAAATATGGACAGACGTAAATCCATTAAAGCATTATTGATCGGTACAGCCGCATCGGGTGTTTTTGTTGAAGCCTGCAAAACTGCCGATAAAAAAGTTACAGATGCTTCAACAGTGAGTCCGTTTTTAGGTGAGGATAGAATGCAGGAAGAAAAAGATAATTATACAAAAGTAACAGCTACTACTTTTTTTACTGAACATGAAATGAAAACGATTGCTCTATTAAGTGATATTATTATTCCTAAAGATGCAATCAGCGGAAGTGCAACAGAAGCAAAGGTTCCGGACTTTATTGAATTTATTGTGAAAGATATGCCAAGCAATCAAACACCCTTACGTGGCGGATTGCGTTGGTTGGATATGCAATGTTTGCATCGTTATAATCATTCATTTAAAGATTGCACGCAACAACAACAATTAGAAATAGTAAATGAAATTGCGTATCCTAAAAAAGCAAAGCCGGAAATGGCACAAGGTGTTGCATTCTTTAATAAAATGCGTGATTTAGTAGTAACCGGTTTTTATACTTCTGAAATGGGTGTGAAAGATTTAGGTTATATGGGCAATGTTCCAAACCAGTGGAACGGCGTTCCGGATGATGTATTGAAACAATATGGATTAAGTTATACGGAGAAAGAATTGAAGGAATGTGTGAGCTTTGATAAAGCATAAATAAAAGCCTCGAAATTTTCGAGGCTTTTATTTTTAACTTACAGAACTTCCTGCATCAATTTTATTATCAGGATTTACAAAATGCAGTTTACCGCTTTTATCTTCTGCCATTAAAATCATCCCATTGCTTTCAATACCTCTCATTTTTCTTGGCGCAAGATTTACCACAACAGTAACTTGTTTTCCAACAATATCCTCAGGTTTAAAATGTAAAGCAATGCCACTAACAATGGTGCGTGTTTCGAAACCTAAGTCCACAGAGAGTTTCAAGAGTTTATCGGCTTTCTCTACTTTTTCGGCAGCAACGATTGTTCCGATGCGCAGATCGAGCTTTGCAAAATCATCGAATACAATTTCTGGTTTCAGATTGCTTATTTCAGGTTTCTTGTTTGTTTCTTCCATTTTCTTTTCTGTTTTCTGTTGACTATTGGCTATGGACTTCTGTCTTAATTTTTCCAATTGCCATAATATTTCATCGTCTTCAATTTTTCTAAACAATAACTCCGGAGCTCTTAAACTATAACCTACACTTAATAATTTTATTTTGCCTGCATTTTCCCAATCTAAAATCTTATCTGTTACTTTCATCATCTTCAATAATTTCTTTGCAGTAAATGGTAAGAAAGGATTGATGAGGATAGTCAAATTAGCGGTTAATTGCAAACAAATATGTAAGCAGTTGTCAATTAATTGCTGTTCGCCTGTTGCAACTTTTTTCCACGGTTCTTTCTTTTGTAGGTATTGATTGCCTTTTCTGGCCAAATCAATTACTTCAAATAATGCATCACGAAATTTATATTCTTCTAATAAATTCTCGATTTTAATTCTTGCATTATGAATTGATTGAATTAATTCTTTATCCGAATCATCTATTAAATCATTATGAAATGGAGGAACTTTTCCGCCACATAATTTATGCATCAACACAAAGGTTCTGTTTACAAAATTGCCGAAGATGCTTACCAATTCACTGTTATTCGCATCTTGAAAACCCTTCCAGGTAAACTCACTGTCTTTTGTCTCCGGAGCGATCTGTGTTAAATAATATCGCAACACATCTGCTAAACTTTCGCTGCCATTATCTTTTTTTATCCAATCATTAATGTAATCATCCATTTCAATACTCCATCCTCTGCTCGTACTCATTTTATCTCCTTCCAAATTCATGAACTCATTTGCAGGAACATTTGCAGGTAAAATATTACCATGCAATTTCAACATCACCGGAAAAATAATACAATGGAAAACGATATTATCCTTACCAATGAAATGAACCAACTTAGTGTCTTTATCATTCCAATAAGGTTTCCAATCTTTATCATTATCCAATGCCCATTGTTTTGTGGCAGATATATAACCAATGGGTGCATCAAACCAAACATATAAAACTTTCCCTTTGCCTGAAGGCATGGGCAATTCAACTCCCCAATCCAAATCTCTGGTAACAGCACGTGGCTGTAAACCCCCGTCAATCCAGCTTTTGCACTGACCCACTACTGTTGAGCGCCAATCATCTTTGTGTTCTTTCAAAATCCATTCACGTAAAAAATTTTCATGTTTATTCAATGGTAAATACCAATGTTTCGTTGCTTTTTTGATAGGCGCATTGCCACTTAATGTTGAAACAGGATTAATTAATTCATCCGGACTTAAACTCTTACCACATTTTTCGCATTGATCTCCATAAGCATTATCATGTCCGCAATTAGGGCATGTGCCTTTTATAAATCTGTCGGCTAAAAAAGTATTCGTTGCTTCATCAAAATATTGTTCTGTTTCTTTTATTTCCAAATCGCTTTTATCGTTCAATAAAGTAAAAAATTCCTGTGCAGTTTCATGATGTAATGGAGAAGAAGTGCGATGATAAATGTCAAAACTAATTCCCAGGTCTTTAAAATTCTGTTCAATGATGGGATGATATTTATCAATGATAGCTTGCGCTGTGGTGCCTTCTTTCATTGCCTGAATTGGAATGGCAGTACCATGTTCATCGCTGCCGCAAACAAAGACAACATCCCTTTTTTGTGCACGCAAGTAGCGTACATAAATATCAGCAGGAATATAGGCACCTGCCAAATGGCCAATATGTTTTAAACCATTGGCATACGGCAATGCAGAAGTAATTAAATATCTTTTAGGAGAATTCATTTTTGTTATCAGCTTTTAGTTCTTTACTCATCGTTCCTTGCGTCGCACACTTGTGCGACAGAATAATATTAGCAAGGAAGAGTTGCAAAAGTAAGAAATTGAAAACTGCGGAGTGAAATAAAGATGCTCGCTTATTTCATCGATAATAAACTTACCGTAATTAATGCAACGGCAATTAATTCAAATATCCAAACTGTGCGATGTTGTTTGCCTTCCGGTTTTCTTTTAGATTTTGCAATGCCTATAGTTGCTATTACAACTGCAGCTAACATCAGCGTAATATGCTCAACAGCGTAATAACGTAAGTGAGCATCTTTCATAAAATGCTCAACTTGAACTGCAACTTTAATAAAGTTTACATATATAATCAGTCCAATTAATGCTTGTAAATGCAATAAGCTTAGGGCAATTCTGTTAATAGTACCATCAGTTTTTGCAAAAGGCTTTTTAGAAAAATCTTTATATAAAGCATTAAGTATCGAGATAGCAAACATGACTAATAATGCATAACGAACATAGCTGTGAGCGGTAACAATTGATGAGTACATAATAATAAATTTCGGCAAATATATTATAACACAACCAACTTCCCTTCAACCATTATTAAACATTACTTTATTCGTAATATTGTTCCATGATCATTCCGCCATATCTTAAAAAAGGTGATGCAATAGGTATTGTTTGTCCATCGGGCTATATGCCATTGAAAAATGCGCAAACCTGCATCAATACTCTGCAGCAATGGGGTTATAAAGTAGTTATTGGTAAAACACTGGGCAAACAATTCCATTATTTTGCCGGAACAGATAAAGAACGTTTACAAGATCTGCAACAAATGCTGGATGATAAAAATATCAAAGCAATTTTATGTTGCAGAGGCGGGTATGGATTAAGCAGAATTATTGATGAAATTAATTTTAAATATTTTTCCAAACACCCTAAATGGATTATTGGTTATAGTGATATTACTATTTTGCATGCACATATTTACAGGCAATGCAAGATTGCTACATTGCATTCGCCAATGGCTTCTGCATTTAATGATGGTGGGTATAAAGATGAGTTTATTGCTTCTTTGCATAAAGCCATTAAAGGAATAAAATCCAATTATTCATGTAAAGCGCATAGGTTCAATAGAACAGGAATTACCAAAGGAGAATTGGTTGGTGGTAATCTTTCTATAGTTGCACATTTAATTGGAAGTAAGTCATCTTTCAAAACAAAAAATAAAATTCTTTTTTTAGAAGATGTTGGCGAATACATTTACAATATTGATCGAATGTTCATTCAGTTAAAAAGAGCTGGTATGCTGCAAAACCTTGCCGGCCTTGTGATTGGTGGTTTTACAGAAATGAAAGATACTGCCATTCCGTTTGGGCAAAATGTATATGCGATTATTCATCATCACTTAAAAGAATACGATTATCCCGTTTGTTTTGATTTTTCCGTTAGTCATACAGATAAAAATTATGCATTAAAAGTAGGTGTGCAGCATGAGTTGAAAATCAGTAATAAAATAGTTCAGTTAAAAGAAATTTAGTTATACGTTTTAAACCTTTTCTTTGTCCCATGAAATTATTTTTCATTCGTTATACTAAAATGTTATTCATCTGGTTGCAATTGCATCGGGTGTTTGGTTTTATCAATAGTGCATTCGGTAATTTATATTATCTCACTAAATTTTCTGCATGGGCTTATCAAAACAGAAAAGTTGAATACAATGATTTTCCGAGCAAGTGGGATTATTTTAAGCGTAACAATATGTATCAATGGGTG
>CAIRTF010000123.1 GCA_903881425.1 uncultured Chitinophagaceae bacterium | reverse complement strand
GTTGACTGAATATGCAACGATCAAATTTAAGTCGTATATTGAACAAATGAAAAATAATAGCTCATCGGAAAAATTGTACAATTTGAAAGATTTCTTTCTTTTAGAACTTATGTCTTGGTTTAAAAATGATTTTTTTGCGGAAGATTTTCTTGTTGCCATGTGCAAAGATAAAATGAAAAGTAACAAGTTCCAAGAAACAAGTTTAAAGAATATTGAACCGCGAAGAACGCAAAGTAAAGGAGTAACGCAAAGCATTTATCTAAGATTATTGACTACTCTTCTTACTCCGTTTTTTAAAATAACTGTATTAAAATTAATGAGTAGCCCAAGTTTAATATTTGTAAGTTTTAAGTAAGTGAGAACTTGTGCTAAGTGAATATCGTTCAGGCTTTCGACAGCTTTGATTTCGATGATTAATTTTTTCTCAATCAACAAATCACAGCGAAATCCGCATTCTAATTTAACATCTTCAAATATTAAAGGGATAGGCTTTTGTCTTTCAACAAAAACATTACGTTGTATCAGCCTGAAATATAAACACTCCTCATAAACAGATTCTAATAAACCGGGACCTAATCTTTTATGAAGATGAATTGCTTCCCCAATAATAACTGACGAAAGTTCATTTTCTGTCATAGTGATTTCTTTGCGTTTCTTTGTTTTTTCTTTGCATCCTTTGCGGTAAAACTTAATTATATCAGCCGATACATCTTCCCCGGCAAACCCATAACCACATTATTCATTTCTAAATTCAATATCGCTGCTGCAACAGCACTGCTGCTGAGACTACTTTTTAAATACAATTCATCTATCGGCATCATTTCTTTTTCTTTTAAAATATCTACAATTATTTTTTCTTCATCTGTTAACTGAATGAACAATTCTCTTTGCTTTTTACTTTTACTTTTTTTCTTTTCTTCCCAGCCCATTGTTTCCATTATATGTGCCGCATCAGAAAATAGAATGGCTTTGTTTTGTTGAATCAATTTCAAACAACCACCACTTTTACCATCAGTTATTTTTCCCGGAACTGCAAAAACATCTCTGTTATAATTATCAGCCAATTCTGCAGTAATCATACTGCCGCCTTTGGTAGCTGTTTCAATAACAATCGTTGCATCACTCATGCCTGCCACAATTCTGTTCCTTCTCGGAAAATTATGTTTATCCGGTTTAGTATTTTGTCTGAACTCTGTTAACAAACCACCATTCAATAACATTTCTTTTGCCAATGTTTTGTGTTGTGACGGATAGATAGAATCCAATCCATGTGCTAACACACCGATAGTTGGCAAGCTGTTGTGCAGTGCGGCTTTATGTGCAATGGCATCAATGCCGAAAGCCAATCCGCTAACAATTAAAATATTGTTCGATGAAATATCTGCTACTAATTTTTCTGTGATCTGTTTTCCGTAATCGGTATTGTTTCTGGTACCGATGATAGAAATAATTTTTGCATGATTGAGATCTGCATTACCACGATAAAACAATACTGTTGGGGGATCGTAACAATTCAATAAACGTTTGGGATAATGAGTGTCGGTGAGAAATAAAATTTCGATATGATGTTTCTCGCAGAATTTAATTTCATCTTCAGCTTCAATAAAGTTTTCAAAGCTTTTAATTTTTGAGGCACGCACTTCACCAATGCCTTCAATTAAGCTCAATTCTTTTTTCTTTGCCTTGAAAACAGCCTGTGCATCGCCAAAATGTTCAATTAAATTTTTTGCCTGAACCGAACCGATATCGTCAATTAAATTAAGCGATAGTCGGTATAATAAATCATTGCCGTTCATTATCATTTGTTTTAAATAATGAAGGGCTATATATGCAAATTGTGTTGCAATAAAGATACTGCTACAATCCAATTATAACAAATTCTGTTCTTCTGTTTTTTGCCCTGCCTGCTTCTGTTGTGTTATCTGCAATCGGTTTGGATGCACCAACACCTTTATACTTTAATCGTTTGGCATCTATGCCATTATCTATTAAATATTGCACTACCGCTTTGGCACGATTGGTTGATAAAATAATATTATTATTCTCGGTGCCAATGTTATCTGTATAACCGTTCACTTCAATTTGAACAGTCTTGTTTTCTTTCAGTAACTGTAATAATTTATTTAGCTCAATTAAACTGACCGGTAATAATTTGAATGAATTTGTTTCAAACCGGATATTGCGGAAAGTCATGGCAGCATTCAGTTCTATAGGTTGCAGTGCAATATCTTTTATATAAGTGCTGTCTGATTTTTTATTAGCCAATGAATACAATTCACTATAAAATAAATAACCTTTTCTGTTCACTAAAAAAGTATAATCCTTTCCGGATGGTAATGGCACAAAATATTTTCCCAACTCATCTGTCTGCACATTCATCAAAACAGTATGGGTATTATTATCAATCAATTCAACGGCGCAAGGCAATCCTTTTTTTGTTTTTGCATCAAACACTTTTCCTTTGATGTATAAAGTTTTATGCGGACGAATATCTTCTCTTAATAAAAATTTATATAAATCCAATCCGCCACGTGTATCATTTCTGTCACTTGCATAATAAGCGGTTACTCCATCTGCCGAAACAGTGATGCTGCCCTCTGTTTCAATGGTATTGATGGGATAACCTAAATTTTCCGGAACACCCCAATTGCCCAAACTATCTTTTCGTACAATAAACAAATCTGTTTCGCCATAGCCGGGCAAACCATTTGAGGTAAAATATAAAGTTTGATTATCTGAATGAATATAAGGTGCAGATTCATCTCCGGTTGTATTGATCGTTGCGCCCATGTTGATGGCTGGCCCCCATTTTCCATTCTGTTGACGAATGCTCATATATAGATCAGATCCGCCAAAACCGCCGGGACGATTACTGGTAAAATATAAAACGCGATTATCCGGACTTAAACTGGGCGATGTATCCCAATAAGCGCTATTTACATTAGGCCCGAGATTTTCCGGTTCACTCCATCCATCAGGTGTGGCATAAGAAATATATAAATCATAATTACCGAAACCATTTTTAAAATCACCGGCAAATATCAACCAATCACCATCAGCCGAAATGGTAATGGCGCCTTTGTATGGTTCAACATTAATATCACCTTCAATTCTTTTTGCTTTTGAGTAAACACCATTTCTTAATATGCTTTGCATAAAATCTTCTCTGCCGTTTTCTCTTCTGGTGAAGATCAATAAACTATCATCAATACTAACAGAAGGAAAGTATTCAAGATTTACTGTGTTAATGCTATCGCCCAAATTAACAGGTGCAAAAACATATTCATTGTCGGGATGTTTTTGTTGATAATCAACAGCAAACTCATAACAACGTTTTCTGTAATTGCCACTTTTGAAACTGCGATCACTTAAATCAGGAATCGTTAAAAAAATATTGGCAGCTTGTAAAGCATCTGTAAATTTTCCGGCACCGGCTAAATTAATAGAGTAGGGAAGCAAATAGGGTTTACAATAAATATTGTCTTTGTTAAATGCTTTTCTATAATAATAAATGGCCTCATCATATTTTTTTATTTGTCCGTACACACCGGCTAAGGATAAATAAGCATCTACAAAATTGGTATCTAATGAAATTGTTTTTTGTAAAACAGGAATGGCTTCTTTAATGGTGCCATCACTTAATTTCTGCATTGCATTATTATATAATGATACAGCTTTAGGGTTGATCTGATCCCGGGAATAATTTTGTGCGGATGCAAGAAAAGTGGTGAAAGAAAATAATATAAAGAGATTTTTTTTCATGGAATGATTATTCAACAAGTTCGTAAAAATCATCAAATGATGAGTGTTAAATATCAGCTGATAAATGATTTCATTGATTTAAAATTCAGCATTTAACAGCTAACATTATTTACGGCACATTAATGAATTTGTGAATTTGCAAACTCAATTCCCATTGCGGATGCTGTTTAATATATTCAATGATGTATGGTGTAACTGTTTCGCGTTTATCCCATTCCGGCTGAAGATATAATTTACAATTTGATGAAACTTGTGCAGCATATTCTTCAGCCCAAACAAAATCATGTTGATTGAATATCACTACTTTCAATTCGTTGGCCAATGGAAGAATTTCGGGTAAAGGGTTTTTAAATTTTTTAGGAGATAAACAGATCCAATCCCATTTACCTGATAATGGAGAAGAACCTGATGTTTCAATATTGGTTTCAAAACCCCCGGCATGTAAAGCTTTTGTAAGTAAATTCAAATCATGCAGTAATGGTTCACCGCCTGTAATGACAGCAAGATGACGTATGACGGATGACGGGTGAGAGTTAACGGAGGCAAGAGCCTTGCTAACAATTTCTTCAACACTTAACTGCGGATGTTTATCAGCATCCCAACTATCTTTTACATCGCACCAAACACAACCTACATCACATCCGCCCAATCTGATGAAATAAGCTGCTCGCCCCTGATGAAACCCTTCACCCTGCAAAGTGTAAAAGGATTCCATAACGGGTAATGTTAGATGTTGAATATTAGATGTTGGAAGTGTGTTGGTCAATTTTAAATGTTAAATGTTAGGTATTAAATAGCGGATTAACTCAAATATTATTCTCAATATTTTATTTCATCAGCCAATGATTTATTCTTTGAGTATTCTCTGTGATCTCTCTGTACTTTGCGTTTAATTTTTTTAAACGCAAAGTCCGCAAAAGTTTCACTAAGAATCGCAAAGGACTTAACGATTTTGATATTTATTCGAATATGCTTGTAAAGTATTTTTTAATAACCCTGCAATGGTCATTAAACCAACACCACCCGGAACAGGAGTGATGGCAGCACTTTTGGGTGCAACTTCATCAAATGCCACATCGCCTTTAATGCGAAATCCTTTTTTTGCAGTAGCATCTTCTACTCTGGTAATACCCACATCAATGATTACTGCACCTTCTTTTACCATATCCGCTTTTAAGAATTCCGGTTTGCCCAATGCAGCAACAATAATATCTCCCTGCAAACAAATTTCTTTTAAATTCTTTGTATGAGAATGACAAACCGTTACGGTGCAATTGCCATTAGGTATGTTGCTGCTCAATAATATACTAATCGGTCTGCCAACAATATTACTTCTTCCGATTACCACAGCATGTTTACCTTTTGTTTCAATATTAAAATATTGTAACATCAGCATGATGCCATAAGGTGTAGCAGGTATAAAAGTAGGAAGTCCCTGAACCAATTTGCCGGCATTAACCGGATGGAATCCATCCACATCTTTATTTGGATCGATGGCTTGAATAATTTTTTGTTCTTTGATTTGTTTGGGTAAAGGTAATTGCACCAAAATGCCATCGGTAAATTCGTTATCATTTAATTGTTTAATTTGATCTAATAAAACAGTTTCATCAATTGTTTCATCGAGTCTTATTAAAGTAGAGCCGAATCCGATCTCTTCACAATTTTTTACTTTGCTGGCAACATAAGTTTCACTGGCGCCATTATTGCCAACAATAATAACGGCTAAATGAGGAGCCCTTTTCCCATCGGCTCTTAGCTTAGCTACTTGCTCTTTCAGTTCATTTTTTACTGAAAGAGCAGCTATTTTTCCATCTAATAATATCATGTGGCAAAAATAAGCTTTCTGCATCCTTTCTTTATCATTCCTTCTTACCTTCTTTTGGTCTTGTTCGGATCAAGTGCATTATTTAATGCACTTGATCCGAAGCAGTCTCGAACGAGACCAGGCAAAAACGGGTTCATAGTTAATAAAAAGAAACGGCTTATCACAGTATGTACATTAGTTATATAATTTATTTGATGGTCATTTCTCAGAATTGCCCGATTTAACCAAAAAAATAGCCAAAATATTAATTTTTACCGTGCAGCGATACTGATTTACCGCTTGTCACAGATTGGATAGGGGGCTATAATTTTTAACGGAGGGTTAAAAAATTTTTAACAATTTGTTATAATCCCTTATTTTCACGTCCCAAATTAGTTTAAAACAAATGCACATGAGAAAAATTACACCACTACTTATGGTGCTGATGTTTGTTATTTCATCAGCAATCGCACAGGTCCGCAATGTAACCGGAAAGGTTATAGATGCAAGCGGAGCCCCGGTGCCGTACGTTACAATAACAGTAAAAGGAACTAAAAGTGCTGTTGCCGCAAACGACAATGGTATTTTTACCATCAAAGCTAAAACAGGTGATGTTTTAGTAGTTACCGGCGTTGGTTTACAATCGCAAGAAATTAAAGTAACCAATGACCCGGTTTTGAATGTTAGTGTAGCAAGAGTTAGCAGTAACTTATCTGAAGTTGTTGTTACGGCTTTAGGTATTCAAAAACAATCAAAAGAAATTGGTTATTCTACAGCAACTGTAGCCAGTAAAGATTTAGTGGTTGCAAAACCAATCAGTGTTGCAAATGGTTTAACCGGTAAAGCTTCAGGCTTACAAGTTAATACTACCAACAACGGTTTGTTTGCACCTACCCGTATCACTTTACGTGGTAATCGTTCTTTAACAGGTAATAACTCTCCATTGATTGTTGTTGACGGAGCTATCTTTTATAATGATATCAGTACTTTGAATCCTAACGACATCATCGACATCAATATATTGAAAGGTGCATCTGCATCTGCAATATATGGTTCTGATGCTTCTAATGGTGTATTGTTAATTACCACTAAACATGGTACTCGCGGTAAACCATCATTAACATATGCTTCTACTGTTCAATTTGAAACATTATCTTATTTACCAAAATTGCAAACAAGATTTGGTAGTAATGGTGGTGAAGTGTTTGTTGATAATTTTAATGATCTCTCTACTTTTATCCCATACGAAAACCAAAGTTATGGTCCTCAATTCAATGGTAAATTAGTTCCATTGGGCAGACCGGTATCTGATGGTAGTTTGTTGATGGTACCTTATTCTTATCAGAATTCTCAAAGAGATTTCTTTAATACAGGTATCACTACTCAAAATGATTTAACGTACCAAGGTGGTGATGAAACAAGCAGTTTCTTCTTAAGTGCGCAGGATGTTAACACAACGAACATCATGCCGGGTGACAGAGGTCGCAGAGATGCGTTCTCTTTTGGCGGCAGAAAAGGTTATGGTATGTTCTCTGCTGATTACCGTATCAGTTATACCAACACTTACAGAAATACAACCAATACCGGAAGCGTTTATACAATGGTATTAAATACACCGGGTGAAGTTCCATTGAAAACTTTAAGTGATTGGAGAAACAATAAATTTGCAGACATCAATGGTTTCTATAATGACTATGAAGACAATCCATATTGGGTTGCTGATAATCAAAGAAACATTCAAAGAGATAATAACTTAACAGGTAATTTAAAATTCACTTTGAAACCTTTCAAATGGTTGAATTTATCTTACCGCATGGGCTTAACCAGCCGTAGTACTACTTACGAAAGTGATATTTACGGAAAGACCTATTCTACTTATGCTTTAACAAGCAAAGCGGTTACTTATTCTAATGCTGACGGATCAGCATTGGTTCCGGTAACTGAGTCTCCAAAATATATTGCTAAGAATACCAGTCCAACTTACGCCAATCAAACATTGAATTACTTCTTATTCACTTCAGACTTTGTTGCGAATTTCAGTAAGAAGCTGACCAATGATTTTAAATTGGATGCTAACTTAGGTATTACTTATATGGACAATAAAAACACAGGTACTTATATTAATGCAGGTACTTTGTTCTTCCCTGTATTTAATGTAAATAACCTGACCAGTGCTTTAGCAGCAGGTTCTTTCGGAGGTAATAACTACTTCCAGGAAGCTCGCAAGTTTGGTATGTTCGGTGATGCAACATTAGGTTTCCGTAACTATGCTTTCTTGCATGGTGCTTACAGAACTGATATTGATTCAAGATTATCAAAATCTAACAGATACATCCCTTATTACGATATTGATGCGTCTTTAGTATTGAGTGATCTTTTACCAAGTATCACCAATAATAAAGTATTAAGTTTTGCAAAAATCAGAGCTGCCTATTCTGTAACAGGTAATGCTACTGCCATTGGTGGTGGTTCATCCTTCATTGCAGGTGGTGCATATGTAATCAATCCTACTTTCAACGTAGCAAGTGGTTTCCCTTTCAGCGGAGTGGGTGGTTATTTAGAAAATACAACCATTGCCAATCCTAATTTGAAACCTGAAACTGTTAAAGAAAATGAAGTAGGTATTGAATTAGGTTTCCTGAAAAACAGAATTACTTTAGGTGCTACTTATTATAAACAAGAATTAACAGATGGTATCGTTACTGCTAACGTATCATGGGCTTCAGGTTCCGGTGCCGCTTTAGTAAATGCAGCGCATACTACTAATACCGGTTTGGAAATGGATTTGAAAGCTACTGTTATCAGCACTAAAAATGTAACATGGAATGTGGGTATTAACTATACCAATATTAAGAGTAATGTAGTATCTATCAATGGTGGTTTAACATCATTAGGATTGGGTAGTTCATTATATGATATTGTTGGTAATCCTTTCCCATACTTACAAGTAACAGATTTCAACAGAGATCCTAACGGACATGTTATTGTTAATGCTGTTACCGGTAACCCTTCTACTAATCCTAACTTAGTAAAAGCCGGTAATACCAATCCAACTGATTTGTTGGGTATCACTACATCACTAACCTGGAAAGCTTTCACTTTCACAGCTACTGCTGATTATCGTGGTGGTTATAAAGTATATAACTCAATCGGTTCTTATATAGACTTTACAGGTATCTCTGCAATGTCTGCCTCTTCAGGTCGTCAAAGATTTGTGTTCCCTAATTCAGTGATCGACCAGGGTGGTGGTAAATATGTAACCAATACAAATGTAACTGTGGATGATGCGAACTTTAATTTCTGGCCTGGTTTATGGTCAAATGCAAACGCTAACTATGTAACCAGTGCATCTTTCTGGAAATTAAGAGAAGTTGCTATTTCATATGAAATTCCTAGAAAAGTATTTGCAGCTACAAAGATCATTCAAAAAGCTACATTCACTTTATCCGGAAGAAATTTGTTGATGTTGACACCTAAAACTGAACAATGGACTGATCCTGAATTTAGTAATACTACAGGTAATGCTGTTGGTACAAGTACTACAGGACAAGCTCCGCCAACAAGATTCTTTAGTGCAACATTGGCAATTACATTTTAATTGATTCAATTTTAAATATATCATTATGTTGAATAGAAAATTTAAACCACTAATTATTGTTGTATCAATGGTACTTCTGGCAGCCGGTTTTGGTTGTAAGAAAGGAACCTTCGATATCAATAGTAACAACCCGAATACGCCATCTTCGGTTGACCCTAAATTTATTTTGTCTGCAGCCTTAAAAAGTACTGCAACAATTTTCTGGGGTGGAGATCAGGAATTCGCTAATTATTATATGGGTTATTGGGCAGTAAGCGGTGATTATATCCCTAACTCTCAAACCTTAACCTATAATACCACTACCGGTTATTTCCAGGACAACTGGAATAGCGGCTATCAGATTTTAAAGAACTACCAGGATGTGCAAACATTTGGTGCGTCTTATACAAACGGAGCCAATTATGTAGGTATTGCCATGATTATGAAAGCATTCATGTTCCAAAGATTGGTAGACCTTTATAATAATGTTCCTTATTTCACTGCATTGAATGCTACTAATTTATATCCTGCTTACGATAATGCTTCTGCTATTTATCCAAGTTTGGTAAATCAATTAGACTCTGCAGTTGCCATTTTAAAAGCTGCGCCAACTGCGGCTGATAATCCCGGTGCATACGATATGATGTTTGGCGGTACCATGAGCAAATGGCAAACATTTGCTAAGACTTTAAAATTAAAGATCTTATTAAGATTAACACAAACAACAGGCGGTCCTGCTTATATCCAATCGAAACTAAGCGGTATGACAACTGCTGATTTTATTGGTGCAGGTGCTGATGCAAATGTTAACCCCGGTTATACCAATGCATCCGGTCAACAGAATCCTTTATGGGCTGATATTGGTTGGGGTGTAACAGGTACAGCAACCACTAACCATGACTATTACAGAGCATGTACTTACGGCGTTAACTTTTACCTGAATACGAATGACCCAAGAGCTTCTTATTTCTACGCAGTTAACTCTGCCAATGCAGTACAAGGAAGAGCTTTTGGAAGTACCAATTCAAATGCAGAACATAATGCAACCATTTCTGCTGTAGGTGGAAATGCTGTTGGTGGTACTGTAGGCCAAACAACAGGTGTGTTAAAATCACCAACTATGGGTGTTCCTTTAATGACTTCAACTGAAAGTTTATTCTTGCAGGCAGAAGCCATTCAAAGAGGATATTTAGCCGGTACTTTGGCAACAGTATATCAATCAGCGGTATCTGAATCTTTCCGCATATTAGGTGTACCAAGTTATGCTGCTGCTGCTGCTACTTATACAGCACAGGCAAATAACAGTTGTAATATCACAACTACACCAAATCCATTGCAAACAATCATTTTACAGAAATGGGCTGCATTGAATACGTATGATGCGGTTGAAAGCTGGAGCGATTGGAGAAGATTAAAAATTCCTTCAGATCTTCCTGTATCTGTTTATCCGGGTACAACTGCAACAAATGTTCCGTACAGATTATTATATCCTGCTACTGAGTATTCTTATAATGCTACGAATGTTAATACTCAAGGCACCATTAATAACCTTACATCAAAAATATTCTGGCAGCCGTAATAAATTTAAAATTCTGAATTATGAAAAAATTATTAGCAATTATATCAATCGTTTCGGTTTCTCTTACAAGCTGTTTGAAAGACACGCCGAATGTTGACTTCTCAACTTTGGGAACGATCATCGAGATCTTTTACCATGATTCCGGCGGTAATGCGCATGGCGGGTTAGATAACTTTACCCATGATGCATTGTTGTTCAGTTCAACAGCACCTGTTACCATGCAGTTTCTGGTAAACATCGCTTCTGTTAATCCTTTAAGTAAAGACTTAACTGTTACTGTAGGTATTGACGATGCAAAAAGAACAGCATATAATGCAGCAAATCCGGTACAATACACACCGATGCCTGCAAACATGTATTCTTTTACTGTTAAAACCGGTGTTATTAAAGCGGGTAACAGATTAGATACTTTTAATATTACTTTTTACCCTGCTAACAACGATCCTTCTCAAAGTTATATGCTGCCTATCAGCATCACTGATGCGCAAGGACAAACTATCAGCGGTAATTTCGGTACTATTTATTTCCATACATTGGGTAACCCATTAGCGGGTGCTTATAATGTTACAGGTACTCGTTACAACTATACAGGTGTAGTATCCTGGAACAATGTATTACCGGTTCCTGCGAGCTATACTGCTACCACTAATATGGCATTGTATAGTCCAAGAACAGCAGCACCGGATAATACTACAACTGTTGAAATTCCTTTTGGTAATGTTGGTAGTGGTTATAACTACATCATTACTTTAACAGGTACTAATTCAATTTCTGTAGATTATACATTCGATGCATTGTATTCAAATATTACAGTTTCTGCTGCAACTTATGTTGCCGCAACGAAAACGATACATATCATCACGCATTATAACAATGCCTTAGCGGCGGCGGGTAGTGACAGAATTTTTGATGAAACATTTGTTCATCAATAGATACTGAATTAAAATATAAAAAAAGCTACTTGATTTCAAGTAGCTTTTTTTATTGAAATAGCATTCATTCAAAAATAATCCATTGTTACATTGAGCTTGTCGAAATATGCTAAACGAATTCGACAAGTTCAGCATTACAAGAGGTTGATAACGTTTTAATGTTAGTAGTTAACAGTTCTATTTTGCAGCATAAAAAAATGCATTCACCGAATTTTTTATAAAAGGTTTGGTACAATTCTTAAATACACAGATATTCATCTTTTGAATAACTGCATTGCTGCCATGTTCATTTACAAAAGTTTTATTATGAGAAAAAGGGTATTCATTTCTGTTTGTTTTATTTTTTCTGTATTGATGAATTTTGCACAAACGAAAACTGTGACCGGTATTATTAAAGATGATAAAGGAGCAATAGTGCCTTATGCGGTTGTGCAAATTAAGGGTACTAATAAAG
>CAIRTF010000122.1 GCA_903881425.1 uncultured Chitinophagaceae bacterium | reverse complement strand
TTATATGTTACGGGGTATTAATCCAAATTTCTCTGGGCTATTCCCCACTTATAGGAAGGTTGTGTACGTGTTCCGCACCCGTTTGCCGGTCGCCATCAATATATTGCTATATCATGCTGCCCCACGACTTGCATGTATTAAGCCTGCCGCTAGCGTTCATCCTGAGCCAGGATCAAACTCTCCATTGTAAATGAGTTGATCTGACTATTAATCTCATAAAAAAATTAACGTCGGATTTAATTTAATTTGTGCTTGTAAAACCTTACATAAATCTAAAAGATATTATGTGCTGTTGCTTCCAAACTTTCAAAGAACTTTTGGCTTTATTTAGCCACCCTTTTTAAATGGGGTTGCAAAAGTAAGAGCCTTTTGTATTTCAACCAAAAAAATCTATGATTTTCTATAAATTTTCTTGACTAACTTTTTGATTTAAAGAACTTCCTTTTTTAGAGGACGGCAAAGATAAGACGAGTTTTATTCACTGCAAGTTTTTTATTGAACTTTATTCACTTTTTTTCTTTCCTCTCGTCTACAAAGAACAGCGCATTTTTTCATTTGCGGGGTGCAAAGATAAGCGCAGAACTATTCTTTCCAAATCTTTTTTCAAAATAGTTTTCATCAATCTATAAAACCCTTACCGGATAAAGGTTTTGAATGAAAAAATATTTTTGCCAGGGTGTAATATTTTGAGAAATATGAGGCAAAAGACCCAATTCACAATCATATCCATTTATTTTCTTTATACCATCCTATTGTTTCTTTCATGCCTGCTTCTAAGGAATATCCGGGTTTAAGATGAAGATCATTCCATAATTGATCACTATCACATAACCAATTGGGGCAACTTATTTCTTCTAATTTTTCTGAATGCAAAAAGGGAAGCCTATCAAAGAAGAATAAGCTAAGTTTTTCTACGATGGAAACCACTGGCCGAACAAACAACAGAGGTATCTTAATTTTAATTGTTCGCTTATTTAAAAGCAATTTTACGGTAGCACCTAATTCTTCTTTGTTATAATCATTTCTGTCCGACACTATATAAGAATAATTTACATGCCGGGAATCCATTAGTCCGACCACAGCTTTTGCCAAATCTTTTACATAAACAAGAGATACCATTTGCTGATTGTTACCGATATATGGTTCAATACCTTTATTGAGTAATTGAATGAATTGAAGAAAATCTTTATCTCGCGGACCATACACTGCAGTTGGATTGATGATTAAATAAGGAAAGATATTGGATGATCGGATAAATTCTTCCGCATAAAATTTACTTTTCGCATAAGTTGAAATTGGAATTTGCTCGTGCCATAACTCAATTGGAGCAAAGGTTTTAGCATTACCTGGCCCGTAAGCAGCCAGTGAACTGATCAGAACGAATTTCTTTATTTGCATCCCTGATCTTTGCAATGCGTGCAATAAGTTTTGCGTATAATTACAATTGACCGTAAAAAAATCTTTTTTATTATCTGCGTGAGTAATGCCGGCATTATGAATTACATAATCGAAACTGCCGTGCATTTGTTTGATGGAAACAAGTTGCTCTTGTAATATTTCTTGAGAAGATAGATCCAGTTCTGCAAAATATATTTTTTCATCTGTTAAAAATTGCTTGTTGCTTGAAGCACGAATTCCTGCAAATACCTCAAAACCCATATGCAAAGCTTCTTCTACCAAAAAACTTCCGATAAAACCACTGGCTCCGGTTATAAGGATTTTACCTTTCATGATAGAATTTGGAAAATGTAAATTATTGCATGTGTTTAATGAAACATCTGCGTCGTTTATGTTGTTTGGCATCTAAATCTTTCCAGATAGATTGCACTTTAGTATTGTCTTCCAATTCATGATTTGTTTCAGCGTATTTAATTCCATTCTTGATGTACGATTTATTCAGTTCATACATCAACATGGCATTCACACCTTTGCCTTGTAAATCTTTTCTAACAGCGATCATCAGAAAATCTACTGTATCATTTTTCTTCATCGCTTTTAAAATATGAATGAACCCCAATGGAAATAATTGCCCATCTGCTTTTTGCAATGCCAATGAAAGTGAAGGCATGGTTATTCCAAATGCAGCTAATTTCCCTTCCTTATCAACAATCAGCGATACAAAATCAGTTCGCATGAAACCAAAATATTGTTTGGTATAATATGCAATCTGTTTTTCTGTTAAAGGTGTTACGCCATATAAATCGGAATAAGCAGAATTGATGAGTTCAAAAATTGGTTTGGCATACGGAAGAATCTCTTTTGGTTTTTTTGCTCTGATTACTGATAAACCCAATCTTCTTTCTACAACAGAAGACAGCTTAACAATTTTTTCGGGAATAACCTGTGCAATATTTAATCGGTATTCAACCCAATCTGTATCTTTTGTATAACCTAATTGCTGAATCAATTCGGGATAATATGCATGATTATACAAAGATGCCATCGTACCTAATTGATCAAACCCTTCTATTAACATTCCTTCATGATCCAAATCAGTAAAACCAAGCGGACCGTGTACTGCAGTCATACCTAATTCTTTTGCCCATGCTTCAACTTTATCAATCAAAGCTTTCGCTATATCAATATCATTTTCAAAATCTATCCAACCAAAACGGAGATATTTATTTTTCCATTTTTCAATATATGCTTTATTTAAAATACCTGCAATACGTCCTACTACTTTTCCATCTTTATATGCCAACCAATATTTTGCTTCGCAATAATCGAATGCAGGATTTTTATTTTTATTCAATGTGGCAGCTTCATCAAATCGTAAGGGTGGAATATGATAAGGATGATGTTTATATAAACGATAAGGCAAATCAAGAAAAGCATTCATCATTTTTTTATCTGTAACTTCTTTTACTTCGATAGCCATGGGGATTTATTTTAATTATACGATGTTTAATTTTTTTGAAACGTTATATAATTTGTCAATGGCTTTTTCTATTTGTTCCTTGGTATGAGTAGCCATTAAACTAAAACGAATTAAAGAATTTTCTTTTGCCACGGCAGGAGATGTAACCGGATTCACAAAAATACCTTGATCCAATAAAAGTTTTGATAATTGAAACGTTTTCATATCATCTCTCACTAAAATAGGGATAATGGGTGTTTTTGAATGCCCTGTATCAAAACCTAATTCCTTTAAGGCACCTAAAGCAAAATGTGTATTTGCCCATAATTGATCGATGCGCTCAGGTTCATTTTTAATAATTTCTAAAGCTGCAATTACACTGGCTGTTGCTGCAGGAGATATGCTGGCACTGAATATCAGCGAACGTGCATGATGCTTTAAAAAATTAATAGTGGTTTGATCTGCTGCAATAAATCCGCCAATCGATGCCAATGATTTACTGAATGTACCCATGATCAGATCCGTTTTATCGGTTACGCCAAAATGAGAAGATGCCCCTCTCCCGCATTCACCAATCACACCCAAAGAATGTGCATCATCTACCATCAAATTTGCATTATATTTTTCTGCAAGTGTAACAATTCCCGGCAAGTGTGCGATATCTCCGTCCATACTGAAAATACCTTCTGTTACAATTAATTTTATTTTATCGGGCTGACAAGATTGTAATATTTTTTCCAATGATTCCAAATCATTGTGTTTGTATTTTACTATTTTGGCAAAGCCTAATCTTGCACCTTCAATGATGGAAGCATGATCTAATTCATCTAAGATTAAATAATCATGTCTGCCTAACAATGCAGGAATAACTCCAATGTTCACCTGAAAGCCTGTGCTAAAAACAAGAGCTGCTTCTTTCCCTACATACGCTGCTAATTTATCTTCCAACTCAAGATGAATATCTAATGTGCCATTTAAAAATCTTGAGCCGGCGCAACCGCAACCATATTTATTAATGGCAGCAATAGAAGCTTTTTTAATAGAAGGATGATTGGTTAATCCGAGATAACTGTTAGAACCAAACATCAATACTTTTTTTCCATTGATGATGACTTCTGTGTCTTGATCAGATTCAATTACCCGGAAATACGGATATAACCCTGCTTCTTTTATTTCTTCTGCTCTGGTAAATTTGGATAGTTTTTCATGCATTAAATTAATGCCAACATCGGGTAAAACTTGGTCTTTAAAAATCATGGGCTTTCTCAAAGCTTTATAGTTTATTTAAAGCATGTAAGTAAAATAAATTGCGTAAGAAAATACATGATTTTTATCAGTGATTATAAATTTCTTTTACAGTATATCTATCTTTGAAAAAAGTAATATTTCCGAAAATATCATTCAAATAAAGCAGCAGGGTAATTAACACTTATTAAAAATAATCCATGCGGAGGTGCTGTAAAATCGGCTTGTGTGCAATCTTTTGAAAGAATAATATTTTCAAATTCCTTAACATTTATTTGACCTCTTCCCACTTTTAACATTGTTGAGGTTAATCCTTTTACCATACCTCTTAAAAAACGATTTGCAGTTACATTATATACAATGCCATCATTATTTTTTTCCCAAAAAGATTTTTCAATAGAGCAATTGAAAGTTTTTACTTGTGTATTCTTTTTGGAGAAAGAAGTAAAATCTTCATACTGCATTAATATTGCAGCGACTTCATTCAATAAATCAACATTAACCGGGAAAGGATAGTACCATGCCCTGTCTGCTAAAAATGGATTCTTTTGTTGATAGATAAAATATTGATAGGATCTTGACATTGCATCAAATCTGCAATGTGCTGATGGCTTAACTTTATATATATTCTTCAACACAATATCTTCAGGCAAAATGGCATTGATATTATAAATGTGTTCTTGTAACAATTGAAGCTCTGTATCGCAATGAAAATAATTTTGCAATGCATGAACACCCGTATCTGTTCTCGAAGAACCTGTTAATTCTATTTTTTCTTT
>CAIRTF010000121.1 GCA_903881425.1 uncultured Chitinophagaceae bacterium | reverse complement strand
AGGCAAAGCTTTATTAAAATCTTTATTATTGATATTCGTTTCAGCTAAGAAATAATTGGCTTCAATGGAATATCTTCCGTCAGGGAATTTAGACAGATAATCAGTAAATCCAGCTTTTGCGTTGGTGAAATCTTTCAATTCATAACGCATCGAAGCGGAGCGATACGTCAAAGAATCTTCTTCATTATAAGAAACATTCTTTCCGTTTTGCCGCATGAATGAAACAAACTCAACCGGTTTTTGATTGGCAATAAAAATATCTCTGATATATTCAACCGCTTCATCACTTTCATCTGAATCAGGATATTTTAATACCAATTGCTTAAAATTATTCAATGCCTCATCATTCTTTTTTAAATTAAAATATGCCACACCGGATTTTAAATAAGCTTGAGGTTGTAATGCATTTGCATTTTTATTTTTGATAACATTATTTAACGGAGTTATGGCGTCATTATAATCTTCATCCGCCAAATAAGTATTGGCAATTTCCATATTAGCATCTGCCACTAATGTTGAAGCAGGGTATTTGAGCAATAAATTTTGCAAGAAACTGATCTTCTCTGCATTTTTATTTGAAGCGCCGATGATGATCGCTTTTTGAAACAATGCATAATCAGCATTCTTACTATTTAAACTAATCACGTTCTCATATATTGGCAATGCCTGCTTCAGATTCTTATTCATGAAATAACAATCAGCAGCGCGTATATAAGCATCCTGCTCTATGGTTGTTGAATTGAAAGAGATATTTTTTGCTACTTGTTGAAAATACTCCAATGCATTTTTATAATCTTCTTTCTTCAACAATGCATAAGCCAGATCATATTTTGCATTGATGATATTTACTTCGCCATTCACTTGCGGGTTCTTCAAATAATCGGTGAGATAAACAATCGCTTCATCGATATTTCCATTTCTATACGCGATCTCCCCTTTCCAGAAATAAACAAACTGCAATTGTTGTTGATTATAGGGTATTGCTAAAACTCTTGTCAGCAAAGCATTTGCACTATCAATACGTTGATCATTCAACAACTCCACTGCCCTTCCGAATAAAATTCTTGGATATATTTTTTTGATATTTTCAGTTTGAGATGGTAAACTTTCAAACAAAATCAATGCATCTTTATAATTACTGGTATTGGCTAAAACTGATACTTCCAATTCTTTTGCTTCGAGTAAGTAATTAGATTTTGGATAAGCAGTAAGAAAGTCCTGCAATTCTTTCAAAGCAATGTCTAAATAACCTAATTCATAACTTAGTTTTGCATAACTGAAAGAAGAAATTTCTTTTTGCGTTGGATTGCTGTTATTACTGGCACAAAATAAAAATGCATTACGAGCATTGGCTTTTTGATTTGTTTTTAAATACGCATCAGCCAACAAATACATACTATTTTGTGCCAAAGAGTCTTCTTTACCCCCTAATTGTTTAAAGCCTTCAATGCTTTTATTCCAGTTACCGGCAGCATAATAACAATAAGACAATTCGTATAGATCTTCTCTGTTTACTTTTTCATTTTTCTGCACATACTCTTGCAAAAAAGGCAATGCTTGCGCATATTCTCTTTTTTCAAAATGCAAATGACCGGCTAATTGTTTTAATGGAAGATCATAAAATTGTCCGCCTTTCTGAATAGATTGTTCTGCATATTGCAAGGCTTTATCTCTTTCACCATCGAAGTAATAAATCTCTGCAATGTAGAATGGTACAATGTTTTGATAAGTTGCATCTGTTGCAGCGATCAGGAAAGATGGTAATGCTTCAGCATAATTCTTCTCATAAAAATTAATGAATCCATAATAATAATTCGCATCAAAATAATTTAGATCAGATTTTATCTGGCGAACAGCATTAAATAAAGGTTTTGCTTCTTTGAATTGCTGCATGGAAAAATAACAATAGCCTTTATTGAATTTCAATTCTGCAATTTCTGCATTCGTTAAATTATCAATACCTGCTTTATTATAATGAGTGAGCGCATCAGTAAAATCTTTTTTCCGAAAATAATATTCAGCCAATTGATAACTCATCAATTGAATACGTGGTTCGTGATGTTCTAACTCAATGAAATCAATAGCCATCGGCTCTGCGGTTGCATCATTCAATTTCAATCCGCAACTGATATAATAATATTTCGCTTCTGTTTGAATGCCGGTAGGATAATTGGTATTACCCAATCCGTTGGTATATAAATTTTTAAATACCGGATACGCTAAACTGTATTGTTCTTTCTGAAAGAATTCTTTAGCCTGTTTAAAATCGACATCAGGATCGTTGTTGATTTTAGTGGATTGTGCTTGCACGATATGAATGATCGCACAGCAATAACATGCAAGGAATATTTTACGTGATAGGCGCATAATGAATAGCAAAGATTCCTGTTTGTTTCTTAATAAAAAGTAAAAACAATTAAAATTAACATGCTTACAACTGAAACAAACATCATTCCTTTGTTTGTGCATAAAGAAGAAACAATAGTAACTTTATCAACAAATTTTATTTTCATGTACGAAACAACCACACAAGTTAGAGTGCGTTATGCAGAAACAGATCAAATGAATATTGTGTATTATGGTAATTATGCGCAATACTTTGAAGTGGGCAGAGTAGAAAGCATACGCCAGTTAGGATATACTTATAAAGACATGGAAGAACAAGGAGTAATTATGCCAGTGGTGGAGTTGCACATTAAATATTTACGTCCGGCTACTTATGATGATCTGTTAACCGTTAAAACACAAATTCGTGAATTACCTGAAAACCATCGAATAGAATTTTATCAGGAAGTGTATAACGAAAAAAATAAAATGCTTACTTCGGGTAAAGTGGTATTGTATTTCTTGGATGCCGAAACAAGAAATAAAGTATTGATGCCGGAAGAATTAAAATGTAAATTACTTCCTTTCTTCAATTAAGCACGATGATGATCGGCTCTCCAATTTTGTACTGATTGCTTGATTTGTTTTGATGTTAAATTTTCTGCAACTGCACGTTTTGCCAATTCAACAAATTCCGCATCGCTGGCAAAACGCAACGCAATAATTTGCGATAAGCTAAGATTGGTATCGAAAGGCTTTCCTGTTAAAATAAAATGACGAAAATTTTCTTCTGCGTGAATGGCTCTATCCTGCGCTTTCAATGCAAAAGCTCGTAAATACCACCATGCCAACATTACCACAAAAGTCAATGCACAAATTAATGAAGCTGAATATAAATTTTCTTTAGCACTTTTAAAAAGATTTACAATCGAGCCTATAAATACAGCAATTAAAATTAATGAACCGATATAATGATACCCTGTAACAAAGCGTGGATGGTTTTTAAAATTTTGTTCTTTCATGACAATTTTTTTTTTGATTGTGAAAGTTAATTACTTTAATTCATTTAGTATTAAAAACATTTTGTTAACAATGGCAGTTGAAGAACCATCATAGTTATTTACGATGATAGCCATTGTATAAGGTGTTCCATCTTTTGCAGTATGATAACCTGCAAAACTTCTTGCACCACCAATGCTACCACTTTTTAATTTCATTTGATTGTATTCAGGCAGATCAAAATAAAAAGAATTAAACCAATCTCTTGTTTTTGCATATTGCAAAGCAGTCACCAAAGCATGAGTAGTGACGCGGTTTTGCGGCGATAAGCCGCTTCCATCCATTATATGCAGCGCAGATTTTTCAATACCACGCTCCTGCCAATATTTTTTTATGATGGCAATACCTGAATCAGTATTTCCAAATCCTTTTTTTTCATAAGCAATAGTTTTCATTAATGCTTCACCATATAAATTAATACTGCGTTTTAAAAAATAATAATTGATGCTATCGAGTGATGGAGAAAAGTGCGTGTAAATGGAAGTGTATTTTTTTAGTGTATCTCTTTTATCAGAAAAATCAATTCTTATCGCATTACTAATTCCTCTGATCATTTGCCAACCATTCTTCTCCAGTTTTTCAGTTATAGTATGCATTAATTGAGACGCAGGATTGGGAAATGATCCGGAAATAGTAAAAGTATCTACGCCTAAAGGAATTGATCCTCTCAAAAATCCATATTTACCGTTTGGCGACAAATAGATATATGCATTATCACCGCTTCCTTTTTCGCCTGTAACAAGTTCACTATACAAATAGCAATTTATTAATTGTGGCTTACTAAATAATATTGTGGCAGGTTCGCCAACTTTATTTCCCGGTTTTAATTTTAAATCATATTGATTCTCTCTCCAATTCAATGCAGAAACACCGGCACCATAATAATTACCCATATCATCCCAAATCCATCCACCCGGAATTGTTTGTGTTTCAAATTTTTGTTCGTATACATAGAAGCTTCCTTTTATTTTTTTTATGCGATGAACTTTTAATGCATCTTCCAATTCATTTAAAATTTTATCCTCTTTGGTTTCATTAAATCGCCAACTGCCTAATGTGGGATCACCGTATCCAATTAAAAATAAATTGCCGTTCAATTCTCCATTTTGCAATGTTCCATCATAACCCAATTCTGTTTTAAATCGATAATCATGCCCTAATAAATCCATCGCAGCAATGCTGGTAAAAATTTTCTGACAACTGGCAGGTGCTAATCCTGTTTCACCATTCAAATCATACACCACTTCATTTGTTTTGCCGTTCAATATATACAAACTTAAAATAGCATGTTTCATAGAACTGTCTGCCAGAAAGCGTTTTACGGTATTATCAATTCTATCACGAACAGATTGTGCTGATAAAATGTTTACCAGAAATAATAAACTTATAGTGAACTTATATGTTTTGCTCATTCTCATTTACTTTGCACTAAAATTAGACGGAAGAATTGTATGAAAAAAGTTTTTGCAACAATTATTACTATTGGTGATGAATTATTGATTGGACAGGTAATTGATACCAACAGCGCATGGATCGCACAAGAGTTAAATAAGATTGGTGTTCCGGTTAAACATCGTGTGGCAGTGGGCGATGTGTATGAAGATATTTGGAATACATTAGATGAAGAGAGCAAACAAGCTGATATTATTTTAATAACCGGCGGATTGGGCCCAACTGCTGATGATATTACCAAACCTTTATTATGTGAGTATTTTGGCGGAAAGATGATCATGCATCAACCTACATTGGATTATATCACAGATCTTTTTGAAAATATTTTGAAGCGACCAATGATTGATCGCAATCGAAAACAAGCTGAAGTACCTGATGTTTGTACAGTTTTAAAAAACGAACGAGGTACTGCACCGGGAATGTTATTTGAAAAGAATGGTAAAATATTTGTGGCTTTGCCCGGCGTTCCGCATGAGATGAAATGGATCATGAGTAACCATGTATTGAATATCATCACCCAAAAATTTAATACAGGTTTTATTGAACATCGAACATTATTGACTGCTGGTGTGGGCGAATCTTTTTTAGCAGAGATGATCAAAGATTTTGAAACGACTATTCCGTCACATATCAAGCTAGCTTACCTACCTAATTACGGTATGGTTCGTTTGCGTTTAACAGGTTTTAGCAATGATAAAAAAACGCTCATTCATGAGATTGATACTTTATTTTATACTTTAAAAAATTTAGTAAAAGAATTTTTAGTGATTGATGAAGATATTCCGATGGAAGTAGTGATAGGCAAATTATTAAATGAAAGAAAACAAACCATCGCAACGGCTGAAAGCTGCACCGGTGGCTATATCGCGCATTTGTTGACATCCATTCCGGGTTCATCCTCTTATTACGAAGGCAGTGTGATCAGTTATTCATATGCTGTTAAAGAGAATGTATTAAAAGTTCAAAATAAAACATTGAATACAGCAGGTGCAGTAAGTGAAGAAACAGTAAAAGAAATGGTAATGAATGTGATGCAAATAATGAATACCGATTACGCCATTGCAGTGAGTGGTATCATGGGGCCGGGTGGTGAAACTGCTGAAAAACCTATTGGCACAGCTTGGGTAGCCGTGGCTAGTAAAAACAATATCATTACCCAAAAATTTCATTTTCGTTTTGACAGAGCAAGAAATATTCAATTAACTGCAACGAATGCTTTAAATTTAATGCGTCAATTAATTGTGGATAACCGTTGAATAACTTTCAACAGTTTAAAATTATTTTTGATGAAGGTTTGTTTTTGCTTGTCATCCATTTTACGTTCGGATAAATACCATTTTCGAGATGATTGGTTTATTTTCAATGAGTTAATTATTTATCCGGTTTGTAATTTGAAAAGTACTTGCAAAAGGAAATTAGAATGGATTAGTTGGTACAATTTATCCCATTAAAATCTGAACGATTAGTATGGCAATAGTAGATTTGGTAATGCCCAAAATGGGTGAAAGCATCATGGAAGCAACAGTTTTGCGTTGGCATAAAAAAGTTGGCGACCATGTGAAGCAAGATGAAACTGTTTTGGATATTGCTACCGATAAAGTGGACAGTGAAGTGCCATCAACTGTTAGCGGCATTATTACCGAAACACTTTTCAATGATAATGACGTTGTTCCTGTTGGAGCAGTCATTGCAAGAGTAGAAGTAGCTGCAACTATTGCAGCGCCTACTTCTCAGCCAATAATCTCCTCACCGGTTCAACAAACACCTGTTGTTACTCAGACTGAAATACCCAAACCAATAGTTACACAAACTGCACCCGAACCAATTCCATATGTTCCTCAACATCAAGAATATAGTGCACCAAAAAGCGGCGGTAACAATCGCTTCTTTTCACCTTTGGTTTTAAATATTGCTAACAGTGAAGGATTAAGTTTGAGTGAATTAGAAAGAATACCCGGTACCGGTGCCGATGGTAGAGTAAGCAAAAAAGATGTTTTACAATACATAGCTGATAAAAGAGCAGGAAAAGTTCCGGCATTTGTTCCTGCACCTCAACCAACTTACACACAGCCTTTTCAACAACAACATATCCCTGAACCTTTTTCACAAGTTGTTCAATCAAAACAAGCAGAACAAATCAAACCTATTGTTGAAGTAACTAAAGTTGCAGAACCTTCACCTTTAGTCATTCCTCAACAAACTATAGTGCCCCAACCTGAGCATGTTTATGTGCCTACTGCTTCAGTGGCTACACCTGTTGCTGCACCACAGCCGGAAGCTGTTTATGTTCCAACACCTGTTACAACAAAACCAATTCAAGAAGCAATTATAGCTCCTGCTTACGAATCAACTTATGTTGCACCTTCAGTTCCATCTCAACCCGAAGCAGCAAAGCCTTCTGTTGAAATTATTGAAATGGACAGAATGCGCAAACTGATTGCAAAGCATATGGTTGATAGCAAACAAACAAGTGCGCATGTTACCAGTTTTGCAGAAGCTGATGTTACCAATATGGTTTTGTGGCGAGATAAAATCAAAAATGATTTTGAAAAGAAAGCAGGTACTAAAATTACTTTCACTCCAATGTTTATTGAAAGTTTGGTGAGAGTGATGAAACGTTATCCTATCATCAACAGCTCTGTTGAGGGTGATAGAATCATGATCAAAAATTATTTCAATATCGGTATGGCAACCGCTTTGCCAAATAAAAATCTAATTGTCCCTGTTATTAAAAATACAGAACAAATGGGTTTAGTTGGTTTAGCTAAATCCGTAAATGATTTGGCTGAAGCTGCACGTACTAATAAATTAAGACCGGACGATACACAAGGTGGTACATTCACATTAACCAATGTTGGTTCTTTTGGAAGTCTAATGGGAACGCCCATTATCAATCAACCGCAAGTAGCCATTTTAGCGGTTGGCACAATAAAGAAAAGACCTGTTGTTGTTGAAACAGATAAAGGAGATTTTATTGCGATCAGACACATGATGTATTTATCATTAAGTTATGATCATCGCATTATTGATGGAAGCGTTGGAGCAAGTTTTTTAAGTGAAGTAGCAAAAGAATTTGAACAATGGGATGTAAACAGACAATTGAAATTAGTTGTGAAAGAACAATTCATCGATTAATACATTCAATAAAAATAAAAAAAGGATTCAATAAAATTGAATCCTTTTTTATTGCGCTACGAATACCAGGCAAATCTCTTTGAATTGCTTATAGAACAATTCTAATGATTCATTCATATCACTTTTTAGAAACTTCGCTTGAATATTTCCTTCTTCATGCAAATCAAAATAATTGATACGTAACATTTCACTGAAATCAACTTCCCCCCAACCCCACCATTTAAACATCGCTTCTTTGGCACACCAGAGAAGAGTTAGGAGTTGTAAGTCGGGAGTCGGGTGATTATTTATTTTGAAAATTTCAATTTCGGTTTTATGTAAAAATTTATGCGCAATTTTTAAAACTGTTGCTCTGGGAATTTCAATATCTATCCCTACTCTTTGCGAACTGCTAACAATAGCTGCTGCATAATTACCGCAATGAGAAATAGAGAAGTGATATTGTTCGTATGGCAAATAAGGTTTACGTGTATCGGCAATCAACATTTCTTCATAAGGAAAATCGGAAAATAAATATTGCAATAAATATCTGCCTGCCAGGTGTTGCAAACGTTTATGCGGATGTGTAATATCTCTCTGCAACGGAACTTTGGAAAGAAAAAAATCTTCCGGTTCTTCTATTTTCCAAATTGCTGATTTGGTGGTCTCGTTAATATTATGTTGATAAAATAAAGGCAAAAGAAAATGATAAATTTTGAATGATAAATTTTGAATGATTAGTTTGCAAAATACAATGAATGTTTGATTATTGTATAATTGCTGAAGTGTGCGACGCAACTTGGATGCCATGAAAAACAAAAGCCGATAACAAAAAATATTTTATAGAATGATATTGACTGATAAAAGAATTTTAGAAGAGATGGAAAAAGGAACCATTAAAATTGTTCCATATAATCGTGAAGATTTGGGAAGTAACAGTTATGATGTGCATTTGGGAAGTACATTGGCGAAATATGTTGATAAAGAATTAGATGCAAAAAAACATAATAAGATCGAATCCTTTGAAATACCGGATGAAGGTTTTGTTTTACAGCCTCATGAATTTTATTTAGGCGTTACTGCCGAATACACCGAAACACATGCACATGTTCCTTTTTTAGAAGGCAAATCTTCTACAGGCCGCTTGGGTATTGACATTCATGCAACAGCCGGAAAAGGTGATGTAGGTTTTTGCGGTAACTGGACCTTAGAAATTTCTGTTAAGCAACCCGTAAGAATTTATAAAGGAATGCCTATTGGTCAATTGATTTATTTTCCTGTTGATGGAGAAATTGAAGTGAAGTACAATCAAAAAGGAAATGCAAAATATAGCGGTCAACCCAACAAACCGGTTGAAAGTATGATGTGGAAGAATAAGTTTTAATTCAATTGCCAGATTGAACAATTTAATAAAGAAGCAAAACTTACCCAGGCAATATAAGGCACCAATAACCACGCTGCAGTTTTACTCAGTTTGCTGAATGAAATGATAGTGAGTAATATGAATATCCACATTAATATTATTTCTGCAAAAGCAATTCCTGTTTGATGAAATTTAAAAAAGATAAACGACCAACAGAAATTGAGTGCAAATTGTATAAAGAATATAATAATGCTTTTTGTTTTTGCAGATGATGCAGTTTCTTTCCAGATCAAATACAAACTGATACCCATTAATAGATACAATAAACTCCAAACAGGGCCAAACAAATAATCAGGCGGATTGAATGAAGGTTTATGCAAACCTGCATACCAATTTGCTATTTCGCCTGATGTTACAATACCACCAAGGCCTCCGAATACCAATGTAAACGAAACAGCAAGAATTAATTTTATTGAATTAAATTTTACCATATTTTTTTTGATAAGCCAATAACCAGCCAATTATTTCATTATAACTATCAATACCTGCTAATTGTTTGTTCATCTTTAAATATTGATCGTACATGGTTGAAACTATCGGTGAAATTTTATTTTCGCTTCTATAAAAAAAATCGCGGATCTCTTTTCTGTCTTTTCGAACCAAACTATCTAAGTTTTTTTTATTGGAGAGAATCACTTCTTTCAATCCATTCATATCTCTATCTAAAATATATTGTTTGATCTCTTCACTTTGTGCATAAGAAAACAAGTCGAGATAAACGGAATATTGAAAATACACATCTTTTGATGAAGATGCCGCTAAATAACCAACAAAGTTGGCCTCGCTTTCGCTTGCATAACCAATTTGATGTGCCATTTCATGACAAGTGATATATGGAATTAATATT
>CAIRTF010000120.1 GCA_903881425.1 uncultured Chitinophagaceae bacterium | reverse complement strand
CCAAATAATACCAGCAATTCTCTTCTGCAACAGAAGTATCAATATCTAAATAGTAACTGCATAACAATACTGCATTACCTCCTTTTTCAAAAGTAATATTGGTAATCTTATTATCATTGATACTTGCATTGAATTGTTGCAAGGATGCCTGTTGTGCATTGAATGTTCTTCGGGATATAGTCAGGTAAGCTTCTTTATTTCTAACGGCATCCAATAAAAACAAATGAGACGCCACAAATACTTTTTCATCAAACGATTTGGCAGGATATCTTTTTGTATCAAAACTGATCTGTTCTAACTGATCAATGTTTAAAGTTTTATCATCCCAGAAATTATCGAACAATGAACTGCATATAAAATAATGAATGCTTCTTTCTTGCTCTTTTAAAGTAGTCGTTCTGTCATGCAAAGCAGTAAATGCATCGTTCACAATAGGTAAATACACACTATGGCTCTTCACTACTTTTTTAAAAGTACCTGCATCAAACTTTCCATTGAATTGTATTTCGATATTATGTAAATAATCTGTTGCTTGCTTTGCAGCTTTGCGCCGCACAAGCACTAATCTTATTACAAAGCGAACAATGATATAAATGAATCGAAAGAAATACATGTTTGGCAAGATAATTAAATGTTGCAAGTTAGCGGTTGCAGGTAACCGGCAACTTGGACTCTGCAACTTGCAAGCTGCAACTTCTTTACTTATCTTGCACACTTAAACTAACACACTATGAACTTAGGATACTTTTCTTATCCATTGCCTGCCAATGAACCGGTTTTGTCTTATGCCCCGGGAAGTAAAGAAAAAGAAATATTAAAGAAGACTTTGAGCGAATTGAAAAGTGTTGAATTAGATATTCCCATGTATATCGGTAATAAAGAAGTGCGTACCAATAAAAAAGTAGCGATACATCCGCCACACGAAATAAAACATACACTTGGTTATTTTCATGCAGGCGATGAAAAGCATGTACAGCAGGCCATTGAAGCTGCATTGGCTGCCAAAGAAAGTTGGAGTAATATGAGTTGGGAAAATCGTGCTGCTATCTTTTTAAAAGCCGCTGATCTGATCTCTACAAAATATAGAAGTTACATGAATGGAACAACGATGCTCGGGCAAAGCAAGAATGCTTTTCAAGCAGAGATTGATGCTGCCTGTGAGTTAATTGATTTCCTTCGTTTCAATGTTCATTTCTTAAGTGAAATTTATAAACAACAACCCATCAGTGGTGCAGGTATGCATAACAGATTAGAGTATCGTCCATTGGAAGGTTTTGTGTTAGCCGTAACACCTTTCAACTTTACGGCTATTGGCGGTAATTTACCAACCAGTGCTGCATTATGTGGTAATGTGGTTGTTTGGAAACCTGCCAATACACAAATTTATTCTGCGCAAATGTTCATGCGTATTTTAAAAGAAGCAGGATTACCGGATGGTGTAATCAATTTAATTTATGTAGATGGGCCAACCATTGGCAGAATATGTTTTAATCACAGAGATTTTGCAGGTGTTCATTTTACAGGATCAACAGGTGTGTTTAATAATATGTGGGAAACGGTTGGTAAGAATATGGGCATGTATAAATCTTATCCGCGTATTGTTGGTGAAACAGGCGGTAAAGATTTTGTGATCGCTCATAAATCTGCTGATGTGGATGTGGTAGTAACTGCATTATTACGCGGTGCATTTGAATTTCAGGGGCAAAAATGTTCCGCTGCATCCAGAGCATATATTCCATCTAATATTGCTGATGAAGTAAAAAAGAAATTAGTTGCAGGAGTGAAAAGTATGAAGATGGGAACAGTGGAAGATTTTAGCAACTTCATCAATGCAGTCATCGATGAAAAAAGTTTTAATAATATCAAAGCCTATATTGATAATGCCAGGAAAGATGATAAAGCAGAAATATTGGTAGGTGGCAAATGCGATAAACGTGAAGGTTATTTTATTCAACCTACCATTATTGAAGCAAAGACCGCACGATATGCAAGTATGTGCGAAGAAATATTCGGACCGGTTCTTACTATTTATGTGTATCCTGCCAATGGTTTTGAAAGAGCATTGGAATTGGTGGATACCACTTCTCCTTATGCATTAACAGGCGCCATCATTGCAACAGATAAAGCTGCTGTTGAATTAGCCACCAATAAATTAAGAAACGCAGCAGGTAATTTTTATATCAATGATAAACCAACAGGCGCCGTTGTCGGACAACAACCTTTTGGTGGTGCCAGAGCCAGTGGTACCAATGATAAAGCAGGAAGTGCTTTAAATTTATACAGATGGTTAAGCGCAAGAACCATTAAAGAAACATTTAATCCGCCAACTGATTATAAATATCCATTCTTACAAGAATCATAAATGAAAAAAAGTATTCTTTTTATATCAACCTTTTGTTTCTTCTTTCACCAATCATTTGGTGATGATGCCATTAAAAGAAAAAAGAAAGTAATTGTTGTTTGGCAACCATCACATCAAACAGATACAGGTAAAGATTTCAGCGAAGCAGAAACATGCAATGCCATTGTAGAAGCAGCGATGAATTTAAAACCGCATTACAAAGAATATAAAGTGTGGAGTATTGGCAATGATAAGGTACATCACAACAATGTGGGCAGTAATACAGTGATTGAACATACTTCTGCCATCATTGATGGAAAGATCTCCGGCTATGCCTATGAATTACAGGAAGCCAATAAAAAACATCCTGAAGTATTTATTGCAGTACACAATAACGGTGGCACCAAACGTAATGCCATCTGGGGTTATATTCATTATGGAGATAAAATGGAAACTGAGAACAGAATATTGGCAGGCAGATTAATTAAAGCAGTTTCATCTGTAACTAATTTAGAAAACAGAGGGGTTTTATTAGACAGTACCACCGGAAGAAATGATTATCGTTGTAAAGCCACCAATAAATTAAGTTTTTATTCTTTAGATGAAAACATCAACACTGCTTCCTATCGTGTGTTATTAGAAATTGGTGATAATGCAGCCAGCAGAGAATTATTAACCAGCCCCGAAGGAAGAAAAAAAATCGGCGAAGCATTGAAGACTGAATTAGATGCATGGATTAAAGAGAAAGGATTATAAGAATTTAACCGCAAAGATCACAAAGGTTTCGCAAATGGGTGTAAAGAAACTCTGCGTTACTTTGCCTCTTCTTTCTTTCCGTCACTTTGCGGTTAAACCTCTACTCCACTCCAAACACCATCACAAAACTCAATTCAAACGCATTCTCTGTCTTCATCATTAATAATGCAGGACGTTCTACTTTAAAATCTTCTAATAATAAAGTAAAAGAACCGGTAACGGTTTTGTGTTTATTCAAATTTTGCTCAACAGCAGTAAAACTAATTTGCTTACCCACGCCATGAAAACTAAGCACACCGTTTACCGTTAAACCATTGGCTGTATACACAATGCTGTTACTGATAAATGTAATGCTCGGAAATTTAGTGGCTTCCGTAAAACCCAACATCTTTTTATCCCGGGTAGCATTCTCACTGTCAAAAGATTTTACCGGTGCATCAACTGTTACTTTAATAATATGTGTTGTAGTGGCATCATATTCAATGGTAACATCTGATTGTTTGCTCACGCCTTTCCAACTATGCATGGGATGATGCATAGAATAAGTAATACCCGATAGAGTTTTATCTGCCTTCGCAGTTTTGATCTCTTCTCTTTTGTTAAAAGAACACATCAATACTGCAAGAACTATTATAAGTGTTTGTTTCATACAAGAGATTTTATTCCATAACATTAAAATATACCAACAAGTTGTAAATGATTATGGCTTTACCGCAAAGAATTCGCAAACTATTTCTTTGCATTAAACTTGGTGTACTCTTTTACTTTGCGATAAACTATTCAAATATAAATATTACTTAAGCCTGCCATTAGTTAAAACTATTGTTATTATCTTTTTTACCGGATTATTCGTTTTCCTTTTACTTTGTAAGAACAAAAGCAAGTATGGCGAAAGACAGAAAACAGGCAGCCTTAGGTTTCATCTTCATCACTTTATTAATTGATGTGGCAGGCTTTGGTATTATCATTCCGGTATTTCCTAAATTAATATCAGGATTGATTCATGGCAACTTAAGTGATGCATCCCGCTATGGCGGATGGTTAGGTTTTTCTTATGCCATCATGCAATTTTTATTTGCACCTATTTTAGGCAACCTCAGTGATAAATACGGAAGAAGACCTGTTCTCTTATTTTCTTTATTTGGTTTTGGTATTGATTATTTATTGCAGGGTTTTGCACCCAATATATTCTGGTTATTTATTGGTAGAAGTATTGCAGGTATTACCGGTGGCAGTTTTACAACAGCTGCTGCTTATATTGCCGATGTAAGCACCCCCGAAAAAAGAGCACAGAATTTTGGAATGATTGGCGCTGCATTTGGTATTGGTTTTATTGTAGGTCCTGTTATTGGTGGATTACTCGGACAGTTTGGTGAACGTGTTCCTTTCTTTGCCGCAGCAGCATTGGCATTACTCAATTGGTTATATGGTTATTTTGTGTTGCCCGAATCTTTAGCAAAAGAAAACAGAAGACCCTTTGAATGGAAAAGAGCCAACCCCATGGGTGCATTAAAACAATTACAAAAATATCCGGCAGTAGCCGGTTTAGTTGCTTCTATTGCATTGTTGTATGTGGCAGGACATGCCGTACAAAGTACCTGGAGTTATTATACCATGCACAAATTTGCATGGGATGCCAAAATGGTAGGTTACTCATTAGGTTTTGTTGGATTAACCATTGGTCTGGTACAAGGATTACTAATTAGAGTGATCATCCCTAAGTTAGGGAATGAAAAAAGCGTTTACATAGGATTGATTTTATATGCTGTTGGATTTTTATTGTTTGCCTTTGCCACCAAAACATGGATGATGTATGCATTTATGATTCCTTATTCTTTGGGTGGCATTGCAGGCCCTTCTTTGCAAGGTATTATATCTGCTCATGTACCGCCCAATGAACAAGGAGAATTACAAGGTGCATTAACCAGTTTAATGAGTGCCACTGCTATTATTGGTCCGTTAATTATGACCAATCTCTTTGCTTATTTTACATCTGCTGCAGCACCGGTTGATTTTCCGGGAGCAGCCATGTTACTCGGCGCTATTCTTTCTGTAATAAGTGCCATATTGGCTTATAAAACTTTGATACACGAGAAGCGGCATTTGTAGAGTGTTGCAGGTTACCGGTTGCAAGTTTCAATTATTAGATTTCTTTTTTCGTTTTGGAATGTTCTTTTGCCTCTAAGGAATATTCTTTTTTTGTTTTGGAATGTTCTTTTGCCTCTAAGGAATATTCTTTTTTTGTTTTGGAATGTTCTTTTGCCTCTAAGGAATATTCTTTTTTCGTTTTGGAATGTTCTTTTG
>CAIRTF010000119.1 GCA_903881425.1 uncultured Chitinophagaceae bacterium | reverse complement strand
AGATATAGATGGTGAAATTACGAGTGGACCTAATGGTGGTAATGATAATGAAATGGGAATAGTATGTGTTGCACCCCAATGAATAGTATCTAATAATCTTTTCATGGTGAATGAAGTATCATAAAAAGAAATTAGGTTTTGTGTTGCGCCCTGATATCCTATTCCTAAATTCTCATACCATTTAGCAGCACCTACCAGCTCCTTTTTTTGAAAAGGATAAAATGTATTTACATTAAATGCAAGATTGGGCAAATTCAAATTCACCAAATGCGTATTATTGTTTTGATTGTGTGTAATACTTAATGATAAATTAGCTTTACCGCGAAAATCTTTGGTATAACTGATGGATGAATTTAGTTGGTTGTTATAATTCTGATAAGGATTATTAAATAATGTTTGATTGAACTTGGTACTTCCAAAATTTACGCTGGCGGAAAATGATGTTCCGGGTCGGGCACGTGTGTCTTGCATGTGCGACCAAGTAAGCATGAAAGATTTAGATGTGGTGAATTCATCTTTCGATGTATAAGTTCTGTTCAATATTTTAGTGTTCTGAAAAGTCAATCCTAATGAACCCGAATAATGATAGCGCTTAATATATTTCGGACTCACAGTTAATAACCATCCTCCATAAGAGTAAATATTGGCACGTGTTATTACATCCCAATTTTCATTGATTACTTTATAATAACCCAATCCTTCAAAGCCCAATCCAAAGTCTTCACTTGTAGTAAAAGTTGGAGTAAGTATTCCTGAATGTCTTCCTCTTTGTAATGGATAAATACCAAATGGTAAAATAATGGGAACAGGTACACCTTCAAATTCAGGATGTGTTGGCCCGCTCACTGCCAATTTATTATTGATCATTTTCACTCTTCGGGTAATAAAAGCAAAATGGGGTGTATCTAAATTACAAGTGGTAATTCTTGCATTGTATGCATAAAATGTTGCACTGTCAACCTTCTTCAATTTTTGTGCATTCACATACATTTCTCCTTCCTGATAAAATGTATTATGTGTTAATCCTTTAAAACTTTTTAAATTAAATGCCAATGAATCACTGATGGATTTCATTTGTCCTTGTTTCATCACTGCCTTACTGTCTAAACTTCCTGTAGAATCGGGTGATGCAAACGCTTTGATCACTTGTCCGTCTTGATCATAATCAATCTTACCTCCTGTTAAATCCATATCCTTATACGTAGCATCCGCTTTACCATATAAAATAAATCGTTTGGTAGAAAGGATCAATACACCCGAATCCTGTGCTTTATATTGAACAGGTGCATCCAATGAATCTTTAGAAAGCGAAACTGTATCTATGGTATTAATTAAACTATCCTTCTTTTTTTTACTTGTGTCAGGTGAAGCAAAAGTTTTTTTTGCAGAATCAATGAAAACAGTTTTTTGTACAGTTGGCTTTTTTGCAGGTACGGTATCAACTAAACTTGTTAATGATTTGAAAAAAAAATCTGAAAAGCCGTTATATGCTTTTATTTGAAGAGAAAAAAAGAGCAAACAACCCATTACTATAATAGCCTGCAGTGTTTTTGCGTTAAATTTGCGGATAATGCTCATATTCTCTTGGGCAAAAATAAGTGCTTAGAAGTTATTATAATGAATAAGTGTAACCCTTTAACGAATTGATATGATGTATAGAAAATTTGCTGCATTCGTTTTGTTAAGTTTTATATGGCTTGGTTTAAGTTCTTTTGAAACCAAACCGCCTAAAAATCTGCAAAAACAAGCCATTCATAAAATTGTGATTGATGCCGGACATGGGGGTAGTGATCCCGGAACAAAAGGAAAATATTCTACAGAAAAGGATGTTTCATTGGCTGTTGCACTCAAGTTACAGAAGTTACTTAATGACCAAATTCCTGAAGTGGAAACGTACATGACTCGTACAACTGATATTTACGATAAAGTAACTGTAAAAGCACAGAAAGCCAATGCTGCTAAGGGAGATCTGTTTATTGCTATTCACTGCAATGAAGCAGCACCTAATCGTCATAGTGAATTAATCGGATATAAAACAGTGACCACTAAAAAAAAGGGAAAGAAAATAACTAAAAAAGTTCCTCAATATAAAACATGGACTACTCCAAGTGAGGTAGTTGGCACAGAAACATATATTTGGGGAATTGCAAAAAAAGATGAGAAGGAAAAAGCTATACAAGAAAGCTTAAGTGAAAATGATTTTATTGATAGTGCTTCAGCAGCTGAACTGAAAAATTTTAATCCAACTGATCCCAAACAAATTTTAGCCATTTCTTTAAGAACTGAGCAATATTCTGAAAGAAGCCGAAATTTGGCTTTAACTGTTGAAGAAGAATTTGAAAAATCAGGACGTGTTAGTCGTGGAGCAAAGCAAAGGAATGAAAAAGGTATTTGGGTGCTTCAGGCTACCAATATGCCTGCAATTTTGATTGAAATTGGATTTCTATCCAATCCGGAAGAGGAAGATTATTTGAATAGTGAATCCGGACAAACAGAAGTCGCCAATTCAATTGTAAAAGCTATACGACGTTATAAATTTTCGCTTGATAATAAATTAAATAAACCTGGCAAAACCAACAGCAATAAATAGTTCCCTCTTTTTGCAACATTTCCATTCTTACTGCAAAAGAAGAAACCTTAGTTTTGCACCATGAAAGTATCGAACGAAACCAAGGTAGGCGCCCTTACAGCCATCGCTATTACAGCCATGATTTTAGGCTTTAACTTTCTTAAAGGGCGAACTTTACTTAAAACAGGTAATTTTTTATATGCCAAATATGCCGATGCAAAAGGCATTATGGTATCTAATCCTGTTTATGCAAATGGTTATCAGATTGGTGCAGTGTATGAAATTGAAAACACAGATGCCGACCTGAAAGAAATTGTTGTTACCATTAAATTGAAAACCAATTATAATATTCCTGTTAATTCAAAAGCATCTATTTCAGATAATCCTTTAGGTACACCAAGTATTGATATTAAATTAGGTGATTCAACCAGATTCTTACAAATTGGTGATACTTTACAAACAGTGAATTCTTTAGGATTGGTGGGTAATTTAAGTAATAAGATTACTCCTATTGCAGATCAATTAAAAACCACTTTGCATTCTTTGGATGATGTGTTGAAAAATGTAAATACCATTTTCGATCCCAATACAAAAAATAATTTGCAACAGGTAATTGCTAATTTAAATAAAGCTACTGCAAGTTTAACGGTATCATCAGCAGAGATTGAAACGATGATGAATAAACAAAGCGGTTCCATTGCACAATCCATGAATAATGTAAACAGCTTTACCAAGAACTTATCGGAGAATAATGATAAGATCACTAAAATGATTGGTAATGTTGAAACAACAACCGATCATTTATCAAAAGCTGATATTAACGGTGCCGTTACTCAATTAAAATCTGCTGTCGACAAATTTAATGTTACGCTAGATAAAGTCAATTCATCTTCAGGTTCATTGGGTTTATTGGTAAATGATAAAGCATTATACAATAATCTTAACAATACCATACGCAGCACTAACACTTTGTTAGATGATCTTCGTGTTCATCCCAAACGCTATGTAAATATTTCTGTGTTTGGAAAGAAAGATAAAACAGGACCGTTAACAGCACCTGTAAGCGATACTGTACATCCATAATAATTTTATTTTTTGATGAAGCGAGCCTATCTCTTTTTGTTGTTCATACTCATTACTTCTGTTTTGCATGCACAACAAAAAGTGGCTGATACCATTAATACCGGTAAAACCATCATCATTCTGGGAAGTGAGAAATATGTTTTCTTAGATAAAGATTCTTTAGGAAAATTTATTGCATTGGTAGGCAAAGCCAAAGTGCAACAAGGAAGTACGCTGTTTGAAGCAGACAGTATTGTCATCAATCAGAAAGATAATACGCTGGAATCTTTTGGTAATGTACACATCAATGATGCTGATAGTATTCAAATCTATTCGCAATATTTAAAATACATCAGCAAAGACAAAAAAGCTTTTTTAAGAGATAAGGTTAAACTGAATGATAAGAAAGGAACATTAACTACCAATGAATTGGAATATGATGTGAATTTAAAGATCGGTACTTATGTAAAAGGCGGAAAATTAGTAAATGGCAAAACCGTTTTAACCAGTAATGAAGGGTATTATTACGGCGATACCAAAGATGTTTATTTTAAACAGAAAGTAGTTTTGATAGATACAGGCTCTAAAATTTATACCGATACTTTATTGTATAATCTTACAACAGAGAAAACAACATTTGTTTGCCCTACTACCATCATACAAGGGAAAAGAATTATTAAAACACGTGATGGATATTATGATCTCCAGAAAAAATCTGCAATCTTAAACAAACGCTCATTTATTGACGACAGCACTTATACCATGACTGCCGATTCAATGGCATTTGATGATAAAAGCGGATTGGGAGATTTTCGTGGTAATGCAGTGTATAGAAGTAAAGATACTGTTGGTGGCTTTGATGTTATTGCCAACAGTATTAAAGTGAATAAGAAGAACAATTCTTTTTTAGCAACTCAAAAACCAATTCTCTTTATTAAACAGGAATCAGATACCATCTATGTTTCTGCTGATACATTGTTTGCTTCTAAAATATCTGATCTGAAGAAAACTAAAGAAGTTCCCTGGATAAGAGATTCGGCTTATTTAAAAGCCATGATGCAAAAAAATGATAGCAGCAGTGATCGTTATTTTGAAGCGTATTATCATGTAAGAATATTTTCAGACTCTTTACAAGCGGTGGCAGATAGTATGTTTTATTCTTTGCAGGATTCAGCTTTTCGCTTATTCAGAAACCCTATTGCATGGGCAAAAGAAAATCAGATCACCGGAGATACAATTTATCTCTACACCAAAAATAAAAAAGCAGAACGCTTATATGTTTTTGAAAATGCCATGAGCATCAGTAAAGAAGGTGAAGGATATTTTAATCAGGTAAAAGGAAATACCATCAATGGTTTATTTAAAGATGGAAAGATGGATTCTCTAAGAACCAAAGGAAGTCCGGCAGAAAATATTTATTACGCCACAGATGAGAAGAAAAGATTTATTGGTGTGAATAAATCTACATCAGATGTGATAGAAGTACATTTTGAGAATGGCAAAGCTGAAAGAGTAAAACTCATTAATAGTTTAACGGGTACAATGTATCCGATGAAACAAGTAGATCATAAAGCGCTTCGTGTAAAAAAGTTTCAATGGATGGATGAATTAAGACCCAAAACCAAATTGGATATTTTTGGATATTAAGATTCTTGCGTACCAATAAAAAATCTTTTCTCGTATCTTTCCTTCATGCGAAAATTCTTTCGTCATTTTATTGATCCTTTAACGGCTTTTATTCATGATAGCCGTGCTATTGGTATTACATTGTTGTCTTGTACTATCCTATCATTATGTCT
>CAIRTF010000118.1 GCA_903881425.1 uncultured Chitinophagaceae bacterium | reverse complement strand
GGTGCTATTAAAAGATAAAAGAGCGATAGGTGTAATTATCGCCAGAATGCAGGTTCCATATTTGACGGAATCACATAAAGCTACAATTCAAACCGTGTTTGATAGGCATACAAGAGTTGTAATCTTTTTAGGGGTTAACAACGATGGGGTAACGGATAAGAATCCCTTCCCTTTTGATTTCAGAAAGGATATGATTAAAGAAACGTTTCCTGATAATGATTTCAATATCATACCGTTGCCTGATAGCAAAGATGATAACGCCGCTTGGGTTAAACAGTTAGATACGTTTACAAGTGCATTTTTAAGCCTTGATGAAACAGCTGTATTATATGGTGGTCGTGATAGCTTTATCCCTTATTATAAAAAGGATAATGGCAAATATGACTGTGTTGAGTTGGCACCTAATGATTATGATTCAGGTACTGATTTAAGGCTTTTAGAGTCAATCAAATTGCCTAGATACACACGTGAATCAGCGCAAGCCATTCTTTGGACACTTAGACAAAAAAATAAAGCATGATAAAGTTTATCAAATACAAGCGCAATGAAGTTGAAATAATTGACCCTGAGGGTAAATCTTTAGGTTTTGCTGATGAGTTTACACTTAACGATATTCAATGTCAAATTGCTGAACAAAAGTTAGAAGGTTATATTTGCAAATGGAATGATATTGTATTAACCATTAATCCAAAGGGTGAATTATCTGATTGGCCCACTGGTATGTTTGATTTAACTCAATTGTTATTCGCTAGACTCTTTAAAGCTAGGACAGGAAAACCTATTGATGTTGATTTAAACACTAGAATTGAAAAATATAGGGAAAAATAAATTTGTTAGTTTCAAATAAAAATTGTATATTTGCACTATTACTAAAAATAACAAATTATGGTTAAGAATAAAGTTAATATCAGAAGAGCTTTTGAGAAGGGTTATCGTATTATTAATGGTAACATTATTTCACCAACTGGTAATATAAGAAAAATTGAAAATAGTCAAAAGGGTGACATGAGATTTGGTATTAGGGATGAAGGTAATGTTAGGGTTAAAATCAGTGTCCCTAGATTAGCCGCATATCAAAAGTTTGGTGAGGTTATCTTTAAAGATGATGTTTTTGTGTATCACAAAGATGGTAATCAAAAAAATAACCTTGAAGATAATATTGTAATTGGTACTTTTTCGGAAGCACAAATGGCTAAGCCAGTTGAGGTTAGGGTTAAAGCTGCAACGATTGCTTCATCACATGTTGCTAAGCATAACCATGATGATATTATTAATATGCACAAGAATGGTATGTCATATAAGCAAATAATGTTGAAGACTGGTATTAAATCAAAGGGTACAATATCCTTTATTTGTTCCAAGTCGATTGGTAGTAAAATTGAAAATGAATAGGATTATAATAACTTTTGAAATAGCGTTACTTATATTCTTTACAAGGATAATATACTTGGACTGGAATCAGAATGCCTTAACAAAAGACTATTTTTCAATTTTAATCATAGGTGAAATT
>CAIRTF010000117.1 GCA_903881425.1 uncultured Chitinophagaceae bacterium | reverse complement strand
GGTAATCATATTATTATGTAACCAATAACGTGCAGGTGTTTTATGATTGCAAACAGTACTTTGTGCAATCTCACATTCGTGATGCGGAAATTGCAGATCCATTCCGCCGCCATGAATATCAAATTGATCTCCTAAATATTTTGTACTCATGGCAGAGCATTCAATATGCCATCCCGGAAAACCCTCTCCCCACGGGCTTTTCCAACGCATGATATGTTCCGCGGGTGCATTCTTCCATAATGCAAAATCATTTTTGTTTCTCTTCTCTTCCTGATTATCTAAGTCACGTGTGGTTTCTAATTGTTCTTCTATATTTCTTCCACTTAACATGCCATAAGGCAATCCTTTTTTGGAAAAATCAGTATTGTATTTTTCTACATCAAAATAAACAGAGCCGTTGGCAACATACGCATATCCATCTTTAATAATTTCTTCAATCATGTTTATTTGCTCAACAATATGTCCGGTTGCTGTTGGTTCAATACTGGGCGGAAGATTATTGAATTGCGTCATTGCCCAATGAAATAAGTTGGTGTATTTCTGAACCAACTCCATTGGTTCTAATTTTTCTATGACTGCTTTTTTACTGATCTTATCCTCTGCTTCTCGACCTTCTTCCTCAAAATGTCCGGCATCAGTAATGTTTCGCACATAACGAACTTTATAACCGAGATACATTAAGTAACGATAAATGATATCAAATGTAATGAAGGGACGAGCATGACCTAAATGACTTTCGCCACTAACAGTTGGTCCGCATACGTACATGCCAATATGGTTAGGCGTGATTGATTTGAATTCTTCTTTTTTCCGCGTAAGCGAATTATATACTTTGAGTGACATATTTTTCTTGTACTTGTTAAACTAAAAGATTCGATAAAAAATTGTGCGAATGAACCATCGCAAAGGTATAGATTGGCCGCTTAGCGGCAGCAACTAAAACAATAATATGTAAGAGAGAAAATTTTCATCTTAAAATGAAGATAATTATTTTTTTAATCTTAGATCAGTTACCAATAATAAATGATCGCTCAGATCTTCATCCACCATATTAAATTGCAACACATCAAAATGTTGATCGGGCAATACATAATCTATTCTTAAAGTGGGTGCCAAAGCAATAAAACTTCTGCCGATACCAAAGTCTTTTTTCAAAAAAGCATCTTGTCGGTTTCCTATAATATGAAAATAGGTATAGCTATTGGGCACATCATTAAAATCACCGCAAATAACCGAAGGAAAAGGGCTTTTTTCTATTTCATTTCTTACGATATCTACTTGTCCTCCTCTTCTTTGAAATGCTGTTTTCATTTTGCTGAAAATATTTTTAGAAGCGGCCAACGCATCTTCATCTTGCTCTTTTATTTTTTCAATATCATCATAATCTTCTTTTTTGAATTTGAAAGATTGCAAATGGGTAGTATAAATACGAAAGGTATCATCGCCTTTTACTGCATCAACATAAATTAAACTTTCGGGTGTTTTGAATTTTATTCTGTTAGAATCAATCAATGGATATTTTGAAAAGATGATGCAACCTGATTGATAAACACCTTTGTTGCGATGATAATCTTTGGAAAAATAATAATACGGATAAGCTTTGCTGAACAAACTGATATTATCCCATTGTGTTGATTGATGATAGGCTGAATTAAATTCCTGCATGCAAATAATATCGGGTTTTAAATTCAATATCACATCAGCCACTTCTTCTCTCACATGTTTTTTAATGACACTGTTTTTGGATAAGCCATTAAATCCGCCAACATTCCAATCAACAATACGAATGGTATTTGCTGTTTTAGCTTTAGTAAATCCTGCTTTCCATTTAAATGCAAATACCGCATTGATCTGTTGCCATCCCATTAATAATGTAATGACAGGAATCAACGCCAGCTTCGGTTTTGCCGCTAACCAAAAAATAATGGAAAAGATCAATACCAATATTAAATAAGGCATGGCAATGCCAATAAAACCAATCCAACCAAATTTTTCCGGATTTAACCAGGGAGATAAACAGCCCAATAAGAAAAGAATAATCACCAAACAATTGATGAGAATAAAGAAGATCTTTATAAATTTTCGAGCAGGGCTTTTTGCCATGCAATAAAAATACTAAACAATGATGGTAAGCGGAAATGAAAAGATGACTTTATAATTCTTCTCTGCTGGCACGTTTTAAAAAATCTTTTTCTTCATCTGTCAACATATGATACCCTTGTACATTGATCTTATCTAAAATTTCATCTAATCTTTGTTGGGTAAGGTTACTTGTTTTTTGATATGGCTTCCCTGAAGCTCTGTAAAATAATTTTTCTTTTTGCGGCTTTTCTTTTTTCTCGGGATTGAATAAATTATCTATCCAATCAACCAAATTAATCATCCAAATACTCCAATCATTTCCTTTGCGTAATTGACGAATAAAAATAAAACCGATTGCACCGCCGGCTAAATGTGCAATGGCATATCCGCCACTGGTGCTTGCGATGGTTGCATAATCAATTGCAACAAAAATCAACGTTAGCACCCATAAAGGAATACCGCCATTAATAAGTGGAAAGATTCTGTAATCAGGCGCTAATGTAGTGGTAGCAACAGCTACAGCCATTACCGCAGCACCACCGCCTAATAAAGATGGTGTTAAAACAATGTTTTGATAAAATGCCGGAATTAAATGTATGCTCAACAAAAAACAAACGGCACCGGCAAATCCGCCATATAAATAAATAGGTAATAATTTTTTATTGCCTGCCAGGTCTTGTAAAATATAACCAAAGCCCCATAACCATAATAGAGTACTTATCAAACTCCATACATCATAATGAGTGAACATGGAAGTGATGAGTGTCCACGGACGTGTAATTAATTTTTCTGTTGATGCGGGCAATACAAACCAATCTAAAATTTGTTTATTGAAAAAAATTCTTGCTGTTGCATTATCCTGATAGCTCAAATAATATACAATCAATAAAAAATTCAATGCAACAAAAATCAATGCGTTGATAGCAATCAACATCACCAATGCATTATTATCCTGGCCTAATAATGGTTTTCTTCCGGTATTATATTCCTTTACATTCATATAAAATTTTCCTCACTATCAATAAAACGTTTTTCTATTGGTTTTGTTCCAGAAATATACCAATAAAAATCCAACCAGTGCGCCACCGAGATGTGCAAAGTGCGCTACATTATCTCCTGCAGAATTTTTTACAGCGCTGAATAATTCAAAACCGGCATACAATAACACAAGCCATTTTGCTTTAATGGGAATAGGAATGGGAAATATCATCAACGTGGTATTGGGGAATAAATATCCAAATGCCACCAAACAACCAAACACTGCACCCGATGCACCCAATGTAGCTTCATTTAATCTTACATCCACAATTTCTTTTGCTGTTTGAATGTTGATAGGAACGGGTTGTGCAACAGGAATAAATTTATCGATGAACCGTTGCACATTAAATAAATAATCAGCCGAATCAGGATTGATAGCATTATAGGCATTAATCATTGTCTGATTTTCTACAAACAATACAATCATATGACATAAAGTGGCACCTAATCCGCAAACCAAATAAAAAGTAAGAAAACGCTTAGGCCCCCATAAATTTTCTAACACCGAACCAAACATCCACAAAGAGAACATGTTAAAGAAAATATGATCAAATCCACCGTGCATAAATAAATGTGTAATGAATTGCCATGGCTTAAATAAAGGACTCTGCCAGGTATGCAAAGCAAACAAATCATCCATATTGAAATAGGTTTTCCCAACAGTGTTCTGTGCAAGAAAAACCAATGCATTGATGATCAATAAATTTTTAATGATAGGTGGTAATATCTCAAATCTGCTTGGTCGGAATTGTGTCATTGCTCAAAATTATTCTATTCAATTATTTATTTCAATTTTAACTGCATCACATTTTCTATATGATGCGTATGCGGAAACATATCTACCGGTTGAATTTTAGTGACCGCATATTTTTCATCCAGTAAAGCTATATCTCTTGCCTGTGTAGCAGGATTGCAACTTACATATACAATTGTTGGCGCTGCAATGTCTAATAATTTCTTTGCCAATTTTTCGTGCATACCTGCTCTCGGCGGATCGGTGATAATCACATCCGGTTTGCCATGTGTTGCAAAAAAATCATCATCACAAATATCAATCACATCTCCTGCAAAAAAAGAAGAGTGTAAAATGTTGTTTAACGCTGCATTTTCTTTGGCATCTTCTATTGCTTCGCTGATGACTTCTACGCCAATAATTTTTTTAGCAAAAGCACTTACAAAAATTCCAATGCTGCCTGTGCCGCAATACAAATCATATACCACTTGCGTTCCATCTAATTCAGCATAATCTCTGGTGATCTTATATAATTTCTCGGCTTGCTTTGTATTTGTTTGAAAAAAGGATTTCGGACTGATCTTGAATTGATAGTTTTCTAATTGCTCGATGATATATCCTTTTCCATGATATGCTTTTGGATGCAGATCGAAAATGCTGTCGTTGAATTTGGTATTGATGGTATACAATAAAGTAGTGATCTGCGGGAATTGCTGCAATAAATCATCTAGTAAATTTTTTCTATTCGCTTCATCTTCATAGCCCAATACAATATTCACCATCAATTCTCCTGTATTGGCTAATCGAATCATTACATTGCGCAGCCAGCCTTGATGGGAGCGTGCATCGTAAAAAGAAAGCTCATTTTTTTTAGCGAACGATACAATTGCTTTTCGAATAAAATTAGTAGGCTCGTTTTGCAAATAGCAAGTATCTATTTCTACAACTTTATCAAAAATACCTTTGGCATGAAATCCGCCGAAACCACCTTCATTAATGATCTCAGCACCTTCGCTTTTTAATTTTCTAAATTCAGTTGAAGGAATAAATTTTTTATTCGAAAAAGTATATTCCATTTTGTTGCGATAGCCTTGCGTTTCATCTGCACCAATAATTGTATTGATAATTGGTAAATTAACTTTTGCAATACGTTGTAAATTATCGGCAACCTGTTTTTGTTTATAAAACAATTGTTGATTGTATGGCAACATTTGCCAAACACATCCACCACAAACACCAAAATGAGAACAGAAGGGTGTTACCCGATTCTCAGAGTATTTTTTAAAAGCAATAGGATACGCTTCGGCCCAATCTTTTTTGCTTTTAATCAATTGAATATCTACAATATCACCGGGGACAGTATTCTCAATAAAAATTACTTTGCCATCCACTTTTGCCAATGATTTCCCTTCGGCGGCATAATCCTGTACCAGCACATCTTGCAATACAATTTGTCGTTTCTGTTTCTTCACGCCGCAAAAATAGGGAAGCGATAAAGATTAAGTTGAAATGATTTTAGCAGTATTAAGATTTTTATAAAATATGTACAGGCCGCATTTCGTTAAAATGGTCAATCTGGTATTTGTGTACATTTACCATTCTAATTAATCACTGATGAAGAACCTTTTATTAATAAGCTCGTTGTTTATTTTTTCTTTTGCCGTTTTTTCGCAAAATGCAATTAAGAAACCTGTAACTGCCAATACAAGTGGTTACCATATCAATATCACTTATACGCCATACAAAAATTGTTACCTGTATTTAGGAAGTTATTTCGGCAATGGCAAAACATTAACAGATTCTGCATGGATCGATGCAAAAGGAAGCGGCACATTTAAAGGCAATAAAAAATTAACCGGCGGTATTTATTTTCTTGTGTCTCCGCAAATGGCCATTCAGTTTGATTTTTTGATTGGTAAAGAACAAAATTTTTCCATCATTGCCGATTCATCTAAAAAAGAAAACATCACCATCACCGGTTCGTATGATAATACTTTGTTCAAACAATATTCGGCTTATACGGTAAAAAAAGGTAAATCATTAACTGATTTGAATCTGCAATACAATGCAGCCAAAACAAAAGCAGATTCGGTTAATCTGAGAAATGAGATCATCAAACAAAACAAAGAACTACAGGATTATCGTGATAATATCATCAAACAAAATCCTAACTCATTATTAGCCGCTTTATTAACTGCAATGAAAAGACCGGATGCACCTGCTATTCCCATCATCAAAGGAAAAGCAGATTCGAGTTATCCTTATCGTTTTGTGAAAGAACATTTTTGGGATGATGTTTTATTTAATGATGACAGATTACTGCATACTCCTTTTTTTGAAAAAAAATTGGATGAATATTTTAAGTATTATGTTTTTCCCGAACCTGATTCATTGATCAAAGAAATAAAGATCATGTTGCTTTCTGCAAGAACAGGTAAAGAAATATATCCTTATTTATTAACCAAATTCACTAATAAATATTTGAATCCCGAATACATGGGGCAGGATAAAGTATTCTTGTATTTGTTTGAAAATTTTTATGCAAAAGGAGATACTAGTTTTTTAAATGCCCAATCGCGCAAAATGATTTTTGAACGTGCTTACAGTTTAATGGCCAATCAATTGGGCAATCCTGCACCAATATTGGATTTAACAGATACTTCCGGAAAAAATATTGCTTTATACAGTTTGCAGGGAAAATTTACAATGGTTGTTTTTTGGGATCCTACCTGCGGACATTGCAAAGAAGAGTTGCCAAGGGTTGATTCTTTTTATCAAAACAAATGGAAAGCATTAGGCCTGAAATTATACAGCGTGAACGTGAAAGATGGTACCATGGATGAGATGAAAAAATTTGTGTATGAAAAGAAATTCAGTGCAGATTGGATATACACCTATCAAACCAAAGCAGCACGTGATGCGGAGCAAACTGCCGGCCAGCCTAACTTTCGACAGTTATATGATATCTCTAAAACACCAACTTTGTATTTATTAGATGAAGACAAACGAATCATCGCAAAACAATTGAGTATTGAACAGTTTGATGATATCATTAATACTAAAATGAAAAATAAATAGCATTTCGTATTTATGAAAAAAATAGTTTTCGGTATTTGTGTTTTTTTTATTTGTACCAATACCGATGCGCAAACATTATTTACTTTTGGTAATCATTCGGTTAGTAAAACGGAATTCTTAAAGGCATTTGAAAAAAGTCCGACCAGTTCAAACAACCGACAAAAAGAATTAAATGATTACTTACCGCTTTATATCAATTACAAATTAAAAATTCAAGCTGCTTACGACGAGCATTTGCATGAACAAACATCTGTTGTATTAGAAAATAATAATTTTAAAAAGCAAATTGCCGAATCTGTTGTTAATGAAGAAGCAGGTATTAAAGCATTGACCAAAGAAGCTTTTGAAAGAAGCAAGAAAGATATTTTAGCAGCGCAAGTGTTTATTGAATTTGGAAAAAATTCTACCGATGCACACAAACAAATTCAAGAAGCCTATCAACAATTAAAATCAGGAAAATCTTTTAATACAATTACACAAAAATTTTCTACTGATGCTGATGTAAAAAAAACAAAAGGTATTATTGGTTATATTACTGTATTTACATTACCGTATGAGATTGAAAATATTATTTATCAGTTAAAGCCCGGAGCTTTTTCATCAATTTATAAAAGCAAATACGGCTATCATATTTTTAAAAATGTCAATGAGCGAGCTGCTGTTGGCAAAAGAAGAATTGAGCAAATTTTATTGTCTTACCCACCCAATGCAAATGAAACTGAAAAGAAAAAAGTGGCTGCATTGTCTAATACTGTTTATGAAAAAATTAAACAGGGGAATTTATTCGAAGTATTAGCTACAAAATATAATACAGCCGCAAATGCTAATATTGACGGGCTTTTGCCGGATATCAGCATCGGACAATACAATACAGATTTTGAAGAAAAAGTTTTTGGCTTACAACATTCAGGAGAAATAACTAAACCATTTGAGACAATTTACGGTTATCATATTTTAAAATTAATTTCCATTATTCCAACAGAAAAAAAATTAAACAATGCTGTTGCTGCAACCTTGAAACAAAAAATTGAAAGCAGCGACAGAATAAATATTGCCAAAAAACAATTGATTAAAAAATGGATGCCACTCATTCAATATAAAAAAGCAAATTATAATGAAGATGCTTTGTGGCAATACACAACGGCTTCCATCAATCAGCAAAAGCTGCCCGCAAGAACGATCAATGATTCAACCATCCTTTTCACATTAGCGAAAGAGAATATTACAATATTAGATTGGTTAAATTATTTGAAAGGAAAAATTATTGATAAGAAGTCTGTTGATTATTATAAAAATCTATTTATAGAATTTACGCAAACTGCTTGCAGTGATTATTATAAAGAGCACTTAGACGAATACAGCGAATCTATGCGCAACCAATTAAAAGAATTTAATGATGCTAATATTTTATTTGCAGCGATGGATAAATATGTATGGAGCAACGCCAATGATGATTCTGTTGCTTTAAAACAATTTTATTTAGCACATATTACTCAATACCAATGGCAGCAAGGCTTTTCAGCAATTATTGTAACTGCTAAGACAAAAGAATTAGCCAATGAAATTGCAGGAAGATTACAACAAAATATAATTGATTGGAGAAATATCATCAATAGTTATGGCAATAATGCATTTGCTGATAGCAGCAGATTTGAAGATGAACAATCTCCTGTTCAGCAAAAAATTGAAAAGAGAATTGGTTTTATTTCTACTCCCCAAAAAAATACAACTGATGATAATTATATTTTTCTGATAGTTACTCAAATACACAATTACAAAGAACAAAAACAATTCACCGAAGCCAAGGGTTCTGTGATTAATGATTATCAACAACTGCTGGAAGAAAAATGGATTACAGAATTAAAAAAGAAATATCCGGTTACTATTAATGAGGCTGTTTGGAAAACAGTTAAATAATATTTGTACAGCAGCATTAAGATAGTGATTGTCATTTTAATAGAATATAAATTTTTTGTTATGAAAAAAATATTTCTGTTTTTCTTTTTATTTGTTTCCTTTTTTGCCGCAGCACAGAAAAAAAATACCACCCTTTTTAAACTATATGCTGAAGCGGGTATTAATAATGCGCATTATAAAACACCTGCAAGTATAAATAATACAGGTAACATTCAAGGCATTCATTCGGGTTTAAATATTGATTATTCTTTAAAAAATAATTTCTCTATTCAATCCGGGATTTTTATTGATGGCAAAGGCGGGAAACAAAGCTACTCGGTTATGTCTGTTTGGGGTACTTATGAAAATGCAACTGTAAAAATTTATTACTTGCAAATACCTGTCAGCCTTATTAAAAGGTTTATTCTTAAAAAGTCAAGCAATATCTTTTTTGGATTAGGCAGTTATATTTCAACAGGTTTATTCGGTGAGAATAATTACTTCGGATATTCGTGGGGTGTAGTTGGTGGGTATTATACAGGTTCAGCAAACGTTAAATTTGGGAAGAGTGATATTGGATATTCCTCACAAATCTATTCTATACAAAAGCAAATAGATATTGGCTATCTCGCAACAATCGGATTTGAACATAAACGCTTTGCTTTGAAAGCCAATTACAGTGGAGGTTTCATTGATGTATCTAATGCCGATTTCAAAAAAGGAACAAATGAAGTATCTAATCTGAGTGTTACTTATCGTTTAAAAAAATAAACTAAATAACTTCTTTCACTACATTTCGAATGATTTGCGGTTTACCCAAAGTATAATAATGCAAAACAGGTACACCAAATTTTTTCAACTCCTTACTTTGTTGAATTAACCATTCAGTACCAATTTGTTCTACCTCTGCATCTACTTTGCATTTCAACACAGCATTCGATAATTCGGTAGGAATATCTACATGAAAAATTCTTGGTAACACAGATAATTGTTTTTTTGAAGTAATAGGTTTTAATCCGGGAATAATAGGAACATTGATACCCATATCCCTACAGGCTTTGACAAATGCAAAAAACTTCTCGTTATCAAAAAACATTTGTGTCATAATATAATCTGCGCCGGCATCTACTTTATCTTTTAATCTTTGCAGATCAATTTCTAAATTGGGTGCTTCAAAATGTTTTTCCGGATAACCGGCAGTACCAATACAAAAATCTGTTTTACCTCCATTCTGAATATCTTCATCCAAATACAACCCGTGATTTAAATTCACTACTTGCTTTTGCAGATCAATGGCATAAGCATGTCCGCCTTTCTCCGGAATAAAATTGGGTTCGTTTTTTTCTGCATCACCACGCAATACCAATACATTATCAATACCTAAAAAATTCAAATCAATCAAAGCATCTTCACATTCACGTTTGGTAAAGCCACCGCAAATAAAATGCGGAACGGTATCAATTTTATAATGATTCATAATGGCAGCACAAATACCAACCGTACCGGGCCTTTTGCGCACTTCTACTTTTTCAAAAGTGCCATCGGCTTTTTTCTTAAACATCGATTCGCTTCTGTGATAAGTAACATTGATCCATGATGGTTTAAATTCCATCAACGGATCTAAATGATCGTATAAAGAAGAAATCGTCTTTCCTTTTAAAGGTGGCAGTACTTCAAACGAAACCAAGGTATCTTTTGCTCTGGCAATATGTTCGGTAATCTTCATTTTTCAAAAATTAATGCAATATACATTACTGCGCCCTTTTATTGAAACATCTGTTAAGATGTTATATTCTGTTTCATATCTGTTTGATAAACTATATTTTTGCTGAAACATTATCCTTGAGTCTTATTATACATACAAAAAATCTGGTAAAAACTTACAGTGGTCGTACCGTTGTAAACAATGTTTCCATTGAAGTAAATCAGGGAGAGATTGTTGGTTTACTCGGACCAAACGGCGCTGGCAAAACAACTACTTTTTATATGGTAGTTGGTTTGATTAAACCTGATGAGGGTGATGTTTTTTTGAATGATATCAATATTACCAAACTACCCATGTACAAAAGAGCGCAAATGGGTATTGGTTATTTGCCGCAGGAAGCCAGTGTATTTAGAAAATTAAGTGTACAGGATAATATTATGGCCGTGTTGGAAATGACCAACATGACTAAGAAAGAAAGACAATTAAAATTAGAATCTTTATTGGATGAATTTAATCTACATCATGTTCGTAAAAATAATGGCGATAGTTTAAGCGGTGGCGAAAGAAGAAGAACAGAAATTGCACGAGCATTGGCAGTTGATCCTAAATTTATTTTATTGGATGAGCCTTTTGCAGGTGTTGATCCGATTGCAGTAGAAGATATTCAAACCGTTGTTGCCAGATTAAAATATAAGAATATTGGTATTCTCATCACCGATCATAATGTGAATGAAACTTTATCTATTTGCGACCGTGCTTATTTATTGATTGAAGGAAAAATATTTAAACATGGTACGGCAGAGCAATTGGCAGATGATGAAAGAGTGCGTCGTTTATATCTCGGTACCAATTTCGTTTTAAAAAGAAAAGATTGGATCATTGATATGGAAAGAGATAGTGCTTTAATCAGGGATGCCGAAGCAGAATCACTTCTTACAAAAGAATAATCTTCCTTAAGTCATTTTCATTTCTTATTTTGCTGATATAGTTTCCCCCCGATGAAATTGTTGAGTCCTGCTATATCACGTTTGGCAAGATTGCGTCATTGGCGCATTGAGCAATGGATACAAAATCCGGTGGCTGCACAGCGCGAAGTATTGCAAGATCTTTTTACACACGGTCAGTACAGCGAATTTGGTCGAAAGTATGGACTAGCAAGCATTTCAACCATTCGAGAATTCAAGAAAACCGTTCCCATTCACGAATATGATGACCTGAAACCTTATTTTGAAAGATTAATGAATGGTGAAGAAAATTTATTGTGGAACACACCCGTTAACTGGTTTGCAAAAAGCAGCGGCACCACAAACGATAAAAGCAAATTCATTCCCATTACCAAAGAAAGTTTAGAAGATTGCCATTACCAAGCTGCTAAGGATGTATTGACAATGTATTACAATTTAAATCCTGAAAGTGATTTACTGACAGGAAAGGGATTGGTGATTGGTGGCAGTCATCAAATCAATTCTATTAATGAAGAAATACATTATGGTGATTTGAGTGCAGTGCTTTTACAAAATACACCCATGTGGGCCAACTGGATTCGTACACCCGAACTATCTATTGCTTTAATGGATGAATGGGAACATAAAATTGAAAAATTAGCTTATTCCACCATTCCTGAAAATGTAACTTCTATTTCAGGTGTGCCAACATGGACTTTAGTTTTAATCAAAAAAATTTTGCAGATCACCGGTAAAGAAACACTGACCGAAGTGTGGCCTAATTTAGAATTGTATTTACATGGAGGTGTTTCATTTACACCCTATCGCGATCAATTTAAAAAATTAATTGGCAAGGATATTACTTATCTCGATCTCTACAATGCCAGCGAAGGTTTTTTTGCGGCACAGATCAATGCAGCTGATAATGGCATGTTATTGTTTTTACAACACGGTATTTTTTATGAATTCATGCCGGTAGAAGAATACGGAAAAGATGATCCGCAAACAATTGGATTGAATAAAGTGGAGTTGAATAAAAATTATGCTTTAGTTATTTCAACCAATGGTGGTTTGTGGAGATACTTAGTGGGCGATACTATTCAATTTACTTCATTAGATCCATTCAGAATAAAAGTTAGCGGCAGATTAAAACATTACATGAATGCATTTGGCGAAGAAGTGAACGTTGATAACACTGATAAAGCTATCGCTATCGCATCTGCCAAGACAAATTCGATAGTGAATGATTATACCGCCGCACCGGTTTATTTCAGCAATGAAAATAATGGTGCACATGAATGGTTGATTGAATTTGATAAAGAACCCGAGAGCATTCATCTTTTCTCCTACGAATTAGATTGTGCATTAAAAAATTTAAATAGTGATTATGAAGCGAAGCGTCATAAAGACATCGCATTGAGAATGCCTTTGGTAAAATCTTTGAAAAAAGGTGTATTTACAGAATGGCTTCGCAGCAAAGGCAAGCTGGGCGGGCAACACAAAGTACCCCGTTTAAGTAATGATAGAAATTATATTGAAGAAATTACCGGATTTATTTTTTAAAATTAATCTCTGATAAAATAAAAAATTTCTCATAAAAATTAAAAGAGAAAGAATCTTTATCATTGCAGAATAAACACAATCATTATGTTATTAAAAGATAAAGTATCTGTTGTTACAGGAGCTGCCCGTGGAATTGGTGCTGCCATTGCATTAAAATTAGCAGAACAAGGTTCTCATATTGCATTCACTTATGTTAGTGATAGCAGTGCAGAAAAAGCAACTGCCTTAGAAAATCAATTGAAAGCATTGGGTATAAAAGCAAAAGCATACAAAAGCAATGCAGGTGATTTTACACAATGCGAAACATTGGTGAATGATGTATTAAAAGAATTCGGAGCCATAGATGTTTGTGTAAATAATGCTGGCATATCAAAAGATAATTTATTGTTACGTATGACTGCAGAACAATGGGATGATGTGATGAATATTAATTTGAAAAGTGTTTTTAACATGACGAAACAAGTCATTCGCCCTATGATGAAAGCAAAAGCTGGAAGTATTATCAATATGAGTTCAATTATTGGTATTCGCGGAAATGCAGGTCAGAGCAGCTATGCAGCAAGCAAAGCAGGTATCATTGGTTTCACCAAATCAATTGCAGCAGAACTGGGCAGCAGAAATATTCGTTGTAATGCTATTGCACCGGGTTTCATTGAAACAGATATGACTCATTATTTAAAAGAAGGTACTGCAGCAGAAGAATTCCTGAAAAAAATTCCTTTAGGTCGTTTTGGTAAAGCAGAAGAAATTGCGAATACAACACTATTCTTGGCGAGTGATTTAAGTTCATACATTACCGGACAAGTTTTAAGTGCTTGCGGCGGTCTGAATATTTAAAAAAATTCTATGGAACAATCAATACAACAATTATTACTCAACAATAAAGAATGGTCGGAGAGCAAAATAAAGTCAGACCCGGAATACTTTAAACATCTTGCAAGAATTCAAACACCTTTCTCTTTATGGATCGGTTGCTCTGACAGTAGAGTGCATCCCGATAGCATTACAGGCACAGAACCAGGAGAAATGTTCATTCATCGTAATATCGCCAATCTTGTTATTAATACTGATGTGAACTTATTAAGCGTATTAGATTATGCCGTTAATTATTTAAAAGTAAAACATGTGATCGTTTGCGGACATTATGGTTGCGGTGGAATTAAAGCCGCCATGACCAACAACGATCATAAATATGTGTTGAATATGTGGTTGCGAAATATTAAAGATATTCATCGTTTGCATCGCAAAGAAATTGATGCAATACCTGATGAAGAAAAAAGGGCAGATCGTTTAGTTGAATTGAATGTGCAGGAACAAGTAATGAACTTAGCTAAAACATCTATTATACAAAGAGCATGGAAGTATGATAACAGTCCGGATTTACATGGCTGGGTGTATGGATTGAAAGATGGATTGATCAAATCTGTTTTTCACATGGATCCCAATACGCATATCGATCCTATTTATGAATTTGAAGGATTGTAGATTGTAATAATTATTTTTTTGTCTTCGCTTTAAAATCAGCAAGAACCTTTTTACTGTAATTACTTAGTATTAATCTGCCGCTGATAGCAGCTCGTTCCAATAATAATTCATTCCAGTTTTCTGTTCCTTTCCAAAAAATTTTTTTTATTTCACGCATGGCTTCACTGCTTGAGTTAGCTAAAGTGTTTGCCAACGTTTGCACTGCACCATCCAATAATTCAATATTTTCAAATACTTCTGCAAACATTCCTTTTTGTTTGGCCCATTGTGCTGAACGAAAATTGGTTCCATCGATTGTTAATTCATATGCAGCTGTTGTACCCATCTTTCTTTCCACTGCAGGTCCAACAACAAAAGGACCAATGCCAACAGGTAATTCCGATAATTTAATTTCGGCATTGATAGTTGCTAAACAATAATCACAACTGCTTGCCAATCCAACACCACCTCCAATTGATTTGCCTTGAATTCTTCCAATAATAAATTTAGGGCATTGCCGCATTGCATTGATAACATTTGCAAAGCCACTAAAAAATTGTAAGCCTTGTTCTTCATTCTCTATAACCATTAATTCATCGAATGAAGCACCTGCACAAAAAGTTTTGTTACCGCCACTTTGCAAAATCAACACTTTGCTATTCGAATCAATTCCAGCAGCAGCAATGGTTTCAGCTAATTGCGCCAAAATTTTTGCCGGTAAAGAATTATGTTGTGGTGTATAAAATTCTATCACACCAATACCATTCGAAACAGCATATTTTACATAAGATTCATTCATACAATATTATTAACTATTAATGCCGCCGCTTACTTCAATACGTTGACCATTGATCCATTTTGCATCATCTGTACAAAGAAATGCTACCACACTTCCAATATCATCGGGGCGACCAACACGACCAAATGGTTGTAATGAACTGATCATAGATTTTACTTGAGGATTATTTCTGATAAATCCATTATTAAAATCAGTTTCAACAGCCCCGGGTGCAACAATGTTTGCACCAATATTTCTTGCGCCTAATTCTTTCGTTAAATATTTAGTGAATATCTCTATTGCACCTTTCATGGATGCATAAACAGAATACCCGGGGTTACTGAATCTTGTTGTACCTGATGAAATATTAATAATTCTTCCACCGGAATTAATATGCGCTAAACATTTCTGTGTTAAAAAATAAACGCTTTTAAAATGAACATTTAAAAATTCATCAAAGATTTCTTCAGTTACTTTTTCAAAAGGAACAGTAGCACCCATTCCTGCGTTGTTAATTAAAAAATCAAAAGATGTAGTATTCCATTTTGATTGCAATGTTGCGATTAAGTTTGTAACAAAACCATCTAACGATTTAAAATCACCCATATCCAAATGCATTGCTGTGGCTTGCCTCCCTATTGCTTCAATTTCTTTTACCACTTCATTGGCCATCTCTTGATTACCTCGATAAGTAACAATAACATCAATTCCTTTCTTGGCAATATTGATTGCCATATCTTTTCCTAAACCGCGACTAGCGCCTGTTACAATGGCTATTTTTGTTGTTGCTTGCATAAAATTTTATTTCTTAAAACAATATTACTATTCAATAGTTTAATTATTGTTGTTTCTTTTTAACCATCGTTAAAATAGTGGAAATACCAACCAATTCATTTGTGTCATCAAAAATTTCAACAAACCATTTAACGATTCCTTTTGCAACATCACCCTCTTCTTTTTTTTCTTGCCTTATTTTTTCTTTACAAGTAAAGCGAATATAAATTTCAGTTCCGGGATAAACGGGTTTGGTGAAACGTAATTCATCAATACCATAATTTAACAGAACAGGATTAATAATGTAGCTATCCACAAACAATCCAGCAGCTACACTCATAATCAAGTATCCATGTGCAACTTGTCCGTCAAACATGGTTCCTGCAAAATTGGTTTCTTTCAAATGCGCATAAAAATGATCGCCGCTCAAATCTGCAAATTCATCAATATCATCAGCTGTAATTAATTTTTTTTCTGTGATGAGTTGATCGCCGATACTTAATTCTTCAAAATATTTTTGGAAAGGATGTTTGATACTTTTTATTCCGTCTGCGTTGGGTTGATATACATTACTTACTGCTGTAATCATATTCGGCGAACCCTGGATAGCCACTCTTTGCATATAATGTTTTACACCACGAATACCGCCCATTTCTTCACCGCCACCTGCACGCCCGGGTCCGCCATGCACCAATAAAGGCAATGGAGAACCATGACCGGTATTTTCTTTACCGCATTCATTATTCAGTATTAATATTCTACCATGATAAGTTCCTGCATTCAATACATATTGCTTAGCTTTTTGTTGATTGGCAGTAACAATGGTTGATACCAATGATCCCTTACCCAATTTTGCTAATGCAATAGCATCATCAAAATGTTTATATGGCATTAATGTAGAAACAGGGCCAAATGCTTCTACTTCATGAACTTCTTTAGATGCAAACGGTTGTTCATTCAATAATAAAATGGGCGAAAGAAAAGCGCCTTTATCTTTATCTGCATCCAATACTTCAACACTATCTAAACTTCCATAAATGATTTGAGAGGATGCCAATAATTTTTGTATTTGTTCTTTCACCTCTTTGCGTTGCGATTCTCCTGCCAAACTTCCCATCCTTACTTTTTCATTTATTGGATTACCAATAACTGTTTGCGCCAAAGCCTTACCCAGTGATGCTTGTACGGCTTCTAACTTATTTTCAGGAACAAATATTCTACGAACGCCGGTGCAACGTTGTCCGCATTTCAAGGTCATCTCTCTTCTTACTTCTTTTATAAACAACTCCCATTCGGGCATCGTAGGTTCAATATCATCAGCCAAAACAATACAATTCAAGGAATCTGCTTCCATGGTAAATGGAATATTTTCTTTTACGATGTTTGGATTTTGTTTCAACATTAATCCTGTTGAAGCAGAACCAGTAAAAGTGATGATATCTTGAGAAGTAACATGATCTAAAATATCTCCGGCACTACCACATAATAATTGTAATGCACCATCCGGTAATATTTTTGATATGATGATTTCTTTTGCCACTGCTTCCGTTAAATAAGAAGTAACAGTTGCAGGTTTTACAACAGCAGGAACACCTGCCAATAAATTCACGGCAATCTTTTCCAACATTCCCCAAATAGGAAAATTAAATGCATTGATATGAACAGCCACTCCTTCTTTGGGAATTAATAAATGATGACCCATAAAAGTATTGGCTTTGCCAATAGGAATATATTCACCATCCAAACAAAAAGATTCATCCGGAAATTTTCTGCGCAGCGAAGCATAAGAAAATAAATTACCTATACCGCCTTCAATATCAACCCAACTATCCGCTTTGGTAGCGCCTGTTTGATAAGATATCTGATAAAATTTATCGAGATGATTTCTTAAATGCAATGCCAATGCTTTCAACATCAATCCACGTTCATGAAAACTTAGTTTGCGTAAATCCGGATTGCCTTTGGTTCTTGCGTAATGCAATACTTCTTTAAAATCAAGCCCTTTAGTTGTAGCAAACCCAATGCTATCGCCGGTTACAGCATTATATAAAGTTTGACCAACCCCATCACCTTTTACCCAATTACCTGAAACATAATTTTCTAATTGATACATAGCCATCGTTATTGAAAACAAAACTAACAATTGTAAGTCTATATCAACTCAAAAAAAATCCCGCCATAAAGAATTATGACGGGACAACAGTTGGTTATAGTTGCAAAAAGTTAACTCAAGATAAGCGTTTATCAATCTCAAAACGCAAAGCATCAAAAATTTCTTCAACGGTTCCTACTCCTTTTATCTTCACCACTTTATTAAATTGTTTATAATAATCTGCTACTACAGTGGTTTTGGCTTTATATTCTGTAATCCTTGCCCGAATGATCTCCTCGTTAGTATCATCACTTCTGCCACTGGTTAAGCCTCTGTTCAACAAACGTTTTACCAATTCTTCTTCATCAACTTCCAATGCCAAAACAATATTAATCTCACTATTTTTTTCTTTCAATAAATTATCCAAAGCAACACTTTGTGCTACGGTTCTCGGAAAACCATCAAACAGAAAACCTTGTGCACTTGGATTATTATCTAATGCAGAGCGAATCATCCCAACCACTACAGCATCGGGCACCAAATGACCTTTGTCCATAATCGCCTTTGCTTCTAATCCTAAAATAGTTTTTGCGGAAATTTCGCTGCGTAACAAATCTCCGGTACTTAAATGTTTAAGATGATATTTTGCAATCAACTTTTCGCTTTGCGTTCCTTTTCCACTTCCGGGAGGGCCGAATAAAATAATATTGAACATGCTGCTTGCTAACCTTGTGTGAAAAACAAATATAAGGCAGCGGTTTTGAAAATCATTTAACAAATCATTTTAAAAATGCTGATTTTTGTCAGTAAGGATGAAGATGAAAGCCCGTCTCACTCATAGTTCGAACCAATTATGCATTTCAAACGTAATTATAACATTAAATCAATAATCATGAAATTATTCTTTATTATACTATTATCTTCAATAACATTCATGAGTTGCTCTGCGCAACCGAATCAAACCAAAAAAAATACTATGGACAGCATCAAAAAAACAAATCCTGTTTATTCAAACAATAGTATCGACAAAGTGAATCTGCCGGATGAAGAATGGAAAAAAATATTAAGTCCGGAAGTGTATTATATTGCTCGTCAAAAAGGTACCGAAAGGCCCGGCACCAGTGCATTTGAGCATTCAACAGAAGTAGGAACTTATTATTGTGCAGCCTGCGGTAATCCATTATTTAAAAGCGATACCAAATTTGAAAGTGGTTGCGGATGGCCTAGTTTTTATGAGCCAATTAGCAAAAGCTCCATCATTTATTTGCCTGATAATACATTAGGTATGAGAAGAACAGAAGTAGAATGTGGCAGATGCAAGGCACATTTAGGTCATGTATTTGAAGATGGCCCGCCACCAACAGGTTTGCGCTATTGTATTAATGGCGTGGTACTTGATTTTGCAAAAGCACAAGCCGCCGAAAAAAAATATGATGAAAAGAAAAAAGGATAATCATATCAACCCTGCAATCGCAGGGTTTTTTATTTATGTAATATTTCAATTCATATCCTTATCAAAAACTTACTTTTGCGCTGTTTATCAGAAAATTTTTTATGAGTAAATTGAAATTGAGTCATTTGGCCGAAACATTGATTGGCAGCGAAATTGTTAAATTAGGTAATGCCATCAGCGAACGCATTCGCAATGGCGAAAAAATTTATAATTATACCATTGGCGATTTTGATCCGAATATTTTTCCCATTCCAAAAGAATTAGAAGATTTAGTTGTTCAATCTTATCGTGAACATCATACCAATTATCCTGCAGCAGATGGAATTATCGATCTTAGAAAATCTGTCAGCATATTTTTAAAAGAATGGGAAGGATTGGATTATGCGCCTAATGAAATTCAAATTGCATCAGGTGGCCGACCATTGATCTATGCATTGTTCAAAGCCATTGTTGATAAAGGAGATAAAGTTATTTATGGTGTGCCATCATGGAATAACAATCATTATGTTCATTTAACTGATGGCGAACATTGTTTGATTGATTGTACTGTTGAAAATAATTTTATGCCTGCACCAAAAGATATTGCTGCGCATATAAAAGGAGCTACGCTGATTTGTTTGTGTACACCTCAAAACCCAACAGGGACAACACTTTCCAAAGAATCTTTGGAAGAGATTTGTGATATGATTATTACAGAAAATAAAACAAGAACACCCGAACAAAAGAAATTATATCTCTTATTTGATCAAATGTATTGGACATTGACTTATGGTTCTACAATTCATGTAAATCCGGTTTCAGTAAGACCCGCCATGAAAGAATACACGGTTTTTGTTGATGGTATTTCAAAAGCATTTGCATCAACCGGCGTTCGTGTGGGTTGGGCATTGGGTCCGGCTGAATTAATTGCAAAAGTAAAAGCAATATTGAGTCACGTTGGTGCATGGGCACCTATGGCCGAACAACATGCTGTTGCAAAATATCTTTTACAAAAAGAAGCTATTGCTATTTATTTAAAAAGTTTTAAAGCAGCCATTGAAGAAAGATTGGTGAATATTTTTAATGGCTTTATTCAATTAAAAACAAAAGGGTTTTCCGTTGATGCAGTTGCACCGCAAGCTGCTATTTATTTAACGGTAAAGATCGATCTGGTTGGTAAAAAAACGGCAGACGGAAAATTATTGGCTACCCAATCTGATGTTACTTCTTACATTTTAAGCGAAGCCAAATTGGCAATTGTTCCATTCTCGGCATTTGGTGCAAATAGTCAAAACCCCTGGTATCGCTTAAGGTAGGTACTTGTAAAAAAGAAGAGATCAATGAAATGTTTGGATTAGTAGAACAAGCACTCCAAAAATTAAGTTAATTAATTTTTATTGCAGATAAATACAAATGGTTTATTTGATCTTTCTCGAATGGTATGTTCAATTTTTAATGGTGAGGTGATGATTTTGCACTTGTTTACATCAATCACTTCATTAACAATGCAGAATTGTTGCATCACTTCTACTTTATTCAACAATGAATTAATCCACTCAACTTCTTGTTGAATTTTATCGGGATAAAACGCATTTTGTTTAGACAACACTAACAGATCTCTGTTGTACATGTTCATATTATTGGGGATATATAAACAATCTTAATAACCGCTTGGCTTTCTAACCGGACACATACACTGCTTCTTGCCACTTGATTTAGAAAAAATTCCGCACGATGTAATTAACATACTTAATAACACTGCAAGAACAAATAAGTTCAAACTCCTTTTCATATACAGCTTCTAAAGTAGTAATTTTTCACCGTAAATAAAGTCAAGCTATTTTTTTGCCGGCAAAAATTAACAAACCAACCGTTTTAGTTGCTCCATTAGATTGGGGACTTGGTCATGCAACCAGATGCATTCCTATCATACACGCATTGGTAAATGAAGGGTGCCCGGTTATTATTGCAGCAAGTGGATCATCGAAACAATTACTGCAAACAGAGTTTCCGCATCTGCACTACATGGAGCTGTTCGGTTATAACATTCAGTACAGCAAAAGCAGATGGCTGTTACCTTTCAGCATTATTTATCAGATACCTAAGATTATTAATGCAATCAAAAATGAACATCGGTGGTTAAACAAAATAATTACTCAATATTCAATAGATGTAGTCATCAGTGATAATAGATTCGGGTTATATTCAAATCAAACAACAAACGTTTTTATTACACATCAATTAACGATCAAAGCGCCATTTAGTTGGGTAGAAAAAATATTACGGAAAATCAATTATCATTTCATCAATCGATTTAATGAATGCTGGATTCCTGATACTCGGTCTGAATTTAATATTGCCGGAGATTTATCGCATCCTGCTGAAATGCCAGATATTCCTGCATTTTATATTGGTATTCTTTCCCGATTTAAAAGAGATGAATCAATTTCTATAAAATATAAATACTGTTTTTTACTTTCTGGACCGGAACCGCAAAGAACCATTTTGCAAAAAATGATATTGAAAGATATTTATCTGCTGAAAGAAAAAAGCTTGATAGTAAGAGGAAAACCCAACAGCAATAAAAGTTTAGAAAGTAGCGATATTATTGAGATAAAAAATCATTTGCCTCAAAACGAATTGGAGCAAGCACTTCAACAAAGTGAATATATTATTTGCAGAAGCGGTTATACCAGTTTGATGGAAATACTATCGCTGCAAAAAAAATCAATTGTGATTCCAACACCCGGACAAACAGAACAAGAATATTTAGGCGAAAGATCACATCAGGCACATTGGTGTTTTGCGATAGAGCAAAAGAATTTTGATCTTATTTATTCATTAACTTCTGCAAAAAGATTTGATTATCATTTACCGGAAATAAAAAATACCGATCTGCAACTTTTCATTCATCAATTTGTAGAAAAATATCAGTAACCTGATTTTATCTTGCCGGCATGAATAAAAAATTAAAAGCACATATCGCCGTTTTATTAGGAAATTTTTTCTTTGGAAGTGCTATTGTAGCTGTTAAACATTTGTCTCCTTCACTTATGCAGCCATTGGCATTAAATGTTATTCGGGTTTCAGTGGCATTATTTTTATTTTGGTTATTATTTTTAGTAAAGCCATCGCATGCTTTGATTCAAAAAAAAGATATCCCTTTATTTTTATTATGTGCAGCCACAGGTGTAACTATTAATCAAATATTATTTATTAAAGGTGCTTCGCTTACAAGCCCGATACACACTTCGTTATTAGCATTAACTACTCCGGTTGCCATTACCATTATTGCTGTGTGGTTATTGAAAGAAAAACTAACAAGCAACAAAGTAATTGGGTTAATATTAGGGATCTCCGGGGCTGCTATTTTAATTCTATCGAAAGATCAAGTAAATAAAAGTAGCAGTATGTTGGGCGATGTATATGTAATAATCAATGCTGCTTCTTACGCATTTTATTTAGTACTGGTGCAGCCATTGATGCAACGTTACAAATCTGTTCATGTAATCAGATGGATATTTTTATTCGGTGCATTAATGATTGTACCCATTGGCTGGAATGATTTTACACAAATTAATTGGGCGGGCTTTATGTGGTCTCATTGGTTAGCATTGAGTTTTGTTGTTTTGGGTGCAACATTTTTTGCTTATCTATTTATTATTTATGGTATTGCTAATTTAGGATCATCTATTACAGGAACTTATATTTATACGCAACCTGTTTTTGCTACCATTACTTCAATGATTTTATTCAATGAGCATTTGTCAATCATAAAAATATTTTCTGCCATATTAATTTTTGCGGGTGTCTATTTTGTGAACAGAAAAAAAATATTAACTACAGCCGAGGGATTGGAAAGCTTAGATTAAACAGCTTTCGGATAATCAAAAAATAAAAATTCTTTCTTCGCATCAGCAAAATCTTTCCATGAATTAATATTGACTTTCACCGCAAACACACCGCAGGTAGGCATATTATCTATTTTTGTTTTGGTGAGATCATTTACAAAATCTGTGATGCCCGGATTATGAGAGAAGATAGCGATTGAATTAAATTCATCATTTATCTTTTTAATCACTTCATAAAAATCTTTCGATGAAGCATGATAAAGTTCCGGCGTTTTAATAATTGCATTTTCTTTTGCCTCATAAGTTTCAGCAAAATATGCTGCTGTTGTTAAAGCTCTTTTTGCTGTACTCGAAACAAATGCATCAATACTTATTTTCTTATCGAGTAGCCTTTTTGCCATCATCGGTGCATCATCATGGCCTCGGGCATTTAACGGTCGATCAAAATCGTTGAGTGTAGAAATATCCCAACTACTTTTCGCATGTCGTATAATTAATAATTGTTTCATTAATATCCTCTTACATTCTTTCCTTCAATATAATTTAAGAATGCTTTATTGCAAACTTTATTACCACCCGGTGTTGGATAATTGCCGGTAAAATACCAATCACCGGTGTTGGTTGGACAAGAATCATGTAAGTCCTCAATGTTTTGATAAATGACTTGAACATCTGTATCAATCTCCTTTGGCGTAATCATTCTTGCGATTTGATCAGAAATTTCTTCTGTTGCAAATGGTTTGTAAATCTGTCGTACAACATTCTCAACATGCAATTGATTGTTGCGTTGTAATTCTTTTATTCGTTCATGTACTTCAGTTAATACATATTCCATTTTACGTTCTTTCAATAATTCTACAGCAGCACGAAACGCAATAAAATCAGCCATCTTACTCATATCAATACCATAACAATCGGGATAACGTATTTGCGGAGCGGAAGAAACCACAATAATTTTTTTAGGGCCCAATCGCGATAACATTCTAACAATACTTTCTTTTAAAGTGGTTCCGCGAACAATGCTATCATCTATCACCACCAATGTGTCTTCTCCTTTTCTAACAGTGCCATATGTAATATCATACACGTGTTGCACCATTTCGTTTCTATTTGCATCTTCTGTAATAAAAGTACGCAGCTTCACATCTTTGATCGCAATTTTTTCCTGACGAATTTTTCTGTTGATCATCTCATGCAACTTCTCTTCATTAAAATCATTTCCCCAACTTAAAATACGTTGCACTTTAATTTGATTGAGATAATCTTCCATTCCCTTCACCAAACCATAAAAAGCAACTTCAGCTGTATTAGGAATATAAGAGAAGATGGTATTCTTTAAATCATAATTAATAAATTCCAATACGCGTTTACTCAGATGATATCCCAATGCAATTCTTTCACGATAAATTTTTTCATCACTACCCCGAGAAAAATAAATTCTTTCAAAAGAGCAAGCTCTTCTTTCTTTCGGTTCTACAATCTGTTCAATGTTATAATTTCCATGATCATCTATTATCAAAGCATTGCCCGGCATAAGTTCCAGTACTTTATTCTCACCAACATTAAATGTTGTTCTGATAGCCGCACGTTCACTTGCTGCTACAATAAATTCATCATTGATATAATAATACGCCGGACGAATTCCATGCGCATCACGCATTACAAAACTATGTCCGTTACCAATTAAACCGCCAACAGTGTAACCGCCATCAAATAAGGGTGTTGCTTTTTTTAGAATATTGGAAAGATCAGCAGCATTCGGATTTTTTTCATCTTCTTTCACTAAAAAATGATGTATCACTTCCAACATGGCAGCAAGATCACTTTGCTTTTGAAATTCTCCGGGTTCCATATTCAATAAACCATACAGCTCATCTGTATTAACCAAATTAAAATTTCCTGCCAATGCAATGTTTCTTCCGGGCTGAGTATTTCTTTTAATAAATGGATGACAAAACTCTACATTATTTTTTCCTTGTGTGCCGTATCGTAAATGTCCCAACATCAATTCGCCCAAAAAAGGCAAATGGCCTTTCATTAAACCGGGATGTTGTTTAATATCGGATTGATATTTTTCCAATTCCTGTACTTCTTTTCCTAATTGAAAAAAAATGTCCGCTATAGGTTGTTGCGCATTACTTCTTAAACGATATAAAAAAGGATAACCTGGTTCTACGTTTAATTTAACTGCTGCAATACCTGCACCATCTTGTCCGCGGTTATGTTGCTTTTCCATCAATAAGTATAGTTTATTTAAACCATACATTACAGTGCCATATTGCTGCAAATAGTGAGAGAAAGGTTTACGCAAACGAATGAAAGCCAAGCCGCATTCGTGTTTTATTTCGTCGCTCATTGATGATGATTAAAAAGAAAGTGGCGAAGTTACAACTCCGCCACTTTTTTCTATATTAATTATACACAGTCTCTATTTCCGGATGTAATGATTCTGCCAGCCACAAAAACTCATTAATAAAATTGTCAATAGATTTTTGGAATGATGAGTCAGTCAAGTTTCCTTCTGCATCAAATTTCTTATCAACAAACGGCGTGATCAACATATGCGGCGAGGCAATGCCGAATAATGCCGGAACCAATAATAATAATTGCTGCGAACTTCTTGCACCACCCAAAGCACCTACTGATGCTGTTACCAAGCCAAAAACTTTATGTGACTGTTTAGGAAAATGATCCAGCAAATTTTGTAATGCAGGCGAATAACTACCATTGTATTCCGGGGTTACCAAAATAAACGCATCTGCATTAAATATTTTTTCTGCCAATGGCTTGAATTCATCCGGTGTTTTTTCTACGGAAGCAAAAACATTTTGTAACAAACCCAAATTCCATTCGCGTACATCTATCAGACCTATTTCGTGTTGTGTTTTTTCGGTCAGATATTTTTTAAGGAATAATGCCAATCTGTTGGTCACACTATTTTGTCTCGGGCTTCCTGAAATAATTTCAATATTCATACTTCTTCTTTTTTATAAAAACATTCAACTCTTTTATTTGTTTTACGAATTGCGATATTTGGTTTATGCTTGTTTAACAAACTGAACGTTGAATTGCAGTTTAACATCTTCACTTACCAAAACACCACCTGCTTCAAGACTTGCATTCCATGTTAAACCAAAATCATTTCTGTTGATCTTTCCTGTTGCTTCAAATCCAATTTTTGATTGTCCCCATGGATCTGTGGCCGTTCCTAAAAATTCAACATTTAATGTAACGGGTTTAGTAGCACCTTTAATGGTTAAATTACCTGTTAAAGTATAATCATTTCCACTCAGCTTTTTAAATTCAGTTGAAGTGAAGTTGATGGATGGGAACTTCTCTGCAGAAAAAAAATCATCCCCTTTTAAATGACCATCTCTTTGCTCGTTATTAGTAGAAATGCTGTTTACGTCTGCATTAAAAGAAATTTTTGCATCAGTAAAATCATCTGTGGATGATTCTATAGTTGCATCGAATTTGTTGAAATTACCGGTAACATTGGTAATCATTAAGTGTTTTACTTTAAAAGTAATTTCACTGTGTGCTGCATCAATTTTGTAAGTTGCCATAATTGTTATTTTTATTTTGTATTTAGATTTTATAAAAAATTTATTCTTCAATCAATACACCCATCTTTCCCATTTGATAGTCTTTGAAAGCCTGCATAATTTCTGTTTGTGTATTCATTACAAACGGACCATGTGCTGCAACAGGCTCATTAATCGGTTCCCCGCTTCCTACATAAAACAAACTATCTGTATCGGCTTTAATAGAAAATGTTTCTCCATCTTCATTAAACAACGCCATTTGTTTGGATTGAACAGTTGACTCCTTATTTATCAATACATTTCCTTCCAACACATAAAAAATGGTTTGATGATTAGATGGAAAAGAAAATTCAAATGTTCCGCCCTTCTTTATTTCACCCATGAATGTATTGATCTGTGTAAATGTTGGAATGATCCCTTTTACACCATTTAATTCGCCTGCAGGAATTCGGATAGTTGTTAATCCGTCATCACTTTTTACTATTGGTGTTTCTTCTGCACTCGCCGGATAATAATGTGGTTGGTCCATTTTATGTGCAGCCGGTGTATTCACCCAAACCTGCAACAGTTCTTGCTTTCCACCGAATTCAAAAATATCTTCCGGAACTCTTTCACTATGAATAATGCCCATGCCCGCATGTGTCCATTGTGTGCCGCCTGCATATACTACATGATCATTTCCCCTGCTATCGCGGTGATGAACGCCACCTTTATAAATGAAACTGATTGCACTGAAACCTCTGTGCGGATGCGGACCAACACCTTGCAAATGAATTGGAATATTTTTATCAGCAACAGCAACACCATGATGAAATAATAAAAATGGATTTTCAAAATGTTCATCCGGTAATAACTCCTGCACTTTTATACTTCCTACATTGGTGGAATGACCATTTAGTATTTTATAGACTGTTTTCATATTGTTTAATTTAAAATCATTGGAACTTCGATCAATAAAATTTCTGTAGCCGTGTTTGCTGTAATGTTTAATTGATCGGTTTCCCAAATACCCAAACCATCTCTTTCGTTTAATGAAATATCATTAACCGTAACATTTCCTTTTATCACAAAAACATACACACCATTTTCTTTTTTATGAAGCTTATAAATTGAAAAAAAGTCTTGCGAAAAATTTCCCAGCGTAAACCATGCATCCTGATTGATCCAAACTGCATTATCATCATCGGGTGCAACAACCGTTAATAATTTATTTAATCTATCTACAGGACTGAAAGATTTTTGATCATATCGCGGTTCAATATTTTTTTCTTTGGGCAATACCCATATTTGTAAAAACTTTACTTCTTTATCATGATTGGCATTGGTTTCACTGTGTGCAATGCCGCTGCCTGCATTCATGATCTGTACGTCATGTTCGCGAATTATCTTATCTCTTCCCGTACTATCTTTATGATGCAAATCGCCTGATAATGGAATAGAAACTATTTCCATATTATCGTGTGGATGTTTTCCAAAACCCATTCCGCCTTTTACGGTATCATCATTCAATACTCTTAATGCACCGAAATGAATTCTTGAAGGATCGTGATATCCGGCGAAACTAAAAGTGTGGTAACTATTCAACCAGCCATGATTGGCATGACCTCTGGTATTTGATTTATGTAATACAGTTTTCATCACTGTTCTCCTTTTGTTTTATTACATGTACATACATGCATTTGTTTAAAAAAATTTATTTTTCGCTTAACCTGACTTTTTCCAATAAATTATTTAACGTGCTTGCTTCCTGATTGTTTAAACACATAGTTTCATCCATCAATTTATTAATCTTAGTATTGGTACTATCTAAAATTGCATTTCCTGCTTGCGTTAAACTAATAACAGTTTGCCTTCCGTCTGCTTCACCTTGTGTTCTTTTTACTAATTTCTTTGTTTCCAATCGATCGATGATTCTTGGCACATTTGAATTCTTTTCAATCATTCGTGAAGCGATATCCTTTACACACATTTGCTCGGGATATTTACCACGTAAAATACGCAGTACATTAAACTGCTCATGTGTTAAACCAAATTCTTTCAATTCCTTACATGTAATGGTTTTCAGCCACCATGCTGTATATAAAATATTCAAACTTGCTTTATGCACGCTGTTTTTAAATTTATCACTTTGTATGGCTTGTTCTAATTTCACGAGACAAATATACATGTATATACATGTATATTCCAAATTTATTTTCCAATAAAAAAAACCCGCTTTGAAAGCGGGTTAATGAAATTAATTTTTAGAAGCGTATTTGAACCAATCATCCAACACACGACAACCGGTATATTCTTTATCAATACTTATAAAGTAATCAGGTAAATGTTCTTTGAACCATTTTTCTAGTTTCATTTGTTTCTTTTCCTCAGCAGCTCGCTGTGCAATTTTGTTATAATCTTCTTTTAAGTTTTCTCTATGCGGATTAGTTCTTGTTTTCAAATATATTAACCGAACTTTTTTAATTCCTCTTTCTTCATAGGCCATTGGCTTTGAATAGTCACCCGGTTTCAAATCTTTGATTGCCAGTACCAGATCTTTGTCTTCAATTTGATCGATGGTAATATAAGTTGAACCATCTCTTCCTTGAAGTGCGCCGCCGTTGAATTTAGAATTTTCTTCGTCGCTGTATTTACTCACCGCTTCACCAAAAGTGATGGTGTGATTTAAAATTTTCGCTTTTACTGTATCTAATTTTTTGATGGCATCTTGAATTTCGCCATCGGTAACAGGCGGTATTTTTAAAATATGGCGAAGCTTTGCATCATCTCCATTTCTACTTACCATTTGAATAATGTGCAATCCAAATTTCGATTTAATAACCGGAGAAATTTGTCCTTCTTTTAATTTGAATGCAGCAGATAAAAATGCAGGGTCTACATTTTTATCATTTCTGTTCATATTATATTCTCCACCGCTTTCTTTGCTGCCCGGGTCTTCTGAATATAGTTTAGCCAACTGATCAAATCTTTTGGTGCCGGCTTCAATTTGGCGTTTAAAATCGTATAATTGTTTGGAAACATATTCTTCTACTTCAGGAGCTGCTTTGGGTTGTAAGATAATCTGACTAATCTCGACTTCACTTTCGTAATAAGATAAACTGTCTTTGGGTATTTTATCAAAATATGCTCTTACTTCTGTAGGTGTAATTTTTACATTCTCCAAAATCTTTGCACGCATTTGATCGGCTAATTTCTGTTCGCGAATCAAGGGACGAAAATCTTCTTTCATTTGATAGATGGTCTTGCCGGCAATCTCTTCTAACATTTCCTTTGTACCATATTGACCGAGATAATAACGAACTCTGTTATCAATAGCCGCATCAACATCTTCATCTGTAATTGGCAAAGAATCTTTCTCTGCTTGCAACACCAATGCTTTTTGAATTAATTGTCCTTCTAAAAAAGCACAATCCGGATTAGGAGGCAATTGTGCTTCCTGACCTTGTCTTTTATAATCTGATATTGCATTTACAATATCAGAATGCAAAATAATTTTATCGCCAACCTGTGCAACAATTTTATCAGCCAATACTTTTTTTACCTGTGCTTTTGTTGTAGCAAAAACACCTGAAACCAATACTAATAATATAAATAAACACTTTTTCATAATGTAATTATAGTTTCAAAAATAAACTATACGCAATGGATAAATCCATTATTAACAGCTTTTAACAAAACATAAATCCTTACGCTGAGCAATGACCTATTATTATAAAGTTCTCTTTATCTCTTCTTCTTCGTATGCAACCAATGTATCGCCCACTGAAATGTCTGCAAAATTCTTGATCGTCAATCCGCACTCCATATTGCTTGGAACTTCTTTTGCATCATCTTTAAAACGTTTCAAACTACCCAATTCAGCAAAGGCGCCTTCCTGTCTCGGATATAATAATATACCATCACGGAAGATGCGCAACTTAGCATCACGTTTAATTCTTCCTTCCAGCACAAAACATCCTGCAACAGTGGCTTTATCAAATTTGTATACTTCTCTTATTTCAACAGTAGCCACTTCTTTCTCTTCTACTTTTGGTTCCAACATACCTTCCATCGCACTCTTAATTTCATCGATGGCATTGTAAATGATGGAATACATTTTTATTTGAACGCCTTCATTCTCTGCCAATCTACTCGCTTGTAAAGATGGGCGTACATTAAATCCTATCAAGATTGCATCGGATGCAGTTGCCAATAACACATCACTTTCAGAAATTTGTCCAACACCTTTATGCACTACTCTCACTGCAATTTCATCAGTAGATAATTTTTGCAAACTATCACTCAATGCTTCCACAGAACCATCCACATCACCCTTGATAATAATATTTAGTTCTTTGAAATTGCCTAATGCCAAACGGCGACCAATTTCATCTAATGTAATATGTTTTCTTGCACGTAACCCTTGTTCCCGGAATATCTGTGCTCTCTTGGTTGCTACTTCTTTTGCTTCAGATTCATCTTCATATACTTTGAATTTTTCACCTGCTTGTGGTGCACCATTTAAACCAAGTATCACTACCGGTGTTGATGGTGGTGCTTCTTCAATACGTTGATTACGTTCATTGAACATGGCTTTTGCACGTCCGTAATATTGACCGGATACAATTAAATCTCCTTGACGCAATGTTCCGTTTTGAACAAGAATGGTGGCAACATAACCACGGCCCTTATCTAAAGAAGCTTCGATAATAGTTCCTGTTGCTTCTTTTTCAGGATTTGCTTTTAATTCTAATAACTCCGCTTCTAATAATATTTTTTCTAATAAAGCATCTACATTCAAACCTTTTCTGGCACTTAATTCTTGTGATTGAAATTTACCGCCCCAAGATTCAACCAAAATATTCATTTGAGAGAGCTGCTCATATATTTTTTCAGGCTTAGCACCATCTTTATCAATTTTATTGACCGCAAAAATCATTGGCACACCTGCAGCTTGCGCATGACTGATAGCTTCTTTTGTTTGAGGCATTACCGCATCGTCTGCAGCAACAACGATTACCGCAATATCTGTAACTTTTGCACCGCGTGCACGCATAGCAGTAAATGCTTCATGACCCGGTGTATCTAGGAATGTAATATGTTTCCCGTTTGGTAATGTTACTTCGTATGCACCGATATGTTGTGTGATACCGCCTGCTTCGCCAGCTACCACATTAGCACTGCGGATATAGTCCAACAAAGATGTTTTACCATGATCTACGTGACCCATGATAGTAACTATCGGCGGACGACCAATGAGTTGTTCTTCATCATCTTCATCATCTTCTTCTTCCATTTCTTCGGCATCATCCACACCAATAAATTCAACTTCAAAATTAAATTCACCGGCAACCAATTCAATAACTTCTGCATCTAATCTTTGATTGATGGAAACCATAATGCCCAAACTCATACACTTGCCAATTACATCAGCAAAACTTACATCCATCAAATTTGCCAATTCACTTACTGTAACAAATTCCGTTACTTGTAATTTATTATCTACCTGCTCGTCACCAACCGCTTCTGCAGCTTCATCTCTTTTTGCTCTGCGATATTTTGCTTTTAAACTTTTACCTCTTCCACCTGCACCGGCCAATTTTGCTTGCGTTTCTCTGATCTTATCTTGAATTTCTTTTGCGTCTATTTCTTTATCTTCTTTTCGAGGTTCAACAGTTTTTCTAAAACCACCTCTTTGCCCATGTTGTTGGCCCCCACTTCTTTGTTGAGTATTTCCACCCCGATTAAACCCACCTTGTTGTTGACCACCACCTCTATTAAATCCACCACCTTGCTGATTATTACCTCTGTTGAATCCACCCGGTTGTTGACCGCCAGGTTGCTGACCGCCTTGTGGTTGATCGGTTCCTTTTCTATCAACGGGAATACGTTTGCGTTTGCGCTTTTCATCTCTGCTTGCGGGTTTCGGACGAGTATCACTATCTACAGGCAAATCGATCTTACCTAAAATTTTGGGTCCTGTTAATTTTTCTACTTCAATATTTTCAATAACCGGCGGAAGATCTTCTTCAGGTTGAATATGTTTTTCTTCAATTACCGGAGGTGAAACTTTTTTAATTTCTATTTTTTCTTCTTTGCCCTTTTTAGCAATTTTTTTTGTTTCCGATTTTATTTCTTCAGTTGTTTCAGCTTTTGGCTCTTCCGTTTTCTTTGTTAATTTTTTTGGTCTTGTTGAAGAATCAATTGCATCTAAGTCAATCTTCGCAACAACTTTAGGCCCTTCAATTTCAGGAGCTTCTATTTTTATAATATCAACTTCTGAAGTAGCGGGTTCTTGTTTTGCTACAATTGTTTTTTCTTCGGCAACTACTTCAACCTTTGGTTCTTCTTTAATAATTTGTTTTCTGTCGTCTTCTTTTTTTCTGATAGAAATATCTTCTTCGTCTTTTTTCTTCTTTGGCTCACCGCTTCCACCTTTTGGAATTTCTACCTGATCGGCTTTATTCTTAGCAACTTTATCGCTTTGAAATTCTGCCTGCAGGGCATAGTACATTTCTTCCGAAAGCTTTGCTGTTGGCTTCAGGTCATCTTTTTTAAATCCTTTCTTGTACAAGAACTCTATCAAAGTATCTTGTCCAATATTGAATTCTTTAGCGGCTGCTAACAGTCTTGGTAATTTCAGTTCTGACATTCAGTTTTTTTATTTTATCAATTGGTCATTGATTCCGGCAACGACACTTATCAATCATTAATTTATAAGACGAGTAATTGTATCATTATGTTGCATTACTGTTACTTGTCTTGGTTAATCTTCTCTTTCAAATTCTTCTTTCAATATTCTGATCACATCTGCAATGGTTTCTTTTTCCAAATCTGTTCTTCTTTCTAATTCTTCCGGCGTTAATTTCAATACGCTTCTTGCAGTATCACAACCCACTCGTTTAAATTCATCAATAATCCATGTTTCAATTTCATCGCTGAATTCACTCAAATCAATATCAAATTCATCTGTTTGCTCTTCATCTTCACGGAACACATCGATCTCATATCCTAATAATTCGCAAGCCAGTTTAATATTCACACCACGACGACCGATTGCCAAAGAAACCTGATCTGCTTTTAAATACACATCTGCTTGTTTCTTTTCTGTATCAATATTCATATAACTGATCTTAGCTGGAGTTAATGAACGTTGAATTAATAATTGTGTATTGGTTGTGAAATTGATAACATCTATATTTTCATTCTTTAATTCACGTACAATACCATGAATACGGCTACCCTTCATTCCTACACAAGCACCAACAGGATCAATTCTATCATCATAACTTTCAACCGCCACTTTTGCTCTTTCCCCGGGTTCGCGAACAATCTTTTTGATGGCAATTAATCCGTCAAAAATTTCGGGCACTTCAATTTCCAACAATTTAGCCAAGAATAACGGACTTGTTCTTGATAAAATAATAACAGGTGTATTATTTTTAAGATCAACTCTTGCTACTACAGCACGAATATTCTCTCCTTTCTTAAAATAATCTTGTGGTATTTGTTCTGATTTCGGAAGAATTAATTCGTTACCTTCTTCATCCAATAACAATACTTCTTTTTTCCAAACCTGATATACTTCCGCAGAAATGATCTCTCCAATTCTATCACCATATTTTTTAACTAACACATTTTTCTTTAAATCGCTGATTCGACTTGCCAATGTTTGTTTAGCAGCCAGAATAGCTCTGCGACCAAAGTCTAGCATATCTACTTCTTCATATAATTCTTCGCCTACTTCAAAATCAGGCTCAATTTTAACAGCCTCGCTGTAAGCCACTTCAGCCAATGGATCATTCACTTCACCATCTTCTACGATCATTCTTCGGCGAATAATTTCCAAATCTCCTTTCTCTGCATTTACAATTACATCAAAGTTTTCATCGCTGCCGAATTTTTTACGTAATAAAGTTTTAAAAACATCTTCCACCACTTTCATCATCGTTGGACGATCGATGTTTTCTGCATCTTTAAATTCCTGAAACGCATCAATTAAGTTAATACTTGCCATACCATGTACGATTTACGATGTTTGATGTACGATTAAATACATCTCATCATTTTTTAAAATTTAATTTGAACGGTTACTGATTTTATATTGTTGAATGGAATAACCAATTGCTTTGTAACAGCCTTCTTTCCCTTGCCTGTTGTCTGTTCTATGATGATATCTGCTTCTGCTACTTCCATTAATTTGCCTTCACTTTTGCTATCATCTGTAAAAACAACTTCCACATTTCTGCCGATATTTTTTATATACTGACGATGCATTTTTAGTGGTTCATCAACACCGGGAGAAGAAACTTCTAAACTAAAATCTCCATCAGGATACCAACCTTTTTCTTCAATTAACTTATATAATTTTCGATTGAAGTATACACATTTCTCTATCGGCAATCCTTTATCGCCGTCCATAAACACTTTAATGTTATTGGTGGGCTTTATTTTAATGCTGATGCAGAAATATTCGGGTTCCGCATCTAATAACTGCTGTAAAAGCTCTTCTATTTTTTGTATTTGCACTTCTGTTGACATAGTTACAAAGAAGAAGGGAACGATTGTCGTTCCCTTCTGTTACTCTTTTGTCCGATGCAAATGTAAGGCAAGGGGCATGTATGTTCCAAATTTTAGTTTATTTTATGTTTAACGCATCGTAACTATTTAGTTTTATAACTTTGCAAATTATGTTTAAACTTATTTTTTGGGGAATCGTTATTTACCTCGCTTATAAAGTAATTTTTGAATTGATATTGCCGGTAAGCCAGGTAGCTACTCAGTTAAAATCTAAAATGAAAGATATTAACGAATCACAACAAAAACAATACGAGCAACAAAAAGCGCAACAGCAAACACAGGCAACAAAAAAAACTTCACACGAAGAAGATTATATTGATTTTGAAGAGGTGAAATAAAATACATTACAAATGTAAATCAAGAATCGTTTTCGGTGCAACCAAATGAATGGTTTGTAATCCTACTTTTTTTGCGCCTTCAATATTTTTTTCCGTATCATCAATAAATAAAGTTTGGGAACGATCGAGTTGTTGTTCTGCAAGAATATATTCGAACGATTCGGGATATGGTTTACGTAAGCCAATATTCTGTGAATAATAGGCTTTAATAAAGTGAGCATTAAAATTATCTGCCTGAAAATTATCTCTGTAAATTTTCATGAATGCATCGTAATGAATTTGATTGGTATTGGAGAAAAGAAAAATATTATATTTTAACTTGATTTTCTGTAACCAATCTAACCTTTCCTTTGGAAAGTCCAGCAGCATTGCATTCCAGGCTATTTCAATTTGTTCATTTGAAAGATTTGTTTTACTTAGTGATCTAAATTCATCATAAAATTCTACAGCTGATATTTTTCCGATTTCTAAATTTTCAAACAAGGGTGATGCATGATGTTGTGTAAACAAATCATGAAAATTTACAACACCTGATTTTTCAAAAGCTATTTGTGTTTTCGGATAATCGATATTTAAAAAAACACCGCCGAGATCGAAAATGATATTTTTAATTTGTTCCATTAATTCAAAAATGCATTCAACGCAATTGTTGGTTTACCGGTATTATCAAAAGCACCCAATGTATATCCTTGCCAATTATAACATTCGGGCTCCCAGTAAAAAACACCCAGGCCATTATTGTTGGGAATTGATTTTACTTTATTGATGAGGTCTGTTAAAAAAGACTGGCAAATAGCAGGTGCAGTAACATCCATGCCCACTTCACAAATCATTACCTGTTTTCCATAACGCGAAATCATATCATTTGCATTACTCAAACATTGCGCATTTAAAGTTGACCAATTGGTTGTTGAAGGATATAATGACATGCCGATAATATCCCAATTGGCGTTATTGTTTTTTAATCCATCAAAGATCCATCTGAATAAACTATTGTCATATCCGTTAGAAATATGAACGATTACTTTAATGGTGCTATCAACAGATTTTACTGCATTGTATCCGGAATTGATCAGTGCTGCAAAATTTGACATATTGGTTGATGCCCTGCCTGTTTCCCATAACATGCCATCATTGGTTTCATTGCCTACCTGCACCCATGAAGGTGTTATTCCATTTGATTTTAAAGTACTCAATACGGATTGGGTGTGATTATAGACTGATGTTTTTAATGCATCAATATTTTGCCCGGTCCACGCAACAGGAATAGTTTGATGTCCCGGATCTGCCCAAACATCACTATAATGAAAGTCAATCATGATGCGCATTCCGGCGTTCTTTGCACGTAAGGCTTTTGTAAGTAGATCGGTAGTATTACACCATCCATCTGATGGATTTACCCATACTCTTAAACGAATAGAATTCATCCCCAAATTTTTCATTAATTGAAAACAATCTTTTTGGGTACCGGTTGAATCATAAAATTTATAATTCGACGATTCCATTTGACTAACCCAACTGATGTCAGCACCTTTCGCAAAAACAAATGTTGGCGAAGGAGTAGGTGCAGGGGTTGGCGTAGGTGTGGGAGTTGGTGTTGTTTGTGATGATGTATTTTGTTTACTGCAGGCAACAAATAATAATATAAGCAGCAGATATTTGTATTTATTAAAAAAAATCATCTGGAGATAGTTAATAGCTTAACAAAATTAGTTCAATAAAAAATATTTCTTCAAATTAAAAAGAGTGGCAAAAAATTGCCACTCTTTTTAATTATTTATAACCAATCTTACCCTATTGTTTTGTTAACGTATAAGTTCCTGTTAGGAAATTTACATCAATCAAATAATTGCCTGATACAGCAGGAGCGGGTGTATTTGTCCCGGGAACTGCACCATCAGCTAATATTGTTCCACCTGTTGCGCTTGTTCCTCCAAATTTATGAGTCCAATCTCCGTTTAATGGCAAGAATAAGAAACTCTTTCCTGCAGTCAATGCTACTGTTATTTGGAAATCAGAAGTATTAATTCTTGTAAATTGTTGTGATGGCGTAGGAACTGGATTACTCCATCCGCCTGCTGTTGCATCTCCCACAATATATAAATTGGTTGGAACCGGAACCGGTCCTGCATAAGGTGTAACTGTATATGTATTATTTTGGAAATTCACTACAATCTGATAATTGCCTGTTGCAGAAGGAGCCGGCGTATTTGAACCCGGAACAGCACCATCAGCTAACAAAGTACCACCTGTAGCACTTGAACCGCCAAACTTATGACCCCAATCTCCATTCAACGGTAAAAACAAATAACTCTTACCTGCAGTTAAATTAACAACGATACCGAAAGAAACTGCATCTATTTGTGTGAACTGCTGAGAAGGAGTAGGTACCGGATTAGACCATCCACCTGCTGTTGCATCTCCCACAATATATAAATTGGTTGGAATGGTAGCAGTAAAAGGCGTTACCGTATAATTGCCTGTTTGGAAATTTACCACTATTTGATACAATCCACTTGTAGCAGGAGCCGGTGTATTAGAACCGGGAACTGCATTATCAGAAAGCAATTGACCTCCTGTAGCACTTGCTCCACCATATTTGTGACCCCAATCTCCATTTAAAGGCAAGAATAAATAACTTTTACCGGCAGTTAAACTCACAACAATCGAATATGAAACCGCATCTAAACGTGTGAATTGTTGAGAAGGCAATGGAACCGGATTAGACCAACCACCCGGTGTTGCATCTCCAACAATATACAATGCAGGTGGAACCGGGGTAAATGATGTAATGTTAATGACTACCGGGCTTGAATATACCATCGGAGTAGTATAACCGGTTCCCAAATAACTAACAATTCTAAACTCAACATTTTTAGTCGAGCCTCCAATTACACCGGCAGCGATGACTAAATTATTCAAGTCATTAACCGTAAAACTTGAAGTTAATGCAGTACCATATTTTATTACCTGAGGATTTGCAAAATTGCCACCAACTACATCCATCTGTAATGCATAATTAATAGTATTTGTGCCATATGTACTAGAGTTCCAATTAAACGAAATGGCAGTACTACTAGCATTTGTAACTGCTAATGTTAATGCATTTGTTGAAGATGGGACTAATGTAATTGGCACTAAATAAGAAGTGATATTAACCTTGATAACATTAGATTGTAATGCATTATTGTTATTACCATAAGAAGACGTAACTCTTATATCAAAACTAAAAGTTTGACCTGGTTTAAATCCAAATGCAGCCAACATATTATTTAATTGTTGACCAGTAAAAGAAAGATTCAATTTACCAACAACAGTGCTTGTGATTTCTTTTGAAAAATTTCGTCCGGAAGAATCTACTTCTAATATAAATTTAGAGGTAGTTGAATCATTGGCGTAATTAGGATTGGTCCAGGAAAAAGTAGCCACCACTTTGTTCGAATCGCTTGGTGCCGGAGCAATATTTGTTGTAGAACTCGATAATACTACAGCAGTACCGCTTCCATAATAGGGTAGATTACCTGCTTTATTGCAAGCGGTAAAAGCTGTTGCTATTACACTTATGGTTAAGAAAATTTTTAATAAATATTTCATAATTGTTGATTTAGATTTTTTAAAACAAATAATTATTGTTTAGTTGTAGTGAATGTTCCATGTTGAAAATCTACAACAATCTTATAAGTACCTGCAACACCCGGACCAGGTATATCGCTGCCACCTGATGTTTTATCAACAAAACTTCCTCCAGCACTTAAACCCGGAATAGTTGCATCATTCACACAATATTTTTCGCTCCATGAACCATTTACCGGTAGAAAATCATAATTGCCATTGCCTGCTAATGCAATTGTAATGGTGTATAATGTCGGACTTACTTGTGTAAACTGTTGAGCCGGAACCGGAACAGGGTTAGACCACGCACCTAACTTTGTATCTCCTCCAACTAAAAATAATGTACCAGATGCAGGTGGTGTAACAACTGGTGGCGGATTCCAGGGTATTACGGTAAATTGTAACACATTTGAAACAAGAGAAGTAGCGGCACTTCCATTCAAAGTAGCTGTAACCCTTACTTGAATTGTATGGCTAATGTTCGCTAACAAACCCATCTGATTAGATAAAGCAGAGTTTAATACTCCATCAACATAAGGTAATGAGACATCAGGACTCAGAGAAGTTGAGATTCTTTTAGGGTTGGTAAAGTTTGCACCCAAAGTATCAATTTCTAATAAATAAGAAACATTTTGAGAACTTACACCGGTTGTAAAAAGATACGCCGGGTTAGTCCAAGAAAAAGTTACTGCAACATTTGATTGGGTTGCATTGGATAATGGTATAGAGCCGGATAACGATGCCGTTAATACCGGTGCTGTTCCGCCATTAAAGTAATCTATAGTTTGATCTTTTTTACAAGATGCAAAGAAGGCTACTCCCATGCCTATGAAAAACAGCTTTTTTAATAATGTTTTCATAATGTTTTTTTTAATGATATTTTTTAAATGCGGCGATATAAATTCATTAAAGAATTAATATCCCGTGTTTTGAACAAGGTTTGTATTTGATGAAATTTCAGCAGACGGTATCGGATATAATTTCCTGAATGATGCCACTGAAGTACCTGATTGAATACCACCTTTCCAAGGCCACAAATAAGTTCCTTCTACAAATTGATTAAAACGAATCAAATCTGTACGACGGAATCCTTCCCAGTACAATTCTCTGCCTCTTTCATTTAATATATCTTGAGGTGTAATAGATGCTAAAGGAGTAGCCTGTGCTCTTGTTCTCAATAAATTAACATATGCTAATGCCTGTGTTGCACTTCCACCGGCACCCCCCAATAAAGTTGCTTCCGCATAAATAAGATATTGTTCGGCTAAACGAAACAATGGAAAATCAATATCTGAAAAAGAAGTACTCTGTCCTTGTGCGCCTGTACGTGTTACATTCTTGAATTTGGTTACTGCATAACCATCAGTAAATGTTGGAATACTATTGATTGCCAAATTTTGTCCGCTGGTATAAAATTCAGCACGTTTATCTGCTGTTCCGTTTGGATCAGGGAAAAGGTTTATTAAAGAACTTGTTACACGATTACCGGACCATCCGCCATTAATACCAAAAGTACTTGCCTGCATTGACCCACCTACCGGTGCATGTGTTAAGAAAGTAGTTCCACCGTAACCTTGTGTTTTTATACCATCGTAGTTTATTGTTAATATAAATTCACTGGTATTTAAATTATTATCGGCAAGGAATAACTGCGTATAATTTGGTATTAAAGAATAACCTGCTCCAATTACTTTTGAAGAATAGATAATTGCACTGTCGTAATGAGGAGTACCGGTATAAACACCTGCATTTAAATATAAACGAGCTAACAAAGCCCATTCAGCACCCTGGGTTGCTCTTCCATAAGTAACAGAACCGGGTGTTTGAGTTGGTGCATACAATAAACCATCAATAGCTTTTAATTCTCCAACAACATAGTTAAACAAATTAGCACGACTCATTTGTTTAGGTAATACTGTTCCGAGTACCATAGTTTCGTCAACATAAGGAACATTCCCGAACAGGTCAATTAAAACAGAATATTGATATGCTCTTAAAAATCTTGCTTCAGCTCTGTACTTTCTGATACTATCTGCACTGGCACCTGTAATACCCCTTGATGCAAGATTTGCATCTGATGCCTGATTGATGAAATCATTGCATAAAGTAATTTGATAGTATGAACGATAATACAAGCCTGCAAGAATTGTATTAGTTGCAGTCCAGTTCATAGCGTGAAAATCAGGAACGCCCGGATCTCCCCAGGCACATACGGCCTCATCTGTAGGTAACTCCTGCGCATTCCAGTATAAACGAACAAAGTCAGAAGTACCTTCATCAATTCCTTGAATATCCCCATTTCCTGCAGGACCGGTATTTCCGGTTAATGCATAGCTTCCGTAAACTTTTGCGAAAGCCTCGGTATAGCCTGCTGAAGTGCTGTAAACCTGCGCAGCAGTGATGTCGTTTGTTGGAAGAAGATCTAACTTCTTAGAACAAGATGAAAAGCTACCGGCAAAGATCCCGGCGGCTATCATTATTTTAAAAATATTTTTTTTCATAATAATTTTTTTAGTGTAGCTATTTGCAATGGTTTAAAAAGTAAGGTTTAAGCCGAAAACAAATGTTCTAGGACGTGGATAAAAATTATTATCTATTCCACCATAGATTTCCGGATCAATTCCTGTGTATTTTGTAATCACAAACACATTCTGAACATTTGCATTTAAGCGTAATGTCGCTTTGTTATTAAACACTTTGCCTACATTATATCCTACATTGATGTTATCCATTTTCAGGAAGGAAGCATTTTGTACATAATAATCAGACATGTAATAGTTGGTTCCTGTACCACTGAAATTTGTGTACAAAACATCTGATGACCCGTTGTTAATATAACCGATAGGATTCATAATGTTTCTTAATGTACCTGTACTTGAAGCCCTGTTATTATACATGTAGTTTCCTACATTAGCACGCAAAACAAAACCGGCGCTCCATTTCTTTACAGTTAAATTAGTACTAAATCCAAAGAAGGCCTGAGGATCCGGACTCTTGTAATGATATAAATCGTTCTGATTGATAAGACCATCTCTATTAATATCTTCAAAAAGATTATCAATTGGCTTACCGCTCTTGGGGTCATATACTTGTTTAAATGTATAAAATGAATTCTTGGCATAGCCCACCGATTGAATTTGAATGGTATTACCCGTACCTCCGGAAATTCCTCCGGTTAATACACCCGGGTATTTAGGATCGTTTGAGATAGTAAGTTTGGTAATTTTATTTTCGTTATAAGTTGCATTCAATGCTACATCCCATGTAACATTCTTGTTGCGGATGGGTTGAAAATTAATTGTGAATTCCACACCCTTGTTAGTCATACTACCAATATTTGCAACAATGTAATTGGAGAAATTGGTTCCTGCTGATTGTGAAATATTGTTTAATAAGTCTGTAGTATTTCTGTAATAATATTCAATACTACCACTAATGCGATTATTTAAAAATCCATAATCGATAGCTATATTGGTAGTAGCTGTTTGTTCCCATTTTCTGTTCAGATAATAACCGCCCGGTCTGTACATCTGATAAAAATTATTACCGAGTTGATATTGCGCAGTAGAAGTACTTAAGGCATAGAATGATTGATAATCATAATCATTAATACCATCTTGCTGACCGGTAACACCATAACCCACACGAATCTTTAAATCAGATATTGCTGAAACATTAGAAAGGAAAGATTCATTCTTGATCTTCCAGGCAAATGCACCTGATGGGAATAAACCCCAACGATTTGCAGGACTGAATTTAGAAGAACCATCTCTACGAATTGATCCGGTTAAAATATATTTATTATCGTAAGTATAGATAACCCTTCCGAGATAAGAGATCAATCTGTTTTCAGGTTTATTAAAAGGATATGTTGGTGTTGTATTCACAACCATTTTGCCATTATAAAAATAATCTGCAAAATTATAATTGGTTGTTAAGTAATCCTGATATTCATAACCTGCCAAAGCTTCTATCTTACTCTTAATTGATTTCAACTCTTTAGAATAGGTTAAACTATAGTTTAAGAAAGTATTGGATTTGGTTTGTTTATATTGAGTATTAACTCCGCCATATGTAGCCCCTGTTACATCAGTATTACGCATATAACTAGATGCGGCACTATCAGGTATTACATTTGTTCCGGTTCCTTGAGATATATCAAAACCGGCTGTAAGCACTGCATGTAAATCGGGTAAGAAGTGGAATTTATAATCTATCACTGCATTACCTACACTTCTTTTTACAATACTATTATTAGATTGCTCCATTAATAAACCCAATGGATTTTTTGGTGCCAATTGTTGAAGTCCTGAAATAGAGCCGGGATTTAACCACTCCCAATATCCTCCAAAACGATTGCTTCCTGATCTAACATTTTGTGTAGGATCAAAACTAACCGCTGCACCAATAGCGCCCTGATTGGCAAATGCGCTGGTACTATATGAACCCTTTAAATTCAAATCAATCTTTAAATGACCCTTAAGTAAAAGAGGGCTGATATTAAGTCCTAAAGTTGTACGCTGCAACCCATCAGTTCTCAACACACCATTCTGGTTCATGTAACCTAATGAAATACGATAAGGCAAATTCTTTAAGGATCCTGAAACACTTAAATTATTATCGGTTGAAATCGCTGTTTGATAAATCTGACTTTGCCAATCTGTAGATGCTGTACCTAGTAAAGAGGTTAAATTAGGAAGCCCGTTTATACCTGCGTTGGCTGTAACTATCTGTCTTACCTGATTGGGAGAAAGAATACTTGCCTGATTTGCAACAGTACCTGCTGAAAGCTGCGTGCTGAAATTAAATACAGGTTTACCGCTTTTACCTTTTTTGGTAGTAATTAAAATTACACCGTTGGATGCTCTTGAACCATAAATGGCTGAAGCAGATGCATCTTTTAAAACAGTAAAAGTTTCAATATCGTTTGGGTTGATTAAACTTAATGGATTAGCAACGCCGGCAATACCAGCATTTTCAATCGGCATCCCGTCAATAACAATCAAAGGATCATTACTTGCATTTAATGAAGCACCGCCACGAATACGGATAACACTTCCCGAACCGGGAGCACCACCATTAGCCGTAATAGATACACCGGCCACTTTGCCGGATATCAATTGTTCCGGTGTGGCAATATTACCGCCCTGAAAATCTTTTGAGCTTACGGTTGATACTGAACCCGTTAAATCTTTTTTGCGGACTGTACCATAACCGATTACCACAACTTCGCCTAAAACATTACTTGTTTGTGTAAGTTTTATTAGTATATCACCACTACCAATAGCTACTTCCTGTGAACCAAAACCAACAGAAGAAATAACTAATGTTGTAGCTGATGGTGGAACTTTTATTTTAAAGGTTCCGTCATTTGCTGTTTGTGTGGCAATGGAAGTTCCTTTTACAGATACAGTGACATTTGCCATTGTACTTCCATCTTTTGAGTCAGTTACCTTTCCGGTAACCATTTTGTCTTGTGCCAACGCCGGCATGCAAATCATCAGCGGCAACGTTAGCAGAACAAGCAGTCGTTTCAAATTCATAATTGATAGTTTACTGGTTAAAAAAGTAAAAAATGTTAAATGTATATGTCGAGTTTTAGTGAACTAATCTTTATTTATTGATAATGATCTTCTCTGTTTTTTTTCTTCCATTCAATTCTATTTCTATCAAATACATTCCATTACTAACAGCATTCGTCCTGAAAGCATTTTGATTCAATAAAAAACTTTGAGTGCCTTTTGTTTTAAAGCCATTAATCAGGTTTGATAGTTTTCTTCCATTCAAATCCAATACACTGATATTTACATTACCGCTTTCAGGTAAAGTATATTGTATAATGGCAGATGATTGAATAGGATTAGGATAAACATGTACACTCAAATCATTCAAACTATTGATAGGATTATTATTTACCGCAGTTACAACCGAGTTAGTAACATTTTTATTTGTGTACACATAATATTCACCGGGTTGTAATGTGATGCTTTCTGCAAGACCTGTTGCAGCGTGTGTTCCGGTACTTAAATAATTATACCATGTTCCGGATGAAGGAAATGTTACTGTTCCGGTTTGCGCTGTTACATCAAAATTTCCCATCACTACAACATTTAAAGAATCACCGGTAACGGTTAATGTTTTAAATGCATTAGAAAGATTATAATTAATGGTGCCTGTTGTAAACGTTCCGATATAATTAGATGTGTTTCTTAGTTTTAATAAATTTGCATACACATTATATAAGGCCAATCTGTTTGCATTATTATAATAATTCCATTTAACCGGTTTCATATCTAATCTGCAGTTCCCGGTTGCATCAACAGTTCCGTTTACACAAGTATTAATAGAATAATCATAACCCAATTCTCCAAATTCCCATAGCATTTTCGGACCAGGGGTCATTGCCCAAAATGCTGCTGCCATTGCATTTCTCTTTAATCCGGTTGCAGTGTCTTTTGCAGAATAAGAACCACTGATATTTCCATACTGTTCATTTTTATACATCAATCTTTCTTCATCATGGCTTTCTTGATAAGTAACTAAATTCGGTTGTGTCCATCCCCTGTTTGTATAAATGCCATAGCTCAAATCCCAACCTGTGCTGAAACCCATGGTAGCTTGGTTGTAATTATAATTCATATTACCCCACAACATCATTCCATAATTGGCTTCTACTGTTTCTTCCGAATTATCGGCAAACATTTCTAAAATGCAATATGCACCGGATGAAACACTTTGTATTTGATCGTAAATATTTTTCCATGTTGCAACTCTGCCGGCATCATAATTACCCCAGGCAGTTACGTTACAATTATTACCTGTTGCATCACATGTATTGGTTTGTGTAAACCCTTTTGCCAGATCCCATCTAAATCCATCTACTTTATATTTTGTTAACCAATGTTTGATTACACGATTACGAAAATCAATTGTAGCCTGACTTTGATGATTAAACTGATAACCTACATTATATGCATGTGTTGCATATTGATTGAACCATGGATTGTTTGTTGCAGGAATATTATTTGCTGCATCCCAATACATTTGAACCATGGGTGATGAACCAAAAGAATGATTCATGACCATATCTAATACTACTGCTATACCTTGTTGATGACAAGCATCAACGAATTGGCGTAATGAATTTTCTGTTCCGTAATATTTATCAGGCGCAAAATAAAAATTAGGATTATAGCCCCAACTATTGTTTCCTTCAAATTCATTAACCGGCATCAACTCAATGGTATTAATGCCTAATCTTTTTAAATAAGTCAGCGTATCTTTTAATGCCTGATAATTTTGTGCTGCTGTAAAATCTCTCACCAGTAATTCATACACTACAATATTTCTTTTATCGGGTCTCGTAAAATTAGTTACCTGCCAATTGTATGCAGGCTTTGCAGTTTGTAATACGCTTACTAAATTACCCGTTGCATTAACCGGGAAAGATTTTAAATTAGGATAGGTTGTTGATGGTATATAAGGATCATTTGCTTTATCTAAAATTTTCTCGGCATTATAATCTGCCAAAATCAAACTGCCATCAATAACATATTGATAAGCATATTCTGTTCCCGGAGTTAATCCGGTAATACGAAGCCAAAACCTTGTGCTGTCAGGCGTTTCATTCATTTGATAGTTGGATGATTGTGTCCAATTATTAAAATCACCCACTACAACAATCTTAGTTTTTTTAGGTGCATATAAAACCAATACAACAGAAGTATCTCCCGATTCGTAATTAATTCCATCCACTACACCATTTGGTAATGCTGCAAAATTTGTTGAGGAAGAAACAAAAAAACTGGCAGTATCTGCAAATGTGGTACTACCAACAGTTGCACGTGCAATAATTGTTTGTGTTCCTGTAGTGGTAATATTTCCGGTTGCCGCAGCGGTTAATGCATTAGATGCTGATCCAACTTGTGTACCATTAAACAATAAAGTGATGTTGGATGATTGATTGGCATTGGCAGTAATAGAAATATTATCCCCCATATTTTTTGTTAATGGAACCAATGCAGGTGTATACAGTGGCTGACGGGCAGGTGCATCTATACGAATCAATACATTTGTTGATGTTGCAGCAGTATATACGGGAACATACATATCACTGCCATCGGTATTGGCTTGCTTTAATGAACCGCTACCGCTTCTGAACAAAATAGCAATCTTTAAAATTTTTTCTGAAGTATTTGTTATTCCGAAAAAATTTCTCAGTCCGCCTGTAATAGTATATTGCCATTTATTATTACCTAAAGAAGTACAATGAATTTGTGCGTTCGTTGATCCCCATACAGAAAAAGAAGGAACATATTTCCAATCAGATGATGATGTACTTAAAGAAGTGATTGCACCAATATGCACATACACATCAGAAGTTGTTGCATAATTATATAATGCTTTGTTACCCTGACTTGCATCACAGGTAATGGTAACAGTGGAAGAGGTATCGGTAATAAATGAAGGCGACCAAGTTAATAGCTGCGCTTTGCAAAAAACATTGCATAAGATAAAGCACACAAAAAGGAACTTCATTTTCATATTACAGCGTGATCGTTATCGCAAACGTTTGCAATTGCTAATGTGTATCTTTAACACATTAGACTACAAATGTGTGTCATATTTACACAATAAACAAGAAAGTTGTGAATTATTTTTTTGATTAAGATGATTTATGACAATGCAGCAACAATTCAGCAATACATTTCTTGCAAAACGACTGAAAAACGGGGGTCAAACAACAAATAAGCAGTCTATTTTTTATGGTGTAGTTTATTTTTCTATTTTTGTGCCCTCTCGAATCCAAAAGATTCGGGGCCTATAGCTCAGCTGGTTAGAGCACCTGACTCATAATCAGGGGGTCCCTGGTTCAAGCCCAGGTGGGCCCACAGCCGAAAGGCAACATTATCAAGGGTTTATGCTGTCAAAGGCGTAGACCCTTTTTGTTTGGAGTAAATCTCTGCCAGGTTTGTGCCAGGTTTTGTGATTTTAGAGGGAAAACAGG
>CAIRTF010000116.1 GCA_903881425.1 uncultured Chitinophagaceae bacterium | reverse complement strand
TCTTGTTCGAGACTCCTTCGGATCAAGTGCATTGAACAATGCACTTGATCCGAACAAGACCCGAAGCAGGTAGGGTATTTTGGTAGTCAAATCCTCGTTGTTAAGCTGCCGCATTAATATAAAAATAAACGCATTATTTCTAATACCGGCGCAGTCTCCTGACTTGTGCCATCAGTTACTTATTTCATAATAGCAACAGTTAATATCAAGTAACAACAAGGCACAGGTCGGGAGACCTAGATGGAAAATAAAACCTTGAAGTGATATTTGCTTCAAGGTTTTTTATTGATGCTTATAGAATAAAATATCTTTTCTTTAATCTTATGTCAAAAACATGACTACTTCAACAGCTACACCAACAAGTGTAATAAGGGATGCAACGATAATGATGCTCCTTTTTTTAGTGGATAACCCGATACTACTGATTAAAACAGCAAGCTGAAAAATAATGTCTCCCATATTGCTCAGCTGGTTTTTCTTTTTTATTTGAATCAACAATTGTTCTTTAGCCTTCTCTTCCGTTTCCAAGGATTTTTCGAGTTTGCCCAAGCTATCTACCCTTGCTGTTATTTTTTTATCTTCTTCTAAGTATTTTTCAGAACTGTTATCCTCACGAGCTTCTAATGCCTCCTTATCATCTTCTACACTATTATATTCACTCTCTACGTACTGCTTTTGTTCCTGAATATGTTGCTCTTCAAAATCAGCATTTTGTTGCATGTCCTCAACTCGTGTACCAATCATGGCAGCTATTGCTAATATGATAGCAATAATGGTAGTATTCTGCGACATGATAATGTTCATGAACCAATTTTTTTCTTTTGGGGTTTCTTCGGTTTCAGACATAGCTTTTGGTTTAAGGGTTAGTGAAAATGCAGTATCCGTCTTCAAACTTACTAAATGAAACTTAAACGTCCGAGATTTAAAGAATCTCGGACGTTTTTTATTAAGCGAAAGAATTTATTTCAACTTACTCAATGCTTCTTTAATTCTTGCCCAGGCTCTTTCAATATTATTCATACTGTTGGCAAAAGAAAAACGAACGCAATTAGGTTCACCAAATGCATCGCCCATTACAGAAGACACATGTGCAACATTTAATAAATACATTGAAAAATCTGCAGAGTTTGTTATGGCATTAGTTCCATCTGTTTTACCAAAATAATAACTCACATCAGGAAAAATATAAAAAGCACCTTCAGGTTCAAAACATTTTAATCCGGGAATATCTTTTACTAATGATAATGTTTTCTCCCTTCTTCTGGTAAACTCTTCAGTCATTTCTTGTGATGGTCTCAAATCGCCTGTCAATGCCGTCACTGCTGCTTTTTGGGTGATGGAGTTGGTGCCGCTGGTAAACTGACCTTGTAATTTTTCGCATGCTTTAGCCACTTCAACATTGGCAGCGATATAACCTAATCTCCAACCCGTCATCGCAAAGCCTTTACTCAATCCATTGATGATGATGATGCGATCTTTTAAATCATCAAACTGTGCAATGCTTTCATGTTTACCAACAAAATTGATGTATTCATAAATCTCATCACTCAAAATATAAATGTTAGGATATTTTCTAAATACATTGGCCAATCCCTCTAATTCTTCTTTACTATAAACTGCACCACTTGGGTTACACGGAGAAGAAAATAAAAATACTTTTGTTTTAGGAGTGATAGCCGCTTCTAGTTGTTGTGGTGTTATTTTAAATTTATTTTCAACTGTGCTTCTTATCTCTACCACTTTACCGCGAGCAATTTTTACTAACTCAGAATAAGTTACCCAATAAGGTGTTGGAATAATTACTTCTTCATTTTCATCTACCAAAGCTAAAATAGCATTGGCTAAACTTTGCTTGGCGCCTGTTGAAGTAACTATATTTTCGGGCTTGTAATCTAAATTGTTATCACGTTTAAATTTAAAACAGACAGCTTCACGTAAATCTAAATACCCCGGAACAGGCGTATAATGACTCCAGTTATCATTAATGGCTTTAATAGCAGCATCTTTAATATGTTGCGGTGTATCAAAATCAGGTTCACCCAAACTTAAATCAATTACATCTACTCCTTTGGCACGTAGCTCTCTTCCCAGCTTTGCCATTTTTAATGTTTCAGGTTCACTGAATCTGTCTAATAAAGAAGATAATTGGTTGCTCATATTTCTTGCTTAAATAATTGTGCGCAAATGTAAGCAAATACAATAAAGCAAAGAGATTTGAGAAGGGTGCAGCAATAAATGTGGAAATAATATTAATTGTGCTGCTCAATATCTAAAGTAATGTTATATAAAGAGGCGTTCACTGAATCAGCAGGTGAAGTGCATAACAGAATGCTGTTCCACCTGCTGAAGGAGCAGTAAATAAACCTGCTGCGGCTGAAGATAAGCTTACTGAAGCGTTAGTAAATACAACAAACTTAACTGAATAAGATGATG
>CAIRTF010000115.1 GCA_903881425.1 uncultured Chitinophagaceae bacterium | reverse complement strand
TCTTGTTCGGATCAAGTGCATTGTTCAATGCACTTGATCCGAAGGAGTCCCGAACAAGACCCGAAGCAGATAGCACTAAAACTCCTCTTTCTTGTACTTAATGTTTCTATCATTCCATGCTGGTAAGTTCTTTAGATTTGTAATTATGAATGAGTCTGGCGAAAATAACTGCAATATTCTTTCAGCTTTAGGCAATAAACTCACCATGTTCGAAAATCGTTTGCTGAAAGTGTATAAGCATAAAAGCAAGCAAGCAAAGCGTTTGAATATTTCTTGTTGGCGAGTATATGATCATGATCTGCCTGAATTTCCATTCTGCATTGAATTATATGATGATAAAGTTTATCTCGCAGAATATTTACGCCGCCATGGCATGACAGATGAAGAACATGAAGCTTGGTTAGAAGCATGCGTTGTAGTGGTTTGCAAAATATTATCTGTAAAAAACGAAGATGTTTATATCAAACAAAGAAGAAGAATGCATCATCGTAATCAGCAATATGAAAAATTAGATGCAGCCAAAGAATTTTTTACAGTTGAAGAGAACGGATTGAAATTTTTAATCAATCTAACTGATTATTTAGACACCGGATTATTTTTAGATCACAGAACAACAAGACAACTATTTAAAGAACAAAGTATAAACAAAAGAGTATTGAATTTATTTTGTTATACCGGTTCATTTTCGGTGTATGCAGCAAATGCGGGTGCAGCTTCTGTTACATCGGTTGATTTGTCGAAAACATATTTAACCTGGGCAGAAGATAATTTTGTGATCAATCAATTTAAAGACAAGGAAAAATATCATTTCATTCATGAAGATGTAAAGCAATATTTAAAAACATTGCAACCTAATAGTTTTGATCTCACCATCATTGATCCGCCAACATTCAGTAACAGTAAACGAATGAAAGATTTTTTAGACATTCAACGCGATCATGCAGAATTATTGAATGATGTATTACATGCCACTTCACCAAACGGCATTGTTTATTTCAGCACGAATTTTACAAAATTCGTTTTAGAGAAGGAAAAAATTAATGCAACAGAAATTAAAGACATCACCAAAGCCACTACCCCATTCGATTTTGAAGGGAAATTAAAAAGGTGGTGTTATTTGATAAAGAAATGATTACACGAATTTCTGCGAATTACACGAATTTCTGTTTAGAATAATTTGTTCAAGCTTATTAATTAAAAGATACTAATTCGTGTAATTCGTCTTAATCCGTGTAATTAAATTCGTGTAATCAAAACTATAATTTCTCTCTTTAATAGCAGTGAAGACCATATATCTGCTTAAATTTAAAAGTTTAATTATCTTACAACTGAGCTAACCCTAAACCATGCAGAAATATTTATTATTTATTTGCTTAGTTTTTATAGGTATAATAAAACTGAATGCACAAAAACAAGTTGCCGATAGTCTTTGACAGTTGGTAACAACCACTAAGAACGACAGTATAAAATTTCGTTTATTGCACGGAATAGGTGATGTTACTTTTTCATCTTTAGAAGAAATGCTAACCAATGCCAAAAGTGAAGTAGCATTTGGCGAAAAGTATAATGACAAACCATGCCAGGCATATGGGTATTTTTTATATGCACGCTTGTATAATCGAATTGGCAATTACGTGCAGGCACAAGAAGCTATTGTTAAAGCTTCCATTATTGCAGAAGCAATACCTGATAACAGCAATTTTCTTGCAATTATATACAATACCAAAGGAGTGTCAGAAAGCAACACCGATAAAGCAATTGCGTACCTGAAAAAAGGAATAGCTGTTTGCAGGGATGATTTGTATAAACGTATTTTATTTTACAATGTTTCAGAACAGTTTTTAAAAGCAAATCAGGTTGACTCTGCTTTATCATATGCACAAAAATCTAATGAGATTAATATAAAAATTAATGATACCTCAACTGTTTATTTGCCACTTGCCTTCGGTAAAATTTATTTAAAATTGAACCAGCCCGATATAGCTTATGCTTATTTTAAAGAAAGCTTCTATCGT
>CAIRTF010000114.1 GCA_903881425.1 uncultured Chitinophagaceae bacterium | reverse complement strand
GGGGGTCAATTTGAAATGGCGAAGGGGGGTCACATTGATCTGGAGAACCGGGACTACTTTACTCTGGAATCAGGGGGTCAATTTAACTGGGTTTTCCAACCCGATATTGTTTTATTAGATATTAATATGCCTGAAATGGATGGCTATGAAACGGCTACCTGGATTAAAGATCATTATCCCGAAATAAAAATACTGGCATTGAGCACCATGGATGCGGATACCACTATTATTAAAATGATCAAATGCGGTGCAAAGGGATATGTATTAAAAGATGCAGATCCGGATGAATTGAAATTGGCATTCAATGAAGTATTGAGCAAAGGTTTTTTTTATAATGAACTCGTTTCTAAAAAAATATTGCATTCCATTCATTTATTAGTAGATAACCAAAGCCCGGTGAACAAGCTTTTAAAACTAACAGACAGAGAAACAGAATTCTTAAAACTTACCTGCAGCGAAAAAAGTTATCAGCAAATTGCCAAAGAAATGTTTGTAAGCGAACGTACCATTGATGGCTACCGCGATGCTCTGTTTAAAAAATTACAGGTCAGTACCAGAGTTGGCTTAGTGATGTATGCCATTAAAAATGGTATCGTGAGTTTGTAGTAAATAACCTCAATACAGCGCTATCCGAAGAGACCTAAGCTTAACTCTCACGATAGCAGCAGCTCAAATTTTTTCAGTATAAGACATACCTATTTCCTTCTGACCTTCTTCTGGTCTGCTTCGGGACTCCTTCGGATCAAGTGCATTGAACAATGCACTTGATCCGAACAAGACCAAAACAAATCCATAATCAACCCGCCGGTTAGGTATAGTAATACCCGGATCAAAAATCATCTGATTCCGGTAAGGGCATTGTTACAAGATAAAAAGCACTGCAAAAAATGGTTTATACTATCTCTATTACTGTGGTATTATGCTTCAATTAATCGTTTTTCGCCTCCGTTCGTACCTTTTTTCAAACCGTTTATCATATCATTCAAAATACCGGCATTTATATAACTAATTCATTTTCAATTATTTAAAATAAAATATACTTCTTCACACCACCTATTACTAAAATAAACTTGGTACTATGTGTTGCATAGTACCAAATAATTTATATCTTTGTGTTGTCAAAGTAAATAAAGGGAGATGAAAAGCATCAAAAAACCGAAAACTGACAATAACCAAAAACATTAAAACATAATTTATGAAAACTTCAAACAACAACCTCTTAACTGCTATCAGCAAAACAGAATTCAACAATCTTACCGAACAGGTAAGAGAAACTGTAGCCATTAATATGAATGATCATATTCAAGCAAAAGCAACATTCAGTGCTGCGGGTTTATGGAATATTCAACGCATGAGAAAAGCCAGAACGCAAAGAAGGTTTTTAATGGCTTGCTAAAAGCCGGATCTTATATCCTATGAATCCAACAAACAATTATTTCTAACGAAGCACTTTACAAAAAGTGCCGATAAAAACTCCGGAACATGGACATTCAAAATACACAAAGCCAGATGCGAAAGGGAGTATTGGAGTTTTGCATTTTATCCATTATTCGCCAGGGCGAAGTTTATCCAAGTGATATTGTGGAACAAATGAAAAGTGCCAACCTCCATATTTTGGAAGGCACATTGTATCCTTTGTTAACACGATTAAAAAATGCAGGCTTATTAAATTATCGTTGGGTAGAAAGCAATAGTGGTCCGCCACGAAAATATTTTATGCTTACCGAAAAGGGATTGGAATTTTACAGTGTGCTGGAAAATACCTGGCAGGAACTGGCAGATGCGGTTCATGCATTAACACAGCCCCCGCAACATTCTAATCCTGAGGAAACCCAACCCAACTCTAACCAACAAAACACGAACTAATCATGAAAAAGGTAATCAATATAAACTTTCAGGGCAGAGTAGTTCCTATTGAGGAATCTGCCTATGATATTCTGAAAAAATATGTGGAGAGCTTAAGCGCCTTCTTTGCTAATGAAGACGGACGCGATGAGATCATCAACGATATTGAAAGCAGAATTGCTGAACTATTCAGCGAAACCTTAAAGCAAGGCACTACTTGTATTACCGATGATGATGTGAATCGCATTATTGACAGTATGGGAAGGCCCGAAGATTTTGAAGGTGAAGAGGCCAATGTAAAATCTCAATTAGGCAGCGAGAAAACACAATCATCTCAACAACAATCTTATACTTACCAATCATCCGAACCAAAAAAATTGTATCGCGATGAGCATTCAAAAGTGTTGGGTGGTGTGTGTAGTGGTATTGCCAATTACTTTGGTATCGATCCGTTAATAGTGCGTATCTTATTTGTGATATTCTTTGGTGTAGCCTTTTTTCCGTATTTAATATTATGGATCGCCGTACCCAGTTCTGCATCAACAGTGATTGGTTCACAACGCAAACGTTTATTCAGAGATCCGGATGATAAATTAATTGCCGGTGTGTGCAGTGGATTGGCTCATTATTTTGGTGTACATGTTTGGATACCCAGATTATTTTTCCTGATACCATTCTTTTCATTCTTGTTTCGTTTCGGACATTGGGGTATTTGGGATTTCCCTCATTTCTTAAGTATTTCTTTTAGTCCGGGTGCAACATTCATTTATATTATTTTATGGATCGTTTTTCCGGAAGCAAAAAGTTCTGCTGATAAATTAGAAATGAAGGGAGAAAAAGTAGATCTGAATAATATTAAGAACACTATTCAAAGTGATATGGAAGGGTTTTCCAAGAGAGCAGAGGAATTTGGAAAAGATATTTCTCAAAAAGCGCAACAGTTCAGTAAGAACATTGCAGAAACAGCGAATACACATGGTGCAACTACTGTAAAAAAAGTAGGTCGTGGTATCGGTGATGTGATTGTGATCTTCGCTAAAATATTTGCCTACTTTATTATTGGCTCGATATTATTTGCGTTAACAGCTGCATTATTTGGTATAGGTATAGTATTCACCGGATTTTTACCGCACAAAGAATTTATTTTAAACAATGGCTGGGATGAAATATTGGCCTGGGGTACATTGATGTTATTTATTTGGGTTCCATTTATCGGCCTGGTTACCTGGATCATTCGCAGAATAGCCAGATTAAAAGGCAACAGCAAATTATTGCGCTCTGTATTCATTGCATTGTGGATATTAGGCTGGGTTTGTTTTATCGGATTGATCGCCTCTGTAAGAAATGATTTTCGTTACAGCAATCATCCCGAAGAACAAACGGTTGCTTTGACCAATGCGAAAGTGGGCAAATTAGAATTACGTGTACCGCTTCACTCTAAATTTTACAGTAACAGAAGTTGGTTTAGATTAGAACCGTTTCAAAATTTAGATGATGATACATTATATATTCAAAACACCAGAGTAAGAATTATTAAATCTTTGACCGACAGCTTCCAGGTATCTGTTGTAAAATTTGCAGATGGTACCAGCAGAAAAGAAGCAGATGATAATGTGCGTAAGATCAATTATCACATTACACAAGTGGACAGCACACTGCAATTAGACCGGGGTATTGCATTAACCAAGAATGAAAAATTCCGCAATCAGAGAATCATCATCACTGTTGCCGTTCCGGTTGGTAAAAGAATAAAAGTAGATTATGATGCTGCAGAAGATTTTCATATTCGAATCGGTAACAATTGGGATGATGAAGGTTGGGATTGGAGATATTATGAAAACACACGCGAAGAAAGATGGAATCACAATGTAGAATACATCATGACAGAGAAGGGTTTGCAAAGAACCGATAAAGTAAATGAGGATGAATCGGATAATTCTTCTAACAATGCCATCGATGAATTTAAAAAAAGCAAAGAACAAATTTTAAGAGAAAAAGAACAGAAGCTTCGCGAATTGCAGGAAATAGACAAACAATTACAAGATGGCAGTGATAGTGCACGCTATCATTATCAACCTGAAAAGCAAAAGAAAGTTGAGCCGGCAAAAAAACAATCGGCACAAAATAATAAAAGCAGTATTGAACCCGGTATCGATTTGCTGATGATGAAATTCTCTATGTAAAACTCGGTTGAAGTTGGGAAACAAGTGCCGGTATTGTTCTCGGTAGCGGCACTTCCCTTTATTCATCAAAAACTATTGATCATGAAAGAAATAATTAAATGAAATCGATTTTTATTTTATTCATGCTGATATATTCTGTTGCTTTTGCAACTGCACAGGAAAAAAAATCTATTCCCGGATCAGATAAATTATATAATGAAATTGTACTGCAAGACAGTTTGTTCTTTCATGCCTACAATAATTGTGATATAAAAACGCAAACCAATTATTATTCTGACAGTATTGAATTTTATCACGACAAAGGTGGCTTATCAACTTCTAAAAAAGATCTCTTAGCAGCTACACAAAAAAATATCTGCGGAAAAGTAACCAGAGAATTAATAAAAGGAAGTATCGAAGTATCGCCTGTTCCGGGATATGGTGCTATTGAAATTGGCATGCACCGATTTCATAATAATCAAGAGCCGGAATCTAATCAAAAGCAAACCGGCAGCAGGTTTATAATTATATGGCATTACATTAAAGGCGAATGGAAAATAACAAGAGTTATCAGTTTACATTAAGTATTCATTCTCTATATATACAGTTGGTTTTGGTGAAGCAATCTTGATCGCAAGGCTGCTTTTATTTTTTCAGCGAAGCAGTATCACTTATTTTTGCGCAAACTAAAACAACGATTGTGGTAAAAAATACACCCTTCACTCAAAAACATATTGCATTGGGTGCAAAGATGGCTCCCTTTGCAGGTTATAATATGCCCATCAGTTATACCGGCATCAATGATGAACATGCAGCAGTGCGTAATAATGCAGGTGTGTTTGATGTAAGTCATATGGGTGAATTTATTTTGAAAGGAGAACATGCATTGGATCTCATTCAACGTGTTACCAGCAATGATGCTTCTAAATTAACTAATGGCAAAGCACAGTATAGTTGTTTGCCAAACGAACAAGGCGGTATTGTTGACGATTTATTGGTGTATTGTATTGAAGAAAATAAAGTGTATATGCTGGTAGTGAATGCCAGTAATATTGAAAAAGATTGGAATTGGATTTCGAAATTCAATTCGAAGAATGCAGAGATGCATAATATCAGCGATAAAACTTGTTTGTTGGCTATTCAGGGACCCAATGCTACTAAAATTTTACAACCCTTGGTGGATACCGATATTTTGAACTTAAAATACTACACTTTTACCAAAGGAAAATTTGCAGGTGTAGATAATGTGGTCATTAGTGCAACAGGATATACCGGTGCCGGTGGTGTGGAGATTTATTTTGAAGACAAAGAAGATAATGCAGAAAAAATTTGGAATGCTATTTTTGAAATAGGCACACCACAAGGATTAAAACCCATAGGCTTAGGTGCCAGAGATACTTTGCGTTTGGAAATGGGTTATTGTTTATACGGTAATGATATTGATGATACCACTTCGCCATTAGAAGCAGGCCTGGGCTGGGTAACCAAATTCACGAAAGATTTTACTGCTAAAGATATTATTGAAAAACAAAAGGCAGCAGGCATACAAAAAAAATTAGTGGGCTTTGAAATGATTGATCGTGGAATACCCAGACATGATTATATCATTAAAGATGCCAACGGACATGTTATTGGCAAAGTAACCAGCGGAACACAAGCACCTTCACTGAACAAGGCTGTGGGCCTGGGTTATGTAGCAATTGATCATGCATCATTAGATACTGAAATATTTATTGACATTCGCAACAGTTTAGTAAAAGCAAAACTGGTGAAAGTTCCGTTTGCGTAAGTGATACAATAATCATCACATTACCGAATCATCCAATTATCACAAGCTCCTTTTTTCAACATAAAAAGAAAATTGTTAATAAGAAGATGCGCTTATTTCTTATAGCAAGAAATAATTTTAGGGCATGAATAAAAAAATCCTGTCCTGTATTTTATTTCTTTCAATGGTATTCGTTGCCTGTCATCATAGAACCATACCAACCAATACACCATCTGCTTCAACATTATCAGGTAGTGGCAAATTAGTCAGCGAAACCGGTAAAGCTTCTTTTTACGGAAATGAATTTGATGGCAAAAAAACAGCCAACGGTGAAACATTTCATCAATCTCAATTTACTGCAGCGCATAAACATTTAGCTTTTGGCACGATGGTAAAAGTGACCAATCTTGCGAATAATAAATCAGTCATCGTTCGCATTAACGATCGCGGTCCGTATGCTGCCGGACGAATAATAGATCTCAGTAAAGCAGCTGCCAAACAAATTGATATGATTGCCGCCGGTGTTGTTCGGGTAGAAATTCAATACAGAAAGAAATAGTTTTTATTTGAATTGATTTTCGTTGAAAGCTATCTTTGCAGCTTATGAGCAAACCAACGCTGTTTACTTTGTTCTCTCCGCGTTTATTGGATATTTATGATGTGAGCAATAGCATAGTTGTGATTATTGATGTGTTTCGTGCAACTTCTACCATTGCCACCGCCTTACACAATGGCGCATTAAAAATTATTCCGGTAGATAGTGTAGAAAAATGTATTGCTATCGGAAATGCCACACCCAAGAGCATTACAGCCGGTGAGCGGGATGGAAAAATAATTGAAGGATTGGCACATGGCAACTCTCCTGCCGAATATCCCAGATCATTTATTGAAGGGAAAACCCTGGTATTAACTACTACCAACGGCACTAAACTACTGCACATGGCATTGAAGAATGGTGCCGATGAAGTGATTACCGGGTCATTCCCGAATTTGTCTGCAGTGTGCAATCATTTAATAGCGCAAAAGAAAAATGTAATACTCGGTTGCTCTGCATGGAAAGACAGAATTAATTTAGAAGACACTTTGTTTGCGGGTGCAGTTATTCATCGTATTAAAGAACATTTTACCATTCATTGCGATTCTTCTTTAATGGCAGAACAAATGTATCAGTTGCATAAAGAAGATATGAAAAGCTTTATTCGCTTAACTACGCATTGGCATCGTTTAGCCGCATACGGATTAGAAAAAGACCTTGAATACTGCGTAACGGCTGATGCAGCCAATGTTTTACCCGTTTACAAAAGCGGCGCATTGATAGCCCAGGCTTAAAACTTAACAAACATTTCATCCACATTCATTGCAATTTTCTTTTAACTGTCAGTTGCATTCCTTTACTTTTGCAAATTGGTCTTTTCCGAACCGATGACAGAAGATAGATGACAGTTGACGGTCATACCATTATCTGTCAACAAAAATCTGTCATTCAATTTTATGGCGTTACCCTATTTAATAAAACATATTTATAACAACGGCTCGGAAGAAGTAATCCGCAGAGGAAAAAAAATTCATTCCTCAGGCAATGTTGAACTGATAGAGCATAACGACCTGATGGGAACTGCTGTATTCCGTGTAAAAGACGACAGCTATTCTACTTACTATAAAGTTCATATCAATCAATTCAGAGATCCAAAAACATTATCACTTCGTTGTTCTTGTCCGTATAATTTAAGTGAGATCTGTCGACACAAAGCAGGTGCCTTGTTTTATTTGCAAGAGATGATGGATAAAAATTTATTGGGTGGAAAAGAAACCAACTACGATCAGAAGCATACTACGGTTAAAATGAAGTTGTTGGAATTGAAGATGATCAAAATGCTTTCTGCACCTGATTCTTATGCGAATGCAGAAAATTATCTGCGCAGTAATAAAGCAAATATTATTGAAGCGAAAGAGGAAAGAGTGATCGCTGAGGTCATCGAAAATAATCATACCTATAAATTACTGATTCAAAAAAACGAAGAGCGCAATTTTGATACAAGTTGTAACTGTAACAGCGATCAACATCATCCTTTATGCGAACATAAAGTGATTGTGTTATTGCAATTATTAAACAGTTACGGACCAAATTATTTTGACAGCATCCGAAACTGGGATATCGTAAAAAATAAATTATTATCCATTTATGGTTATTCATTAACCGATGACCTGAAAGGGAAATTTGAATTCACTTATCAGGATGGAAAACCATTTTTGCGTGTATTGGATAGCTCTATTAAAAGAGTGGTGGCAACACCAAGTGCAAATGAATTAAGACCCAAACCGCAGTATGAAGAAATGGAAATGGTTACCAATGTGGTTACAGAAACAGAAGAATTAGATACTCCCAAAAGATCTGCAATGAAATTGGGGGTGGTAATCACTACTACGCAATTGCAGTATCCTTATGTGCAAATGGAATTGGTGCAGGGAGAAGCGGATGAAGATTTTTCGAAGTATGTGGGCAAGACAGAAAAATTAGATCTCAATAAATTCATCAATACAGAAGTATTCAGTGAAGAAGATAAAATTGTTTTACAGCAATTGCGCAAATTATTACCTGCTGAAGTGAACAGATATCTTACTCGTAATTCACCATTCAGTGGTATTTGGGAAAACATCATTCAGCAACATGATGATGAGTTACCGGAAGAAACACGTCATCTCATCAACGAATATTTGCATCCTAAATTCAAAAAATTATTTGCAGAATTATCATCCAGTAATTTTGTTTTTTTCTTGCCGGAGAAAAAATCATTCACCAGCGCAAACCTGCAACAGGCGGTAGTTTCACAACAATTCATTTCTCCTGAATTTGAGATCAATTACAGCAATAATCAGTATGAGATTGAATGCAGAGTTTCCTTACCGATGGCCAATTTGAATATTACCGAGAATGAAATGGAGACTGCATTATTGTTTCAATATCATGATCAATTTTTTACCTGGGAGCGTTCAGAAGATATTTTGATTATTGAAAAATTTCTACCCTCCGGTAAAATGATTGTAGAAGCGAATGATTGGGCAAAACATTTAGAGCAGTTGATCCTTCCTTTATCAAAAGAATACAATGTACAGTTTGGCAATTTAAAGAAACAGGAAGTAAGAGACAGTAAACCTTTGGCAAAAATTATCTTAAAAGAAAAAGGCGATTATTTATTGTTTCAACCGGTGTTTACTTATGAAGGGTATGATGTACGATCGGGTGATAAAGAAAAGATTGTTGTGCCGATGGCAGATAAGTTATTATTGATCCAAAGAAATATTGACGCGGAAAAATCTTTTATTCAAAAAATAGAAAATCTTCATTCACAATTTATTCATCCGAGCGAAAGCGATACGCTGGCATTGAAAGGGACAGACGTGCTGAAAAATAATTGGTTCTTTTTATTTGTAGATGCAGTGAAAGAAATGAATGTGGATGTTTATGGTTATGAAGCATTGAAAAACTTTAGATTCAATACCGCGAAGCCTTCCACAAAAATCTATATCAGTTCGCATACCGATTGGTTTGATGCTAAAGTAGAAATACAATTCGGCGAGCAAAGAGTAACTGTTGCAGATGTTAAAAAAGCATTGGCGAACAAACAACAATTTGTTCAATTAGAAGACGGCACACTTGGCATATTACCGGAAGAATGGATCAAGAAATATTCTTTGTTGTTTAAAGTAGGTGAAGGAAAGGTAGATAACATGAAATTGAGTAAATATCAATTCAGTGTTATTGAAGATCTTTATCAATTACGCGATGAAGAAGAATTATTTATCCAGTTAGAAGAAAAATATGAAAGACTGAAAGGCAATCATTCCATCAAAGAAATTCTTCCGCCTGCACATTTAGTGGATGTATTAAGACCTTATCAGGAAAGTGGTTTTCAATGGTTGAATTATTTAAGCGAAGTGCAATGGGGCGGTATATTAGCGGATGATATGGGTTTGGGTAAAACCATTCAGGCACTTTCTTTTTTGCATCATTTGAAACAAGAAAATGAAAGTTTGAAAGCATTGGTGGTTTGTCCAACAACACTAATGTTCAACTGGCAGAATGAAATAAAAAAATTCACACCAACCTTACATTATTATACGCATCATGGCGGTGCCAGAGATCATGATAATATTTTAGAGGAAAAAAATGAAGTCATCATCACTACTTACGGAACACTGAGAAGCGATATCAAACAATTCATTGATGTGCAATTTGATTATGTGATATTGGATGAAAGTCAGGCTATTAAAAATCCGGGAAGCAAAGTTGCCAAAGCAGCTTGTTTGCTGAAAGCCAAGAACAGGCTTTGTTTGAGCGGTACACCTTTACAAAATAATACCTTCGATATTTTTGCGCAGATGAATTTTTTGAATCCGGGCATGTTAGGAACAATGGAATTTTTTAAACAGGAATTTTCTATTCCGATAGATAAGTTTGGTGAAAAAGAACAGAAAGAACATTTACGCAAATTATTGTATCCATTTATTTTAAGAAGAACAAAAGAACAGGTAGCGAAAGATCTTCCGGAGAAACAAGAAATGGTTTTGTTCTGCGATATGGGTGATGAACAGAGAAAAATTTATGATGCTTATCGCAACGATTATCGCGATAAAATTTTAGGAACCGTAGAAGAACAGGGTATACAAAAATCTCAATTGACTATTTTACAAGGTTTAATGAAATTGAGACAGATATGTGATAGTCCGGCCATTGTAAATGAGCAGGAAAAATTTCCAAATGTATCTGTGAAGTTGGAAGAATTGGGAAGAGAGATCACTGAAAACATCAGTAATCACAAGGCTTTGGTGTTCTCGCAATTTCTGGGCATGCTGGCATTGATTAAAGAAAAGATGAAAGAGTTGGGAGTGGATTATGAATATTTTGACGGCAGCACTTCGGCTAATGACAGAGAAAAAGCCATCAATCGTTTTCAAAATGAAGATAGTTGCAGAGTATTTTTAATTTCTTTAAAGGCAGGTGGTGTGGGTTTAAATTTAACGGCGGCTGATTATGTATATATTGTTGATCCCTGGTGGAATCCTGCGGTAGAACAACAAGCTATTGACAGAACACATCGTATTGGCCAAACAAAAAATGTATTTGCATACAGAATGATTTGTACCGATACGGTAGAAGATAAAATTTTAAAACTACAGGAACGCAAACGCAATCTGGCAAGAGATTTAATTACCGATGATGAAGGTTTTGTAAAATCATTAACCAAAGAAGATGTAGAGTATTTGTTTAGTTAGCATTTTATTTTAACAATACATCTCTGTTATACAACCACACTGCTTGTTGAAATTTATTGGTTGCTTTTAAACGAATTCTGATAGAAATAAAATCGAAAACTGAAGTACTAACAATAAGCCCTGTGGCTAAACCCTTATTATTGTCATGAGTTGCTATAGCACCAATTGTTGAAGCTAACGCAGCACCAAAAATATGAATGATGTGTTTTTTATTTTTTGATATAATTCAAAATTAGCAAAGGCTTCGGGTGAAATGCTAAACTCATTTTTAAAGTCAGTGCCAGTCAGAGTTTGATACCCTTTTACATAATGCCCGTTACTATAATGAATGGTTTTGTTCTCGTATTTTATTTTAAGCGAATCGAGCGAAATAGTTTGTGCATTACAAATATCTATGCTTACAATGCAAGTAAACACCAATAGAAGGCGTGTACAGGGTTTCATGAGAATAAGTTTAGCAGTTTTAAATAAAATATAGCTTATTACATTTAACAAAATTTATACCATAACATATATTTATCAATAACTAAAAGAAGATAATAATCTTTCAACAGCATCTTTAGTTGTCATATTTTTAAAAATGTCTTTTAAGATTTTCCCTTCTCTAACCGATTTTGTAATAGCAGGGTAAGTATAGGAGTTAAAGTTTAAAGAATCAAGTGTCTGATTTGTAGAATCATTTTTACCAAGCCATACCGTTAAATTTAGAAACATGTACATAGATGGTTGATTTTCCATATAACTAAGCATCTCCTCTTTAGAAGTAATATGCATTCTATTCATTTCCTCCAGAGAAAAAGATTGAAATAATCTTTTTTGATACACTTGACAATCAGAGTTTGTTAAAACGTCGATTTTATTTGCTTTAAAAAAGTTATTAATGATATTTTTTACAGATGCTGTACTATCATTTGTTTTAAGCAAATAAAAAATGGGTAATTTTCTAAAATTATATTGCTTATTTAGTGGAATAAATGAAGAAATAACAATTAGCAGTAAAATGTAAAAAAGTTTCATGTTTAATTTAGCAGAAGCGGATGTCTTGATTGTTAATTAAGACATCCGTATTTTTGTTTTACTAATTCATTGTTTCTGTTATATTATTTAAAGATTTTTATCTGTCATTTGCTTTTTCCTTTTATAAAAATAAATGAAATAAATCAGAATTAAACTGACAATGAGATAAGTTATTATTATAAATATATTTCCAAAAATTTGTTTAGGAAAAATAAATGAAAGTATCATGGTTACCAAGTAGAACCATAATCCATAACGAGCATTTTGCTTATTCATAGCTCTTAATTTAGTTATTATTAGGGCAATAATTATCCGCACATGTTGCAATTGCAGCTACTTGAAGAGTTCCACAAAGAACAACACAAGCTGGTATGCCAAAACCTGCTGTAAAAGCCAGTGCAGTTGTATCACAGCCACCTTGACATAAAATTGCACCTGCAGTAGCTGCTCCAGCACAAAGATAATATCGCCAACCACAACTATAATCCTCATACATTAGATTAATACTTTGTGTTGTGTATGTATTAGTTTGAGTAATCCTTCCAATAGTGAGTGACGATTTTTTTGCTAATACTTCAGCACACTCTTTCTGTAAAACATCTTCTGTTATTGTAGTATATTTAGATTTAATTTCATTCCATTTAGAATTATACATCTTCATATGTTCTTCTAACCTTGTTGCTACAGATGCCTCAAAAATAATATCAATTGAATTCATTTGTTCATTATATGAAAGATTTTTATTCTGCAAATCTGAAAGTCCGGTTTGCAGTTTTGATAATGACAGAGAATTTTTCTTGATTGTGTTTGAAATAAATAAAAGATAATTATACGTTTCCGTTGTAAGTTCTATAAATGACTTGTCTTCACTTAATAACGAGGGGTCTTTAAGTTCTATGTTCGTACCATTTTTGGAACAACTAAGCATGATACAAAAAGATGATAAAATCAGAACAAAAGGGACAATTATTATTTTTCTCATAAAATAAATTTTAAATTAAATTCCTACTCTGTTATACGTTTTTCGGAATACCCGTTCCTTGCGCTTTGGAGATACCAAGTTCTACACACATTGTTTGCTGTACAATTTTTTTCTTGTACAAATTGTAAAAGAATCTTGTACATTTTGTAAAAGAAATTTTTCTCTCTTGTATGTTCTTCAAAAATTGTACTGCAATAGAAATTTTCTTTTACACGTTGTAACAATTGCTGCTGTTGCATTACAGAAGATTTTGTTTCAAACATAGCATTCTTACAATCCATTTTATACCGTTATTTCACGGTACTTTTTTCCCGTGTTTTAACGGTATTTTAAAAAAAGGTAAAATATATTAAAAACGTATTTTTTTTTATATCTTTCATTACCCGATTGTACTAATTATATAAACTCTCCAACTCATGAAAAAAAGAAAACCCTACTTAAGAGGTACATTGGGTAAACCATTTTACAATAACAATATTGGCCCTAACGTTCGCAGGTTGCGCTTATCAAATGATATTAAACAAGAAGATTGTGCCAAAGCGCTGGGCATTTCCCGACAAATGCTTTCACATTACGAGAATAATAAATTTCATGTACCCGAATTAGTAGTTGCTAAAGCAATCTGTTATTTTAAAATAACAATAGAAATATTGCTATCGGACAATGCATTATCCGCAGCTTAAATTCAATACTTTCACCGAAATACCTACCGGGCATCATTTCTCACCGATTTTTTTTATACCTAAGCCAACAATCAGGTTAGCTTGCCGTTTATATCAACTGAACACCTATTTGATAACGAATCAGGTATTTTTACGCTCGGTTTAACTTAAGTAACTATTATGAAGAAGATTATTATTGTATTAGCATGTGTTTTTTTGGCCTCATGGGCATTTTCGCAAACAGCAACGGTAAAAGGAAAATTGATAGACAGTATCGGCAAGCAATCTTTAAAAGATGGGTCTGTTTCGATATTAGATCCGAAAGATTCTACTGTGGAAGCTTTTGTGTTAAGTAAAGAAGATGGCAGTTTTGAACTTAAAAATATTGCCTTTGGCAGTTTTTTATTAAAAATAAGTTTTCAGGGATATAGCAACCAGTTTAAGAAGATCAATACTTCTGCAACTAACCCAATATTAAATTTGGGTTCTATTTATTTAAAAACACAGGAAGCTGATTTGGGTATGGTAACCGTTACCCAATCACCCATTGTAATGCATAAAGACACCACTGAGTTTAATGCCAGCAGTTTTAAAACAAAACCCAATGCGGTTGCAGAAGATCTGTTAAAAAAATTACCCGGAGTTGATGTAGATAAAAGTGGTAATATAAAAGCACAAGGTGAAACCGTACAAAGAGTATTGGTAGATGGTAAACGCTTTTTTGGAGATGATCCAAAAATGGCTACCAAAAATTTACCTCCGGATATTATTGATAAGATTCAGGTATTTGATGATCTAAGTGATCAATCAAAATTTACCGGCTTTGATGATGGTAACAGAGTTAAAACAATCAATATCACTACTAAAAAAGATAAACGCAAAGGTTATTTTGGTAAAGCAGTAGTGGGTGATGGTACAGATGGCAATTACGATGAAAGTTTTAATATTCATCGCTTCAATGGCAATCAACAAATTTCATTGTTAGGTCAGGGTAACGATATCAATAAACAAAACTTCACTCAACAGGATATCTTGGGTGGAGGCGGTGGTGGCCGTGGTGGTGGCGGTGGAGGATTTGTCGGCGTCGTCGGCGTCGGTGGTGGCACCAGCAGTGGTATTACTACTACTTGGGCAGGTGGTATCAATTATCGCGATGCCTGGAGTAAGGACATTGATGCAAGCGGCAGTTATTTTTATAACAATCTGCATACTGCTGTATCTACACAAAGCAATAGTCAGAAAATATTAACCGACTCTTCTCAATTCACTAACTCAACTTCTAATTCTATTTCAAGAACACCCAATCATAGAATCACTTTTAATTTTGAAGACAGAATTGATAGTAATAATTCTATTGTATCTCGTCCTAATATTACCTTCCAAACAAGTGAGCCGAGTTCTAATTCAACAAAAACAACAACCGGAACAAAAGGCGGATTGATTAACAGTTCTATTACCAATGGCAATAGTGTGAACACAGGTTTTAGTATCAATGGTGCTAACTTTCAATTTCGACATAAGTTTGCAAAGAAATTCAGAACCATTTCGCTTGACATGAATTTTTCTGCTGCTGCGAATAATGGTTATGGCAATAATTATTCTATCAATACCATCTATCCTTCTATATATAATCCTTTAACAACAAAGGATACATTGAACCAACATTATATTGATTCAACACATTCATTCAGTTTTAGTCCAACAGTTTCTTATACAGAACCGATCGGTAAAAATCAAATCATAGAATTGCGTTATAACTATTCTTACAGTAACAGCAATACCATCAGCAATACTTATGATTTCAACAACTCATCTCATTTGTATAATCAGTTAGACAGTTTATTCAGTAATTCATATAAGTACACATCTTCATCCAGTACAGCCACAATAAGTTATCGCATTCAAAAAAGTAAATACAATTTTAATGTGGGTACCGGTTTACAATTCACAGATTATACCAGTAACAATACAACAAAGAATGTTATAGTTGCCAGAAACTATGTAAACTTTACACCTACTGCCAACTTTACGTATAATTATACCAGAACTAAAAGCTTAAGATTATTTTATACCGGAAGAACAGGGCAACCAAGTGCCGGTCAATTACAACCGATTACTACTACTTCGGATAATGTAAATTTCACTATTGGTAACGCTAACTTAAAACAACAGTTCACGCATAGTTTACGTGCATTGTATACTTCATTTGATCCATTAACGCAACATATATTTTTTGCAACGATTAATGCAAGTACCACTGTTAACGATATTCAATCTGCCACTGTGGTAAATACAAAAGGCGGTACCACTACCCGCTATGTTAATTTAGACGGAACGTATAATATTTCAGGTTACTTTAATTATGGTTTCCCTTTAAAGAAACCGAAATCAAATTTAAATTTCACTACCAATGTTGGTTATAATCAAAGTCAGAATTTAGTATCATCAGATACTTCAATAGCTCATTACATTAATAACTATACCAGGAGTACAACATTTGGAGAAACTGTGAAATGGACCACTAATTTGAAAGAAGGTTTCGACATGAATTTGTTTAATACTTTCGGATACAGCACTACTTCAAATACCATCAGTAAAGGAACCAACACCAATTATTATACAAACCAGATAGATGCAGAATTTACTTTGTATTCTAAAAGCGGATGGATATTAGCATCAGAGTTTAGTTATCTATCTTATTTCGGCAATCGTCCGGCAGGTTATAATACCAGTGTTCCTTTAATCAATCCATCTGTTGCTAAACAATTATTTAAAAATAAAGCCGGCGAGTTGCGTTTAACCGTTTATGATTTATTGAATCAAAATGTGTCTGTAACAAATTCAACTTCGGTGAATGTTATTACCAATACAAAAACAAATGTGTTAACCAGATATGCCATGTTAACCTTTACCTACAATCTTCGCAATTTCAATAGCAATCAGCAAGGCAGAATGCCGGGCATGTTTAGAGGAATGATGCCTCCTGGTGGAATGCGTGATGGTGGCGGAATGGGTGGCGGCGGATTTGGCGGCGGTGGTCGCAGAGGTGGAGATGAATAGATAAAATTCTCAGTATATAAAAAGCCGTTTCAATTTCAGAAACGGCTTTTTAGTTTGTGTAAGCTAAGCTTATTGCAGATTTAAGAAAAAAAATGGCGCATTTATTGTAAACTGTTATACTTTTACATCCTCAAAAAATCTTGTTCACCATTTATTTTGAACAGACATTGAAACAGAATAAAACCCATATCAATTTTTCAGCAAATCATCCTAGTTTAAAGGGTGATGCTACCTTTTTGGGTACCGCTAACTTTCTTTTTTTATTGCGACGACCACGCATTTAATACTTATTGTTACAATTTAATGGTAACAACATGGGCGAAGTGTATCAACACAGTCCTGATAAAATTTAAAATTTTTCATTTACAACATCGCAAATAAAAGTGGATAATCAACAAATCATCGTTCGTATAGCAGATCATTTAGATACACATTATGCCAAACGTATCACAGATGAAATGGAATCTTCTGCAAAAGCCCGTGGCACAGGTATTGCCAAACGATCACCGGAATATGTGGCAGCTAAAATGCTGGAAGATAAAGCAGTGATTGCCGTAACATCAACAGGGCAATGGGTGGGATTTTGTTATATTGAAGAATGGAGTCATGGAAAATTTGTTGCCAACAGCGGATTGATTGTTGCGCCTGAATTTAGAAAAAGTGGTGTGGCTAAATTGATCAAACAAAAAATATTTAATCTCTCCAGAGAAAGATATCCTGATGCAAAAATATTTGGTTTAACTACGGGCTTGGCAGTTATGAAGATAAACAGTGAATTGGGTTATGAGCCGGTTACGTATTCTGAGTTAACAGATGATGAAGAATTTTGGGCAGGTTGTAAAAGCTGCGTGAATTATGATATATTGATGAGCAAGGATAGAAAAATTTGTATGTGCACAGCGATGTTGTTTGATCCGAAAGATCATTATGAACCAAAAGAAACAAAAGAATATTTTGAAGAAAATAAAAAAGGATTGGAAAGATTATTGCGTTTTAAACAATGGAAATTATTAAAACCATTTTTTGAAAAAGAAAACAATGGCGCATCCACATTAAAAATAATCTTTCATTTGTTGTTCCGTTTTTAAAAGGCATTTTATTCAATAGAAAATATTATCAGTCATGTCAACAAAAAAAGTAGTGCTGGGATTCAGCGGCGGATTAGATACCACTTTCTGTGTAAAACATTTTGAAGATAAAGCATATGAAGTGCACAGTATTATTGTAAACACCGGCGGATTCAGTGAAGAAGAATTAAAAAAGATAGAAGCACATGCTTATGCATTGGGTGTAAAAACACACACTACAGTTAATGCAGTTAAAGATTATTACAACAGTATTATTAAGTTTTTAATTTTCGGAAATGTATTAAAGAATAATACTTATCCGTTAAGTGTTAGTGCTGAAAGATTATCGCAAGCATTGCATATTGCATCACACGCAAAAAAATTAAATGCCGATGCAGTAGCGCATGGAAGTACCGGTGCAGGAAATGATCAGGTACGTTTTGATATGATTTTTCATATCATGATTCCCGGTGTTGAGATCATTACGCCTATTCGCGATTTAAAATTAAGCAGAGAAGAAGAGATTGATTATTTAAAGAAGAAAGGTGTTGCGATGAATTTTGATAAGGCCGTTTATTCGGTCAATAAAGGTTTATGGGGAACCAGTGTTGGCGGTAAAGAAACATTGAAGAGCAAAGGTATTTTACCGGAAGAAGCATGGCCCACACAAGTAACAAAAACAGCAGCTGAAGAAGTTAAATTAAGTTTTGTAAAAGGTGAATTGAAAGCGATTAATGATAAAGCATTCGATCATCCAACAGAAGCCATTCAATATTTACAAACCATTGCAGGTCCTTTTGGAATTGGCAGAGATATTCATGTGGGTGATACGATCATTGGTATTAAAGGTCGTGTTGGTTTTGAAGCGGCAGCACCGATGGTTATTTTAAAATCACATCATGCATTGGAAAAACATGTGTTGACCAAATGGCAATTAAACTGGAAAGATCAATTGGCATCATTTTATGGTAATTGGTTGCATGAAGGACAAATATTAGATCCGGTGATGAGAGATATTGAAGCCTACTTACAACATTCGCAGGAAACAGTTACCGGTGATGTGTTTGTTTTATTAAAGCCTTATCATTTTCAAATCATCGGTATAGAAAGCAAATACGATTTAATGAGCAGCAAATTTGGAAAATATGGTGAGATGAATACCGGTTTTACAGGTGAAGATGTAAGAGGATTCAGCAGAATATTCGGTAATCAAACTTCCATCTTCCATAAAGTAAAAGAAGATGCTGAATAAAGTTTCCAAACAACAATCATTAAAACATTATCAATGGGGTAATGCATGTGATAGTTGGAATTTAGTTGAAGAAGATAGTTTATCAGTTAAGCAAGAACGAATGCCGGCGGGCAGTTCGGAAGTGTTACATTACCATCAATTTGCACAACAATTCTTTTTAGTGTTAAAAGGAATTGCCACATTTGAAATAGAAGGTGAATCAATTGAAATAAAACAACAGGAAGGAATTCAGATAAAGGCAGGATGGAAACATCGCATCATCAATAACACATTAAAAGATATAGAATTTATTCTTTGTTCGCAGCCTTCAACAATTAACGACAGAATTAATATACCCCTAACCCCTAAAGGGGAATAAAAAAATATTTTATGAGTACTACAGAAAATAAAATCAATCATCACAACTCCCCTTCAGGGGATGGGGGTATAAAAGCAGGCATTATTGGAGGCGCAGGATATACCGGAGGAGAATTGATTCGTTTATTGATTAATCATCCTGCTGTTACTATTGCTTTCATCAACAGCTCCAGCAATGCAAATAAATATATTTATGAAGTACATAAAGATTTGATAGGTGAAACAGATTTAAAATTTGTTGATACACTGAGTAATGATATTGATGTTTTGTTTTTATGCATAGGACATGGAGATGCAAAAAAGTTTTTAGAAGCAAATAGCATCGCTGATACAATAAAAATTATTGACTTATCGCAGGACTTTAGATTGAGTCCACAGTCCACAGTCCATAGTCGTCATTTTATTTACGGTCTTCCAGAATTGAACAAACAACAAATTCAATCTGCAAACAACATAGCCAATCCGGGTTGTTTTGCAACAGCCATTCAATTAGGATTATTGCCATTAGCAAAAGCAGGCGTGCTCGGAGATGTATACACCACGGGCATCACAGGCAGTACGGGTGCCGGACAAAGTTTAAGCAACACATCACATTTTAGTTGGAGAGCCAATAATATCTCGGCGTATAAAACTTTGCAACATCAACATATAGCAGAGATACATCAATCATTGTATCAATTACAAAACGATTTTGCTAACTCCCCTTTAGGGGTTGGGGGTGTGCACTTTGTACCATGGCGTGGCGATTTTACCAGAGGTATTTATATCAGTTCTATTGTTGATTGTGCTTTTCCATTGGAAGAAATAAAACAATTGTATACAGATTTTTATAAAAATGCCGCATTCACTTTTGTAAGTGATAGTATGATTGATTTGAAACAAGTGGTGAATACGAATAAATGTTTAATACATATTGAGAAGCAAGGAAATAAAATAGTCATTCATTCTGCGATTGACAATTTATTGAAGGGTGCATCAGGACAGGCTTTGCAAAACATGAATTTGATGTTTAATTTACGGGAGGATTCAGGTCTCAATTTAAAAGCAAATTATTTTTAAATACGCAGAAATTATCTGCATTAAGCAAACAACTATGAAATTATTCGACGTCTATCCGCTTAACAACATCACCATTACCAAAGCACAAGGGTCTTATGTATGGGATGAAAATGGCGTTCAGTATTTAGACATGTATGGCGGACATGCAGTAATCAGTATCGGACATACCCATCCGCATTGGGTGAAAAGAATTGAAGAGCAATTAGAAAAGATCGCTTTCTATTCCAATTCTATCATCATTCCCATTCAACAGGAATTAGCAGAAAAATTAGGAAAGATCAGTGGCAAAGAAGAGTATCAATTGTTTTTGTGCAACAGTGGTGCGGAAGCTAATGAGAATGCATTGAAGTTGGCTTCCTTCCATACCAATAGAAAAAAGATCATTGCTTTTTCTAAATCATTTCATGGAAGAACTTCATTAGCAGTTGCAGCAACCGATAATAAAAATATTGTTGCACCCGTAAATGAAACTGATAATATTATTTTTCTTCCATTCAATGATGAAAAAGCATTGCAACAATGTTTCGATGAACATGGAAAAGAAATTGCAGCCGTTATTGTTGAAGGCATTCAAGGTGTTGGCGGTATTAATGTTGCCAGTGATTCTTTTTTACAATTGATCAGATCATTAACTACTCAACACAGTGCAGTATATATTGCCGATAGTGTTCAATGCGGTTATGGAAGAAGCGGCAAATTTTTCTCTCATGATTATGCTGGTGTGGATGCAGATATTTATACCATGGCAAAAGGGATGGGCAATGGTTTTCCCATCGGTGGTATTTTAATTGCACCGAACATTAAACCCAAACATGGTATGTTGGGTACAACATTCGGTGGTAATCATTTGGCTTGCGCTGCAGCATTGGCTGTTTTGGAAGTGATTGAACAAGAGAATTTAATTGATATGGCAAAGCAACGTGGCATGTACATCATCAATAAATTAAAAAATATTGATGCAATCAAAAATGTTCGTGGTAAAGGATTGATGATTGGTTTTGATGTACCGGATGAAATAAAAGATTTAAAGAAAAAATTATTGAGTGATTTTAATGTTTTTACCGGCGAATCAAAACCAAATGTTATTCGCTTATTGCCATCATTAGCATTATCGAGAAAACAAGCCGATGAATTTTTAGAAGCATTGAATGAATGTATTGAAGAGATGCAACCTACAACCCCTAAAGGGGAGTTGGAAAAAGTTGCTGATTAATATCAAACTGTTGAAGTGTGCGACGCAACAAAAGTTTAATAGTAGTGCAAAAGCCAAGTACCTAAATATATAAACAGTGAAACAATTTATTTCTGTTCATGATGTAAACAATATCAATGCTTTGGTAAAAAAAGCATTGGCATATAAAGCCGATCCGTTTGCAGACCGTCATTTAGGTGCTGACAAACGAATTGGGTTGTTATTCTTGAATCCCAGTCTGCGTACACGTTTAAGTACACAGATCGCTGCTAAGAATTTAGGAATGGAAGCAGTGGTTTTTAATGTTGATAAAGAAGGTTGGGCATTGGAATTTGAAGAAGGTGCTATTATGAGCGGCAATACGGTTGAACATATTAAAGATGCAGCACCAATACTCGGACAATATTTTGATATACTTTGTATCAGAACATTTCCATCTTTAAAAAATAAAGAGGATGATTACAGTGAAATGTTTATTAAGCAATTTATTAAATATGCCGGTGTGCCGGTTGTAAGTTTAGAAAGTGCCACATTGCATCCACTGCAATCATTAACAGATATTATTACGATACAAGAAAATTCGAAATCTGAAAATCGAAATTCGAAATTAAAAATTGTACTGACCTGGGCACCGCATATCAAACCACTTCCTCAATGTGTGGCCAATAGTTTTGCGCAATGGATCAATACATGGGGCGAAGCAGAATTTGTTATTGCTCATCCGCAAGATTATGAATTGAGTGAGGCATTTACCAAAGGTGCCACCATTACACATAATCAGGATGAAGCATTAAAAGATGCAGATTTTGTATATGTAAAGAACTGGAGCACTTTTACTGATTATGGTAAAGTGTATGAGAATGATCCTGAATGGATGTTGACGAACGAAAAATTAAAATTGACCAATAATGCTAAAGTGATGCATTGTTTACCTGTAAGAAGAAATGTAGAATTAAGTGATGAAGTATTAGACGGACCAAACAGTTTGGTTACTAAACAAGCCGGAAACCGTGTGTGGGCAGCACAAGCAGTATTAGCAACCCTCCTAACCTCCTTAGAGGGAAGAACAGAGTAGAAGATTATGGAGAAGTTATATGTCATAAAAATTGGCGGAAATATCATTGATGATGAAACAATACTTTCTTCATTCCTACAATCATTTGCATCTATCAACGGTAAAAAAATCTTAGTGCATGGAGGTGGTAAATTAGCCACTAAACTTGCCAATGCATTAGGTATTGAACAACAAATGATTGATGGCAGAAGAATTACCGATGCTGAAACATTAAAGATTGTAACGATGGTATATGCAGGATCAATCAATAAAAACATTGTGGCAAAATTACAATCGCATCAATGCAATGCTATTGGGTTAAGTGGTGCTGATGGCAATTGTATTATTTCTCATAAACGTGGTGCTAACTCTCTTTTAGGGGTTGAGGGTATTGATTATGGTTTTGTGGGTGATGTGGATACGGTGAACACTGCTTTATTAAAAAGTTTGTTAGATCAAAATATGGCTGTTGTGTTGGCACCCATTACTGTAGATAAAAATGGACAATTGCTAAATACCAATGCAGATACGATTGCGCAGGAAACGGCGAAAGCATTGAGTCATTTATATAATGTTGAATTAATTTATTCATTCGAGAAAGCCGGTGTTTTGTTAGATGTGAATGATGAATCCAGTGTGATCAATACCATCGATCCAAGATCCTATCAACAATTAAAAGAAGAAAAGAAAATATTCGAAGGCATGATCCCTAAATTGGATAATGCTTTCGCTGCTTTACAAAGTGGTGTATCAAAAGTGATCATTGGTAAGGCAGAAGAAATACATCAACTCATTTCCGGTACTTCCGGAACAAGTATCATTCAATGAATGAACAAACAGTACATATGTTACATGAAGATGCCATCAATTTATTAAAACAATTGATTGCTACTCCTTCATTAAGTAAAGAGGAAGATGAAACTGCAGAGATCATTCAGCATTTTCTTGAATCAAAAGGCGTTGTTACACATCAATATTTAAATAACATTTGGGCTAAGAATAAATATTTTGATGAAAGCAAACCAACCATTCTCTTAAATTCTCATCACGATACTGTTAAACCCAATAAATCCTATACGCTTAATCCATTTGAACCGATTGAAAAAGATGGAAAATTATTTGGCTTAGGAAGTAATGATGCAGGCGGAAGTTTGGTTGCATTGATCAATGTATTTTTGTATTTCTATCCACAACAAAATTTAAAATATAATTTCATCATCGCTGCAACTGCAGAAGAAGAAATTAGCGGACCGAATGGTGTGGAGATTTTATTACCTCGTTTACCTAAAATTGATTTCGGTATTGTAGGTGAGCCAACGATGATGGATATGGCTCTAGCTGAGAAAGGCTTGCTGGTGCTGGATTGTATTACACATGGCATTCCGGGACATGCAGCACGGGAAGAAGGTGATAATGCCATTTATAAGGCAGTGAAAGATATTGTATGGTTTAAGAATTATCAATTTGATAAAGTGAGTGATTTGTTAGGTCCAATGAAAATGAGTGTTACAATTATCAATGCGGGTTCACAACACAATGTAGTACCAAGTGAATGTAAATTCACAGTTGATGTAAGGGTAAATGAATTGTATACATTTGAAGAAGTATTGGATATCATCAAAAAAAATGTAGTGAGTGATGTTATACCAAGAAGCTGCAGATTGCGTTCAACTTCTATTTCAATCAATCATCCCATTATTCAATCAGGTATTGAATTAGGAAGAAAATATTATGGCTCTCCTACTACCAGTGATAAAGCTTTGATGAGTTTCCCTGCTTTAAAAATGGGACCGGGTGATAGTGCCAGAAGTCATACGGCAGATGAATTTATTTATATTGATGAAATTAAGAACGGAATAGATTTGTATATTCAATTATTGAATCAAATTGTATAACATGTCATTGAAATTAAAAGCATTCTTGTTTTCTTTTTTGATTTACATGATTGTATTTTTTATTGTTTTTGCAACAGCAGCGGTTTTCTTCAAAGAAAAATCAAATTGGATATTTATATTACCTGCCATGATTGCTTCTTTACTTTCGCCAAGGTTTAAAAAAGTAAAAATGCAATCTGGTAATAAGCTTATTATTACAAACGACCTATTTAATCTTTTTAATAAAGAAGATTAACAAATAATATATCATGAAACTCTGGCAAAAAGATATTGATGTAAACAAAGCAGTAGAAAATTTTACTGTGGGTAATGACCGTGAATTTGATTTGCTATTAGCACCATTTGATGTATTAGGAAATATTGCACACGCTACAATGCTTGCCGACGTTGGATTATTGACGAATGATGAAGCAGAGCAATTGGTTGGAGAATTAAAAAATATTTACAGTCAGATTCGAAATTCGAAATTCGAAATTCGAAATGATGTTGAGGACGTTCATTCACAAGTTGAATTTTTATTGACTGAAAAGCTTGGTGATACAGGCAAAAAAATTCATAGCGCCAGAAGCAGGAATGATCAGGTATTGGTTGATGTGAAATTATTTTTAAGAGACGAAATTGAGAGTTTAGTAAATGATATTCAACCTTTCTTCCAATTATTGATTCAGCAAAGCGAAAAGTATAAAAATTATTTATTACCCGGCTACACACATTTACAATTAGCGATGCCATCTTCATTCGGTTTATGGTTTGGCGCCTATGCAGAAAGTTTGGTGGATGATGTGATTATTTTGCAATCGGCTTATAAAGTGGTCAATAAAAATCCTTTGGGAAGTGCCGCCGGTTATGGTTCATCATTTCCCATCAATCGCACACAAACTACGCAGTTATTGGGTTTCAGCGATTTAAATTATAATGTGGTGTATGCACAAATGGGGCGAGGAAAAGCCGAACGCATTACCGCACAAGCATTAGCTAATGTGGCAGACACATTAGCAAGAATGAGTATGGACATGTGTTTGTACTTGAATCAGAATTTTGATTTTGTTTCTTTTCCAACAGAATTAACTACCGGCAGCAGCATCATGCCACATAAAAAGAATCCTGATGTATTTGAATTGATTCGCTCTAAATGCAATTCCATTAAAGCATTGCCGAATGAAATAACCATGATGACAACTAATTTGCCATCCGGGTATCATCGTGATTTGCAATTATTAAAAGAACATTTATTCCCCGCTTTTACAACATTGAAAGATTGCTTGCAAATGGCAGCTTTGATGCTGAGTAATATTTCCATCAAAGAAAATATTCTGAAAGATGAGAAATACAAATATGCATTTAGTGTGGAAGAAGTGAACAAGTTGGTTTTACAAGGTATGCCTTTCCGTGATGCTTATAAAAAAATAGGATTAGATATTGAAGCCGGTAAATTCACTTATTCTACCGAATTGCATCATACACACGAAGGAAGCATAGGTAATTTATGCAATGATAAAATTGAAAGTATGATGCAGCAAACGCTTGTTGCATTCGATTTTGAGCAAGTGCACAACTCAATCGAAAAACTATTAGCATAAAATATTTATACCAATGGATTTAGCCATTAAAATTTGCCACAAGGCGGAGTTTTGTATTTTAGCCATTCATAGCCAAAACCTTTACCATGAAATTGTATAAAAGTTTTTTAGTTTTTTTTGCATCTTCTATTAGCATCACTGCTGCTTTATCGCAGAATAAAAGCAATGCATTATCTGCCATCAAAGAAGCAGATTTGAAAAAAGACCTTTATGAAATGGCAGACGATCATTTTAAAGGTAGAGAAGCGGGTACTTTAGATGAATTAAAAGTATCCATGTGGTTAGAAAATAAATTGAGAACAGTTGGATTAAAACCTGCAGGTGATGATGGAACTTATTTTCAATTTTTTTCTATGTGGAGAAACAGAGTTGCGTCTAACAGCAGCATCAAAATTGGAGACCGCTCTTTTGAACTATGGAAAGATGTATTAATTGCACAAACGGCTCCGGCCAACGTTTCTGCGCCAATTATCTTTTTGGGAAAAGGAACAAAAGCTGAAATAGATAAAGCAGATATTAAAGGAAAAGCAGTTGCAATTTTGGCTTCACCTGATGGAATTAATTTGAATGTGTCATTGGCAGAAAGAAGATATCCGGTATCAGTGCTGAGAAAATATTATGCTGACTTAACTGCAAAAGGAGCCATCGCTATTATATTTATTGCCGACGATCTTGCAGAAAAAAGTTGGCGGCATATTTTACCACAATTAACAAGGGGATTATATGATATTGAAGGCGGTGTTACCGAAAAAGTAACTGCAAAAGCCCCGGTAATTTGGTTGCATGACAGTGAACTCAGTTTTGTTCAACAACAGGGCTTGCAATTGAATGCATTAGTTAATGTGGAACATTTTGAATACCCCTCTGTAAATATTATTGGTGTTATTGAAGGAACTGATCCTACATTAAAAAACGAATATGTTTTATTCAGCGGACATCAGGATCATGACGGTATCCGTCAACTGTATGGAACCGATTCTATTTATAATGGTGCTGATGACAATGCAAGTACCAGTGTTGCATTACTTGCCATTGCAAGAGCATTTCATCAACAACCCGGCAAACGTTCTGCATTATTTGTATGGCATGGTGCAGAAGAAAGAGGATTGCTTGGTTCAAAATGGTATTCATCGCATCCTACAGTTTCAAAACAATCGATTGTTGCTGTTTTAAATGGGGACATGATCGGAAGAAATGATCCGGACAGTGCATCACTATTAGGTTCACAATCACCACATTGTAATTCAACGGATCTGGTAAACATTGCAATGGCAGCAAATAAACAAGGGCCCAAATTTTTACTGGATACTTTATGGGATAAAACAACGCATGTAGAAGGTTTTTATTTTCGTAGCGATCATTTGCCTTATGCACGTTTAGGTATTCCTGCTGTTTTTTATACTACTGTTTTACACAGCGAATATCATACACCCATGGATAAACCCGGTCATATCAATTATGCAAAATTAAAACGTATGACCGATTGGATGTACTTAACAGGATGGCAAGTTGCGAATATTGCTCAACGTCCTAAAATAGATCCCGGTTTTAAATTAGAAAGATAATTTTATACACCTATTTAATTAAACATCAAATGAAAAAAATCTCATCGCTTATTTGTTTTATTTTATTATTTGGAAATGTTTTTGCACAAACAAAAACAACACCTGCAAAAAAACCGGTAACAACTGCAACAGCTGCTGTTATCAATCCTTTAAAAACTTTAAAAGACAGTGCCAGTTATGCATTGGGCGTAAATATTGCTAAAAACATGAAGGCACAAAATCTATCATCGTTAAACTTAACCCTGTTACAAAAGGGTTTGAGCGATGTATTACAAAATAAAAAGATTGCCATTAGTGAAGAAGCATCTAATACTTGCGTAACAAATTTTATACAAGTAATGAGCAACGAAAAATTAGCAGCCAATAAGGAGATTGGTAAAAAATTTTTAGAGACCAATGGAAAACGTAAGGGTGTAGTAACATTGGCAGATGGATTACAATACGAAATTTTAAAAACCGGAACAGACACCACTAAACCAAAATTAACAGATAAAGTAAAATGTCATTATCATGGAACATTGATAGACGGTACTGTATTTGACAGTTCTGTTGACAGAGGTGAACCTGTAACTTTTCCGTTAGATGGCGTTATCAAAGGCTGGCAAGAAGCTGTACAATTAATGACTGTTGGCAGCAAATGGAAATTATTCTTACCATCTGCTTTGGCATATGGAGATAATCCTGCCGGACCAAAAATCGGTCCCGGCTCAACCCTAATCTTTGAAGTGGAATTACTAGCAATCGAAAAATAAAATATTTTTCATCAGCAGAAAGCTGCCGCATTTAAAATGTGACAGCTTTTTTGTTTCTATCATTGATTGCGAAATATCAGTGTCTAACTTCATTTTTTCATTTTCTGTAACATTTTGCAAATAAGCTCGTCTAATAGTAAAATTTTATTAAAATGAAACTTAGATCACTGCTTATTACATTGAGTCTATTTATATTGGTTACTTTTTCTTTTGCGTTTTTAGACAAAAAAAGTGTACTTGATTCTTGTAAAACATCTTATGACAAAAAAAACAATGAAAAACAGTCAGAATTCTTACCGGAAAACTCAGTTTTTAATCCACTTAACCGATTGTTGGCCGCTATATAATATTTGTTACCCGCTTTAAGCGGGATTTTTTTTCTTTGCAGTGTAACAAAACCACTCTTCAATCGTATCATACCTAAATAAAGAGACTATAAAAAATATCCTGGCTGTTTATGACCGAAAAAGAATACAACGACTGTGTGAATTTTCATGCCGATAATGTGTATCGCTTTATCCTTAAAAATATAAGGCATGAAGAAGATGCGAAGGATATTGTACAAACCGCATTTGAAAAATTATGGCGCAATAAAGCAATGGTAGAAAACGACAAATCAAAATCGTATTTGTTTACAGTTGCCTACAATCAAATGATCGATCATATCAGAAAAAATAAAAGAATTCATTTAAAAGAAGAATTCAGTGAATCGATTAGAACAGATCATCAAAAAAACAAGAATACCAAAGAGGTTTTAATGGAAGCCTTGAACAGATTAAATGAAACACAGAGAAGTTTGGTGATGCTGAAAGATTACGAAGGATATAATTACGAAGAGATTGGAGCAATAATGGGTTTAAATGAAAGTCAGGTGAAAGTGTATTTACACAGAGCAAGATTGGCATTGAGAAATTATTTGGTAAGTCCTGAAAACGTTTTATAAAATGAATATCAACAGAAATAATTACGAAAATATTTTTTTACTTTATGTAGACGGAGAATTGTCTGCAGAGCAAAAAATTACTGTTGACTTGTTCGTACAAGAAAATCCGGATCTGGCCGCAGAATTGGAAATGTTACTGCAAACCAAATTACCTTTTGATGAAATTATTTTTGATGAAAAAGAAATATTATTAAAAAGCGAAAATATTGGCATCAATCTTTCTAATTATGATGAATACTTTTTATTGTATGTAGATAATGAGTTGAATCAAACGGAAAGAAATGAAGTAGAAAGATTTGTTTTACAACATCCGGAACTACAAGATTCATTTACGTTATTAAAACAAACACAATTACCAAAAGAAATTATTGCTTTTCCTGATAAAGATTCTTTGTACAAAAAAGAAGAAAAGCCGGTTGTTTTTCTGTATTGGCGCAGAATAGCCATAGCAGCGGCTTTCATAGGTCTGGGTATTTTATTATGGAGTATTGTTCCTTCTGAAAAGAAATTAGAAGTCGCTAAAAATAATACATCGGCCAAAAACAATATTGCTTTGCCAAAAACTGAAGCATCGATAAATAATAATTCGTCAAAAGATATTACAGCAATTAATAATCAAAACAACCTTCAACATCAAAACAATATTATTGCGCCAATTCAAGAAACAAAAAATAACACATCAGTACAAGAATTAAATAATACTATTCCAACAACGCAAAGCAATACTGCTCGTTACACAAATGATTTGCCTAAGAATGATGTTATTGTTAGTACCATTGAACCCTCTTCAAAAAGTATTGATATTATAGCGGCAAACAATTTGAATGAAAATAATACTTCAAGAAATATTATTCAACCTGCAGTATATAAAGAAACAGTGTATAAGGAATTGGATACGGAGGAAGAAGATAAAAGTGCAATATATATTGGCAATATGGAGATCAATAAAAATAAATTACGCGGTTTGATTAAAAAAGCCGGTCGATTATTGAATAAACCAAAAGATGAAGATGCAAAAACCATTATTGCCGGTTTTCCGGTAAACGGATCTTCGAAATAAATTTAAAATACATTTTATGAAACGAATGACGATGGCAGCATTATTAAGTATCGCTGCAATAACAGCAATGGCACAAGAAAAAAACGATGACAGTAAAACAGATACCATTAAAGCAGGTAATTTTATTATCATTAAAAAAAATAAAGAGAAAGAAGTTGCGGATAGTAATCAGCATAAAACCTATCGTAACTTAAGAATTCATTTTGGTGATGGCGAATCGCAAGGAATAAAAATTACTAACGACAGTGTTCAGGAAAAGCCGCATATTGGTGTTAATGTACATTTTAATAATCAGGATGATATTCTCAAAAAAAGAAAAAGAAAGCAGTCCAATATCAGCACCAACTGGTGGATCATGGATTTAGGCTTCGCTAATTTCAGAGATAATACTAATTATACTGCCGCTCAATCTTCCGGCTATTTAAAAACATTGAATGCAACTGCAGGGCCTGTTACTAAAAACAGCATGGCATTGAATACAGGCAAATCATCCAATGTAAATATTTGGATATTCACTCAAAAATTAAATATCACTCAACATGTATTGAATTTAAAATATGGATTAGGTTTGGAGATGTATAATTATCGTTATGATAAAAATTTAAGTTATCGCAGTTCTCCCAATGCTTTTATTTTTAACGACACTATCAATTTTTCGAAAAATAAAATTTATGCCGGTTATTTAACTGTGCCATTTATGATTAATGTAAATGCCACACCACATAAAAGAAACGGATTAAGTTTCAGTGCCGGAGTTAGTGCAGGGTATTTAGTAGGTGAGCATGATAAACAGATCAGTGCAGAACGTGGCAAACAGCATTATTACGGCACATTTAATTTACAACCCTGGCGTGTAGCATTGATTGGAGAATTGGGTTTGGGACCAGTTCGATTATATGGCTCGTACAGTTTAAATGCTTTTCATAATGAAAGCACCGGATTACAACAATACCCTTATGCCATTGGTGTAAGATTTAGTAACTGGTAATTATTTTATTTACATTTATCCAAGTTTTTTCTCGTGCTGCATAAAAGCCTCTTTGAATGAAGGGGCTTTTATATTTTATTTAAGCAAATTTTTTGCAAAACAACATTTCTGATATACGCTTTTGATGTAGTTTAACGTTGTAAATAAAAATGGGTTATGAAATTCTTGTTGTCCTCTTTTTTGCTGTTTTTATTTTTATCGGTTACTACTTCGTTTAAATCTCCTGTTGCAGGAGCTGATGATTACTACATTGTTATTACAAAGAGCAGATATGAAATGACCTTATACGATGCCAACGGCACATGGCTAATTACCTACCCTGTTGTTTTTGGCAGTAAAGACTTGGGTGATAAGATGATGGCCGGCGACAGAAAAACACCCGAAGGAACTTTTCATATTACTACTAAAAGACCACATCCTAAATGGGACCATTTTTTAGCATTAGATTATCCTACGCAGGAAGATTATCAAAAATTTATTGAAAGAAAAGCAGAAGGAATAATTCCGCAGAGCGCTAAAATAGGCGGTGATATTGGCATTCATGGTACATGGCCGCATGAAGATTTTGCAGTTGACCAATATCAAAACTGGACAATGGGTTGCGTTAGCACCAAGAATGAATACATTGAAGAGTTATTTGAAAAAGTTCCTGTTGGAACAAAAGTTATTATTAAGAGGTAATTATTGATTCAAGAAATCTCCCACCGTTTTCACCCATTTCGTATTTTCTTTTTTACACAAACTTTCATGTGCACTTTGTGCATATTTAATCATTAGCTTTTGGTGCGATGCTAAGTTTTTAAATATATGATTGATTTCTGCTTCTGTTACTCGCGGATCATTGATTCCCCATTGCAATAAAACCGGGCAATTTATTTTTGTTGCATAATCCCATGGTTCAAAATTAAATGCCCAAAAACGTTGTTCTGTTCCACCCCAAAAAGTCAGTAATGCAGAAAAAGGTTGTTCGGGTAAATGAAAAGTTCTCATTCTTCCTTTCACTGCATCATACAAAGAACCAAATGGCATTTCTATAATTACTTTGTTTGGCTTTAAGTTATAATCATTGATTGATTTCATTACTGTTGCAGCACCCATCGATATTCCATACAATACAGTATTTTTTTCTCCTTTTGATTGCACATAATCATACGCTGCCTTTACATCTTTGCTTTCAATATATCCGATGGTAGTCGTATTGCCTTCGCTGTTACCATGATTTCTAAAATCAACCATCAATATATTATAACCGAAACTATAAAATGCTTCTGCTTCTTTAATGATAGCAGATTTGCTACTACCATGACCATGAAACAAAATAACGGTTCCCTTATGCAATGAATCATTTTTGATTCCGTACCAAGCTTCTAAATTAATTCCGTCTTCTGTTTTAATATTAATGGTTTGATGAGGAATATGCAAAGAATCCACCACAATGGCTTTAGGATATTTTACTCCAAAAAATATGGAAGATAATTTTTCTTTGGTGCTTATTTCTTCCGGCCTTTTCGGTTTGGGAACACCGGCATAAAAATGTGTGAAGTTATACGCTTGAAAAGCCATCATTACATTCAAGAAAATAAAGATGACTAATAAAGTGTAGCCAATCCTTTTCAACCATTTTTTCATAACAGTGGGGCCTGTTTAAAATATATACAATAAAAAGACTGCCAAACTAACGCTTGACAGTTTAAAAAATTGTTTGATAACATTAAATTGAATCAGCACCAAAATAAGGCTGCAACACTTTGGGAATATTGATTCCATTTTCTGTTTGATTATTCTCAATCAATGCTGCAAAGATTCTTGGCAATGCCAATGAACTTCCGTTTAAAGAATGCGCCAATTGCATTTTACCATTGACATCTTTAAATCTGCATTTCATTCTATTGGTTTGAAAGTTTTCAAAGTTGCTTACACTGCTCACTTCCAACCAACGTTCTTGTGCAGCACTATACACTTCAAAATCGTAAGTGAGTGCAGAAGCAAAACTCATATCACCGCCGCATAAACGTAAAATGCGATATGGCAATTCTAATGATTGTACTAATTTCTCTACATGCGCAACCATTTCATCCAACACTCCATAACTTTTATCCGGATGAACGATTTGAATGATCTCTATCTTTTCAAATTGATGCACACGATTTAATCCGCGAACATCTTTTCCAAAACTTCCTGCTTCTCTTCTGAAGCAAGGAGAATAAGCCGTCATCTTTATCGGCAATTCTGTTTCTTTTAAAATGGTATCGCGATAAATATTGGTAACAGGAACCTCTGCAGTTGGTATCAAATAAAAATTATCTTCAGTTGCATGATACATTTGTCCTTCTTTATCGGGCAATTGTCCGGTTGCAAAAGCACTTGCTTCATTCACCATAAAAGGCGGAATAAATTCGGTATAACCTGCAGCGGTATTGAATTGCAGAAAATACTCGATCAAAGCACGTTGTAATCTGGCGCCTTTACCTTTATAAACAGGAAAGCCGCTGCCGGTAATTTTTGCGCCCAATTCAAAATCTACAATATCATGTTGTTTAATTAAATCCCAATGTGGTTTTGCATTTGACGGAAGCGCAATATTTATTTCACTTTGTTTAGTAACAACATTCTCTTCCGGTGTTTTACCAATGGGAACTAAAGTTGATGGAAGATTGGGCAGCAAAACAATTTTATCTGTTAATACTTTTAAGTTTCCAATTAATAAAGCATTATAATCATTCACTTGTATCTTGAACCCTGCAACTTGATTTTTTAATTCTTCTGCTTCATCTTTTTTTCTCTGCGCCATTAATTTTCCAATCTCCTTTGAAGCAGTATTTATTTTAGATTGTGTATTATCATAATCCGATTGAATTCTTTTTCTTTCATCATCCAAAACAATAATTTCATCCACCAATTCCAATTGTTTAAAATGCTTAACGGCCAATCTTTCTTTTACCCATTGCGGATTATTGCGCAATACATTCACTTGTAACATACAATTCTATTTGCGGCAAAGATAATTGAGTGAAAGGTGAATTGGCAATAGTGAAAAGAATAAATTGATCGTGCAACATTCACTATTGACCATTCACACTCTATCTTTGCGCCATGTTTATACAGGATGATCTGCAACAACGCTGGTGGAATTTAGAAGCCAAACTGGCCGAACGTTTTGGCAAAAAGCCGGATATGGAAGCCATTTTATTCTTAATCGGTATGCAGGAAAAAGGATTTATTACCGATAAAATTTCTAAAGAACAAAAGCAAGATCTGATGCATGTGGCTGTTTGTACCGTTTTAAGTGCCAGTGGTTTTTATGTATTGGAAGGAAAAGATGAAGAAGGATGGCCACATTTTAAACAAATCAAAGAATTACCCGCATCGAATTTACCCGAACAGGAAAATTTTTTAAAAGACCATGTTCTCCTCTATTTTGAGCAATATGGATTTTAAAATTGGTTTATTGAATATCTTCGCTGCATTCAAAAAATTGCTCAATATTTGTATCACAAAAAATAAAAAAAACATGAGTTTCCCATCCAACCTCCTTTACACAAAAGATCATGAATGGATCAGCCTGGAAGGCAATATTGCAACAGTAGGAATTACCGCTTTTGCTCAAAGCGAATTAGGCGATATCGTTTATGTAGATATTAATACCGTTGGTGACCAATTAGACGCTAATGCTATCTTCGGTACTGTAGAAGCAGTTAAAACAGTTAGTGATTTATTTTTACCTGTTGCCGGAAAAGTTTTAGAAGTAAATGCCGAATTAGAAAAAGAGCCCGAATTAGTGAATAATGATCCTTATGGAAAAGGTTGGATGATTAAGTTAGAAGTCAGCACTCCTGCAGATGTGGATGCATTATTGGATGCAGCGGCTTATGAAAGTTTAGTTGGCTAAATCCAAAATTGTTCTGCTTTCGTATATCATTAAGACCATTCTGATTAACCAAATAAAACCGCTTTTGGAAGCAGTAACTAAATACAGCGAAACAGAGCTGGTGTTGTTATTAAAGCAACGTCAACAATCTGCTTTCAGTTATTTGTACGATAATTATTCAGGTGCCTTACATGCTGTAATTTTGAATATCATCTTAGATACTGAATTAGCAAGCGATGTGTTGCAGGATGTATTTGTAAAAATCTGGAGGCAGATAAATAGTTATGATGATACAAAAGGGAGATTATATACCTGGATGTTGAATATTGCCCGTAATGCATCAATCGATACAATTAGAAGCAAAAATTTTCAAAACAATAAACAAAACCGGGAACTGACAGAGAACGTATATGAATCAGCTGGAAGCACGCAATTAATGACCGATAAGATAGGATTAAGAAAATTGGTTCATCAATTGAAAGAAGAACATAAAGTGTTGATCGAGCTATCTTATTTTCAGGGATTCACACAAGATGAAATTTCCAAGATGCTTAATTTGCCTTTAGGAACAGTAAAAACAAGATTAAGAACAGCTTTGATTCAATTAAGATAATATATTAAATAACAAACAGTGGATATAAAAGCTTACATAGAAAGTGGTGTGATTGAAAGCTATGTTCTGGGTATGGCTGATGCACAGGAAGCCGCAGAACTGCTGCAACTCAGCGCTCAGTATCCCGAAATAAAGCAAGCTGTATCTGCATTTGAAGCCTCTCTCGAAAAATCAGCATTAGCCAATGCCATAGCACCGCCAGCTTTTGTAAAAGAAAAAATATTCTCCGCTTTACAAGAGGAATTTGCAGCAAAAAAAACAACAGCTACAGTTATAGACATGCCATCCGCTTCAACCAATTGGTTAAGATATATTGCTGTAGCTTCTGTTATTTTACTCATCGGTAGTTCTGTGTTGAATGTTTATTATTTTAATAAGTTTAATGAAGTAAATAATAAGTATGCTTCTTTATTGAATGATAAAAATAGTTTAGAAGCAAGCATTAATATTTATAAAACAAAAACATTAGATATCTATAACAGCATGCAGTTGATGAGTGATCCGATGATGATAAAAGTTTCTATGCCTGGTGTTAAAGGCAAAGAAGAAAATTTAGCCACTGTGTTTTGGGATAAGAAAACAAAAGATGTTTATCTCTTAGCCAATAAATTACCACAAACAACTGAAGATAAACAATATCAATTGTGGGCTATTGTTGACGGAAAGCCTGTTGATGCAGGTTTATTGAATGATTGCAATGGTTTATGCAGATTAAAGAATATTCCTAACGCACAGATGTTCGCCATTACTTTAGAAAAGAAAGGCGGCAGTGCAAGTCCTACTATGGAACAAATGTTCGTTGCTGGTGCAGTTTCAACAAGCTAATCTTTCATTTTATTATTTTATTTGTTTGCATTCAATCTGAAAGCATCCATTCATCGTATTTGTTAATGCAAACTGATTGACAAGGCTAATCAATAGCGGGGTTTTTTCAGATGGAGGGAGGCTGCTTCGTGCAGTCTCCTTACTTTTGCACAAACATCGTCATTGAAAAAAATTTCTTTCAAATTATTTATTCCTGCCATCATTTGGTTTGCCATCAGTTTCTGGTTACTCACTATTCCCGGAACAGCATTACCGCAAATATCCTGGTTTGATCAGTATCAGGGAGACAAAGCCGTTCATATTTTCATGTTCGGATTGCTATGTTTTTTATTTTCTTTCCCCTTAAAAAAATCAATCTTAAGAAATAAATGGATCATCATCATCGCAATACTTGGATTGATGTATGGCATTGCCATGGAATTTGTTCAGAAATATTTCATTCCTTTTCGCTCCTGCGATGTGGATGATATGATTGCAGATGGAATTGGATGTTTGCTGGGTTGGTGGGTGGCTAAAAAATATTTTATACGGGAAGAAAGAAAAATTCAGAAAGCAGTTGACCAGTTATAAAAAATTGGCCCCGATTGAAATCAGGGCCGCAACCAAAACTAACTGCTTATGAGAAAATCGATTATTAATTGTTTCTACTTTACTTTGGCAAATCTCTTGCCAAAAGATTTTATCAACTGTTAATACATTGATAAGATACTGCAAGAACTTTCTGCGCTGCCTGCATTTTCATTTTCACAATACAAAGCTCACAGTTAAAGACTGAAATAAATGTCAAGGGTTTAACAATAAAATGTTAAGGCTTGGTAAATTAGTGACAGCTAACTACTCTGGAAGCAGTGTTTTCGAAAAAAGGGCTGAGGTATGGAATGCCAAGATTCATTCCGCGAAGTATTAATAACAAACCCATAAAGCCCATCACAAATGGTACAGATTTTCGCATAGTATTTCTAATAGAAAGATTGACCATAAAGCCACAATAGGATACCAATACCATTAATGGCATGGTTCCTAAACCAAATGATGCCATAAATTCAACACTTCCACCAATACTACCTGCTACTAATGCACCTGCAATGGCAAAATAAACCATACCACATGGCAATAAACCATTTGCCAAACCTAAAAGAAATAAAGTGTAAATTTTCTTTTGTTGGATATACTTTGAGATAAATGCTTGTACACGAGTATTGAAGCGATCAATAAATCGAATTCTATATATTCGTTTGTGAAAAAAAGTTTGCAATACAAATATTAAAATCAACACTCCGGCAAGGATAGAAAATTTTTGTTGCAATCCGCCTAAATAAATTTGTCTGCCGGCTAATCCAAATATCAATCCCAATAAAGAATAAGTAAATAGTCTTCCAAAATTGTACAATAATATTCCCAGCATTTTCTTTGGGGCAGATAAATGATGTGTTGGCAAAGCAAATGCAAATGCACCGCACATACCAACACAATGAAAACTGCTGATAAGACCAAGTGTAAGTCCGGATATAAATAATTCCCAACCCATTATTTAATAAGAATATCGTGTTCGTTATAAAATTTTTCTTTAGTAGTCTCCCAAGATAATTTCAATTGATACGCACCTTTATGTAATTTCTTCTTATCAATCAATTGTTGTCCGCTTGAATCTGTTTGCAAATTGAATTTCATATCATTATCTGCATCAGTTTTACAATACAACCAAATCTCTCCCTGCGTTGCAGTACCAGATTGCTCTTTTGGAAGTTGGATAATTAAATTAGAATTGTCTTGCAAAATAGATACCGCAGAAATAGCATTCGCATTTTTTATTTGATCGATCTTATCCTGATAACGTAATTCATCCTTATAATAGTCCTTACTTACCAGATCGTATTTGGTATTTACAGATTTATACACCAACAGACCGATCATTAATGCAAAAATAACAAATACTAGAATTAATTTATTTCCCCAATTCATACAAATACATTTTACATTGATGATGAAATTATTCGGAAACAGGTCCGAGAAAATTTGTTTTAATAACAGTTATCTTCTTATCGCCTTCATATAAGGCCAATCTTACTTTTGTACTTCTTTCTTTTATTAACTTTTTAGGAAGCACTACAAAAAAAGATCCTGAACCTTGCCCTTCCTTTACTACTTCAATATATGGCTTACCAATCACTTCAATTATTCCGTTGTTATCTTCCAAAGCGATATACAATGGAATATCTTTCATTGTTTTATTAACCACTTTAATATTATATAAGTTAGAAATGCTATCTACTCCCCTTTCCTGATATAATATTCCCGGCGTACGCATAATAGTTGCGTCCACATCTTTTCTCGTCATCAATATCACACTCAATATCGAAAGCACCAGCAAACACAAGCCGGTATATAATTTCATTCTTGTTGTGTAATGCAAACGTTCTCCATTGGCAATAGAATTTTCGGATGCATATTTGATTAATCCTCTTGGTTTGCCAACCTTATCCATAATACCATTACAAGCATCTATACATGCCGTACAACCAACACATTCCATTTGTACACCATTACGAATATCGATACCGGTTGGACAAACACGCACACATTGATAACAATCAATACAATCACCCAAATGCTCATCTGCATGTTTTTTAAAATTACCTCTTGGCTCACCGCGTTTATAATCGTAGGCTACAATCATAGAATTTTTATCCAACAAAACACTTTGCAATCTTCCATAAGGACAAACAACCGTACATGCCTGTTCTCTGAAAAAAGCATACACGGCATAAAATACTCCGCTAAAAACAAGTATCGCAGTAAATCCAACCGTATGTTCACTAACAGGTTCGGTAATTATTTTTTTTAACTCTTTTATATTGATGATATAAGCAAGAAAAAAATTAGCAATGATGAAGGATAACAAATAAAAAGAAATATGCTTGAGTGTTACTTTGAATATTTTTTTAGAAGACCAAGGTGTAAGTTTTAATTGCTTTTGTGCTGGCGCATCACCAATAATAAAAAATTCAATTTTACGGAACATCATTTCCATGAAATTGGTTTGCGGACAAGCCCAACCGCAGAATAATCTTCCGAAAGCTGCAGTAAATAAAATGATGAAGAACACAAAAGTGATCATCGTTAATCCGAAAATAAAAAAATCTTGCGGCCAGAAAACCTTACCGAATAAAATAAATTTAGCAGCCGGTACATTGAACATGAATAATGGTCTGCCATTAACATAAACAAAAGGCAATCCAAAAAAAAGTATGAAATACAGATAACTTAAACCGGTTCGGATATTATAGAAGCGTCCTTTAGGTTTATATGCATAGATCCATTTTCTTTTTCCCGATTCATCAACTGTTGCCAAATGATCGCGAAAACTTTCTGTTTCAATTTCGTTGATGTGTTGTATGTGGCTCATAGTTTAAAAAGTCTGCAGTATTTGTGCTGCAGACTTTACTTTTTCATATAGCTATATTTTCTTTTTTTCGGTACTGACTTTTACAGAATCTATTTTGGATTTGGTTGAATCACTTGTAGTTTTTGTTTCTATATATAAAGTTCCTTGCGGGTCTTTTGGATTTGCAGGTTTTGTTCCGTGTAAACTTTTTACATAACTCGCCAATTGTTCTATTTGTAATGGAGAATAATCATCTTTCCAACTTTTCATTCCCATTGCAGGATAACCGTATTTGATTGTTTTAAAAATATCTTTAATGCTACCGCCATGCAACCAATAATCATCGGTTAAATTAGGGCCAACCAATCCACCGCCATCAGGTTTATGACATGCAGCACAAACAGTAGTAAATATTTTTTTAGCTTCTGCTAAATCATTCTCGCTGGTTAATAATTTCACTGTATTCTCATCAACATTATTAGCAGATCTTTTTAAATATTCTTGTTTGTCTACTTCCGCTTTGGCCAAATCAATTCTCAATTCTTCTGCACTTAAAGGAGCAGAATGTGCAACATGATATCGATATAAATAAATTCCGGCAAAAATGATACATAGATAAAATCCATACAACCACCATGGCGGTAACCGATTATCTAATTCGCGAATACCATCATAATTATGGCCGAGATCGATGGATGCTTCTTCCTGGATTGGTTTGAAGCTGTTGAATTTATCCCACCATTTTGCAAAGGCGTTTTCTGTTGGCACTGCATATTCTTCTGAAGCACCTTTCATAGCAATTGCTTCTTTTCTCAGCAATGATTTTAAATTATATAATAACGCTAGAATGATAATCAATTCTAACAGCAATACACTTAATAAAGAATAAAATGACACCGCAGATAATCCTGAAACAGAAGAATCTGTTGAAGTAGCAGCCTCTGTTGCACCGGGTGTTTGTGCAAACAGTGAAGTGCTTACCAAACACAATATTATTATTGTTATAATTTTTGAAACTGCATCGATTGATCTTTTCTTTTCTTCTTTAAATCTTTGCAAATAAAGATCTGCTGCACCCAACACTACATTGGCCAATAATGCAATGGCTAATAATAAACCGATGATCACTACCAGCATTACCTGCGCCAATGGGTTAGAAAGTTCAGAGGGTTTTGGCGGACCAGCTGCAAATGCTGCAAAAGGAGTAATAAATATAGCAACAACTATACTTATTTTTTTTAACCAAGCGTATCTGTCAAACAAATTTTTCATGCTGATTATTTTAAGAGTTTGTTCTTAGTTTTCTAAAGGAATGTTTCTGATTTCATCAATCATTTTTTTATCTGCTTTCCATGCCCATAACAACATAATCATAAAAATGGTAGAGAAGATAGCGAACGAACTGAGCGCATAAATATCAACACCTGTTACTTTTTCTAAATAGTGAATGAATTTCATTTTTAGTTTTTTGATGGTTAATTCTTATTGGCTCGTTACTATTTTTAAGGCAAAGAAGCAACTTGCTTTTTTTCTCCTTTAATATCTGTTCCCATTCTTTGCAAATAAGCAATCAATGCTACAATCTCTGCATTGGCTGGTGTTTCTATTTTATCCTTTTTCAAATTCGCTTTAATTAAATTTTCCTGCGCCACTAAATCTTCATTTGCTTTTTTATCATAGCCTTCAGGATAAGGAACACCCAATGTTTGCATAGCCCTTATTTTTGCAGGGGTGATAGCAGTATCTAACTTATTATCCAATAGCCATGAATATGATGGCATAATAGAACCAGGGCTCATGCTGCGGGGGTCAGACATATGATTGTAATGCCAACTATCAGGATATTTTCCACCAATGCGTGCCAGATCAGGCCCTGTTCTTTTACTTCCCCATTGAAATGGATGATCATAAACAAACTCACCTGCTTTGCTGTATTCACCATAACGAGCTACTTCATCACGGAAAGGACGAATCATTTGAGAATGACATAAGTAACATCCTTCACGTATATAAATATCTCTTCCTTGTAATTCAAGCGGTGTATATGGTTTTACTGATGCGATGGTTGGAATATTACTCTTTATTAAAAATGTTGGAACCAATTCTAATAAACCACCAATGGCCACTAACACCAAACTCAACACCAACATTTGAATGGGTCTTCTCTCAATCCATCTGTGCCAATATTGTTTGCCATGTGTTTCTGCAACTTTTGGTAGTGGTGCTGCTTCGGCTTCTTCGTTCTCTATTAATTTACCTTGCGCAACTGTTTTCCAGATATTATAGATCATTACAAATACTCCTGAAATGTATAATGCACCACCTAAACTTCGGGTTACATACATTGGAATAATATGTGTAACAGTTTCTAAGAATTGATATTTAATCTGACCTTCTTCTGTAAATTGTTTCCACATTTCTGCTTGTGTAAATCCTGCCCAATACATTGGTAATGCATATAACACAATACCTAATGTGCCAATCCAAAAATGTGTGGTCGCTAATTTTTTAGAATATAAAGTAGTATTGAAGATTCTTGGTATTAACCAATATAAAACACCAAATGTCATAAAGCCATTCCATCCCAATGCACCAATATGAACGTGAGCGATGGTCCAATCAGTAAAATGCGAAATCGCATTTACACTTTTTAAACTCAGCATCGGTCCTTCAAAAGTTGCCATACCATAACAAGTAACAGCAACTACTAAAAATTTTAATACAGGCTCTTCTCTTACTTTATCCCATGCACCACGAAGTGTAAATAATCCATTTAACATACCGCCCCAACTTGGTGCAATCAACATAATGCTGAAAACAGTTCCCAAACTTTGTGCCCAATCAGGTAATGCAGTATATAATAAATGGTGAGGTCCTGCCCAGATATAAATAAATATCAAAGCCCAGAAGTGAATGATAGATAAACGATAACTATACACGGGACGATTCGCAGCCTTTGGTAAGAAGTAATACATCAATCCTAAATAAGGCGTTGTTAAAAAGAAAGCAACAGCATTATGTCCATACCACCATTGCACCAATGCATCCTGCACACCTGCATAAAAACTATAACTCTTCATGAAAGAAAAAGGAATTTCGAAAGAGTTAACGATATGCAACATGGCAACAGTAACCCATGTAGCGATATAGAACCAGATAGCTACATACAAATGACTTTCTCTTCTTTTTAAAATAGTACCAAACATATTGATACCAAATACAACCCATACTAAAGTGATCACAATATCAATAGGCCATTCTAATTCTGCGTATTCTTTACCACTTGTGTAACCGGCTAATAATGTAACCGCTGCTGCAACAATAATTAATTGCCAAACCCAGAAATGAATTTTACTCAATGTATCACTGAACATTCTTGCTTTGCACAAACGTTGCAAAGAATAATACACTCCCATAAAAATTCCGTTGCCTACAAATGCAAAAATGACTGCATTGGTATGCACAGGGCGAACACGACCAAATGTAGTAATCGGCAAATTAAAATTGGCTGCAGGTAGATATATCTGCACCGCAATTAATAAACCTGCCAACATACCAACCACGCCCCAAAGCATAGTAGCGTAGGCAAACATTTTTACAATCTTGTTATCGTAATAAAATTTTTCTACTTGCATTGTTTTGAATTAATGAATGAATAGTTATGGTTAATAAACAGATATTATTTTTTGAAGTCATCAAATAAAATTCTTACAGGAGGAGATGCTTCATCATCATACTGACCCGTTTTTACACTCCAAATAAATGCTGCAAGAAAAAGTGAGGCAACCGATATACTTGCGATTAATAAAAGGATAATTACACTCACGAGATTAGATTGATTATCAACAAAAATATTTGTGATTGTTGCTCTCGACAATGACATTGCTCACCCCAAAAAATGACATTTATCATATTTTATAAATAATAATGGCCACTATTCAGCAGCCATTATTGATAAGGATTATTATAGATAAATTATTTCAAGCTCATTTTTTTTGCAATTAAATTACTTAAACCAAATGTGATCAATAAAATACTGATAGTGCTGGAAGGCATTAAGATTGCGGCTTTCATTGGTGATAGTAACCCTTTTACTGCGAAAGAGAGGCCAACGATATTATATAAAATAGAAATAATGAAGGCAAACATTATAATTCTTTTATTGGCCTTACATAAACGAATGAATGTATATAATCGATGTAATTGATTAGCTTGTAATATGCCGTCACTTGCAGGAGTAAATGTATTGCTGTTCTCGGTAACCGCAATACCAACATTAGCTTGTTTTAATGCGCCTGCATCATTTAACCCATCACCAATCATCATTACTTTTCTTCCGGTTCTTTGTAATTGTTGAATGGCTTCTAACTTATCTTCCGGTTTTTGGTGAAAAGAAATATTTGCATAATGACCCAATAAATCTTTTAAATATTTTTTCTCACCATCATTATCACCACTTAAAACGGATAAACCGTAATGATTGCGTAATTTTTTTATTAATGTTGGAATTTTTTCCCGATAATTATTTTGAAAACTAAATCTTCCTAAGATAGTATTGCCCACTTTCAAATAAACGGTTGATTCAATGTCTTTCTCCAATGCATTATCTGTTACAAATGTTTTAGATCCCAATACAATCAATTCATTCTCCACAATTCCTTCAATTCCTTTGCCGGTAAATTCTTCAAATACCATCAATTCATAACGATTGGATTCATTCAACCATGAAGCAATGGCTTTACTCATCGGATGTGTTGATTGAACTGCCAGAGAAGCTATTTTAATTTTCATCTCTTTGTTCAATGGCTGGCCTTCATAAACAATGTGATGATATTCTCCGGTAGTTAATGTTCCTGTTTTATCGAATACGATGTAATCAATGTTGGCAATATCTTCTATGGTTTGTGCATTTCGCAAATAAAAATGATTGCGACCTAATCTTCGTAAAATATTTCCATTAGTAAAGGTATTGCTTAACAACAGTGCACAAGGACAAGCCACAATCAGTACTGCTGTTGCAGCGGTCCACATTTTAGCATGATCGTGAAATGACCAATACACAGCTGCTGAAATAGCAATGGCAAAAAAAATCCAAGTAAAATAGCGACTCAATAAATGCACAAAAGAACGTTCTTCATCTTTTTTATTTTTCTGCAATTCTTCTCTGTTCCATAATTTGGTAAGATAACTTTGTGCAACTTCTTTGATCACCAACAATTCTATATTGCCTCCAATTTGTTTACCTCCTGCATAAATAATTTCTCCCATTTCTTTTTCAACGGGAATACTTTCTCCGGTAACAAAACTATAATCGATCAATGCTTTGCCTCTCGTTAATATGCCATCTGCCGGAATTAATTCCTGGCTATGAATCAACAAAGTATCATTCAATTGAATATCAGGTAAAGGAACAGTTTGTTCTTCTTTGTCTTTTAGTTTAGTGACAGCAATGGGAAAATAAGAAGTATAGTCTCTTTCAAAACTCAATTGCTCGTAAGTCTTATCCTGCAACACTCTTCCCACTAACATAAAAAATACAATACCACTCATACTATCAAAATATCCCACACCCTGATTAGTAAATACTTCATATAAACTTCTGCAAAAAGTAACAATAACTGATAAAACAATTGGTGCATCAATATTTAAAAAACCATGCTTCAAACTTTTCCATGCGCTGATATAAAACTCTGAACCGGAATAAAAAAATACAGGTAAGCTCAACAATACATTCAGGTAACGGAATATGACTAATAAATTTTGTTCTTTCGAATCAATCCCTAAATATTCAGGGAAGCTCAGTAACATAATATTAGCAAAACAAAAACCTGCCACACCTAATTTGTAAATTTTTGATTTATCAATAGTTGGTTTGGCATGTTGAATATCCTTTAAACTGATATAAGGCTCATAGCCAATACTGGTAAGCAGTTCAGCTATTTTTCGAATGGAGGTGAATCGCTGATCAAAAACAATATCTGCTTCCTTTCTGGTGAAATTTATTTTGCATCTGATTATAGCATCATCTAATCGGTGTAAATTTTCCAACAACCATAAACAACTGCTGCAATGGATTTGCGGTAAATAAAAACTGATATGCGTTTCATCATCATTTTTAAAAACAATCAATGATTGTTGTATCGCACCATCGTCTAAAAAAGCAAACTTGTTTTCCCGAACACGAATGCGCTGATTAATGCCCGGATTTTTACTGATGGCATAATAATCACACATCCCGTTTTGATTCAATATTTCAAATACCATTCTGCAACCTTCACAACAAAATTGTTTATCATGTGCAAGAATGGGATGCACATCACAATCCTCACCGCAATGATAACATTGAACATATGTATTTGTAGATAATAAAGACATAAATTAATTTAAGCAGAGGCAAGGTATTGCCCTCAAGGTTTTTGAAACTGATGATGCTCAACCTTAAATATGATTTTCATCATGTTTTGATTAAATTGCAAGTATTGCGTGCATCAAACTTTTAACTTGCACCGTCATTTTAAATAATTGACATATATGACAAGCGAAATTTTTTACGGTGAAGAAAAATTCAAAGCATTGTTTGAATATGCAACCGAAGGAATCTTGCTGGTCAATCAATCAGGAAAAATTATTCTTGCCAATCCTGCCTGCGAAAAATTATTTGGTTATGAAAATGGTGAACTGCAAGGCAATCCAATTGAATTGTTAATCCCGCAAAGATTTGCACACAATCATTCTGCGCATCGCGAAAAATTCAATAAGAATCCGCATCCCAGAACCATGGGTATTGGAATGGATCTTTATGGAAAGAGAAAAAACAGCGAAGAATTTTCTGTGGAAGTAAGTTTAAGTCCTTTAGAAACATCTACAGAAAAATTTGTGATTGCTTTTATCATTGATATCACCACCAGAAAGAAGAATGAAGATTATATTAAAAAACAAAAAGAAGAACTGGAAATATTAACTAAAGACTTAGAGAAAAGAGTGAAAGACAGAACAATGATTCTGGAAGAAGCCTTACACCAATTAGAAAAATCGAGAGAAGAATTAAGTATTGCATTAGAAAAGGAGAAAGAATTGAATGAGATGAAATCAAGATTTGTATCGATGGCATCTCACGAATTCAGAACGCCGTTAGCAACCATTCTTTCTTCTATAGTATTGGTAACAAAATATCGCGAACAAAATGATAAAGAAAATGAAATGCGTCATATTGAAAGAGTGAAATCTTCTGTTTCGCATATGACGGATATTTTGAACGATATGTTATCAATCAGTAAATTGGAAGAAGGAAAAATTACTGCTGCATTAGAAAGATTTGATATCATTGAATTTGTAACTCAAGTTGTTACAGAACTTCAAGCAGTTGCCAAAAATGGTCAGCGCATCATTTATAATCATGATGGACTTAGAGAAGTATATCTGGATAAAAAAATATTAAGAAACCTTTTCTTCAATCTTATTTCTAATGCCATTAAATTTTCTCCGGAAAACAAAACCATTGATGTAACTACACATGTTTCAGGTATTCAATTAAGATTAACAGTAAGAGACCATGGGATCGGCATCAGCGAAGAAGATAAAGAACATTTATTTGAAAGATTTTTCAGAGGGCATAATGCTACCAACATCCAAGGAACTGGATTAGGCTTAAATATCGTTGCCAAGTATATTGAAATATTGAACGGCGATATTAACTTTGAAAGCAAAGTTGGCGAAGGCACTACCTTTATTATTCAACTACCCAATAATATTAACCAATGAGTAAAAAAATTTTATTGATTGAAGACAGCTTAGAAATGCGTGAGAATACGGCAGAGATATTAGTATTAGCCGGTTATGAAGTAATTGCTGCAAAGAACGGAAAAGAAGGTGTAGAGCTGGCCCACAAAGAATTACCGGATCTTATCATTTGCGATATTATGATGCCATTATTAGATGGTTATGGCACTTTACACATGCTCTCAAAAAATACAGAAACGGCTAATATTCCTTTTATTTTTTTAACTGCAAAAGCAGAAAGAAGCGATTATCGAAAAGGAATGGAAATGGGTGCAGATGATTATATTACTAAACCATTTGATGATATTGAATTACTGAATGCTGTGGAAAGCAGATGCAGAAAAGCAGATCTCTTAAAAAGAGAATACACCAAAAATATTGAAGGGCTGAATGAATTTATGAATCAGGCAAAGGGCTTTGATGTATTAAAAGCAATTTCACAAGAACAGGAATTAAGGTTGTTCAGAAAAAAAGAAGATATCTACCGCGAAGGAAGTTTTCCTAAAGGCATTTATTTCTTAAATAAAGGAAAAGTAAAAACATATAAAGTAAGTGATTACGGAAAAGAGTTCATCACAGGATTATATAAAGAAGGAGATTTTTTTGGTTACCTGGCTTTATTGGAAGACACCAAATATTCCGACTTTGCTACCACGTTGGAAGATTCAGAAATTTGTTTGATACCAAAAGCAGACTTCTATTCATTGTTATATAAAAGCTCTGAAATATCTAAGAAGTTTATTAAAATGCTTTCCGACAATTTGCATGAAAAAGAAGAACAATTATTGAAACTGGCATATAACTCTGTAAGAAAAAAAGTAGCAGATGCATTGATCACTTTATACGATCGTTATAAAAACGAAGGTGACCAACATAATTTTACCATCAGTATTTCAAGAGAAGATCTGGCTAACCTTGCAGGCACAGCAACAGAAAGTACCATCAGAACTTTAAGTGATCTAAAAGATGAGAAATTGATTGAAATTCAGGCAAGCAGAATTACCATCTTGAATTATGCGAAATTAAGTCAGTTGAAAAATTAATAAGAAGATTACAATTTGTTTCTATTCATCTGAGCGGTGATGGCTTCGCCCTGTTCATTTTGTTCTTCCAATGTCCAGTTATCAGTAACTGTTGTTTCTAACCAAATATTTCCTGATTTTCGAAATACTTGTAACTGTAAAGCATAGGTTTCAGTAAACATTTTATCTAATTCCTGCACGGTTGTATTGGGTGAAATAACAAGTTTTCGCCCATTTGCATAAGGGTATTTAAATTCCTTCAAAGTTTTTTGAGCTTCGTTTACAAAACGACGCAGCACTGCTCCACTATTTCTCTTTTCAAAAAATTCAATTCTTAGAAAAGGAAATAAATGATTGAATGCCTCATAAACATCAGACAAATGCATAGTATCTTCCAAAACAATATTCATACTACAAACAAAAATATCCGCCTGTAATAGAGTTTCCACTGATATTTGTCATATCTCACATTGATTCCTGTCAAAAGATTGTAAAAAAAACATCCTGGTTGATACTTATATCAACTAATTTTAACTTATAGCATATATAAATGATTTTATTCAAGCAAATTATTGTTTCGATTCAGGAAAGATATTACTGTAATAAAATTTAAATATTGCCCTAGTCTTATTTTTACATTTAGTTATGCCCTATTTTAATTTAAAAGACAGTTTCAATTTTATTTCTAAAATAACACCACGGCGTGCATGGAATGCATTGAAAGTTTTAAGCAGTTATCAGTGGAGTAAATTAACCGGCAACCCTATTCAATGGGGCTATCCAATGTCTATCTCTTTTGAACCAACTACTTCATGCAACTTGCGTTGCCCCGAATGTCCCAGCGGTTTACGCTCTTTCACCAGACCAACCGGTATGTTGGAAAAAAGTTTTTTCAATAAAACGATTGATGATATTTATAAAGAACTATTGTACCTCATCTTTTATTTTCAGGGAGAGCCATATCTTAATCCTGATTTTTTAGAGATGGTAAAATATGCACATGATAAAGGCATTTATACTGCCACTTCTACCAATGCACATTATTTAACGGACGAGAAAGCAAAGAAAACTGTAGAGAGCGGTTTGGATAGATTAATTATTTCGATTGATGGCACCACACAAGATGTTTATGAACAATATCGTGTGGGCGGTAACCTGAATAAAGTTTTGGAAGGAGCAAAAAATATTGTGAAATGGAAAAAAGAATTGAAGAGCAAAACACCATTTATATTTTTTCAATTCCTGGTGGTGAAACCAAACGAACATCAAATTGAAGCTGTCAAAAAATTAGCAAAAGAGATTGGTGTTGATCAGGTTCGTTTTAAAACAGCACAGGTATATGATTTTGAAAATGATCCGCATCAATTGATTCCAAGCATTGATAAATACAGTCGTTACCAGAAAGATGCTAACGGCATTATGAAAAGCAAAAGCGGATTAGGCAATCATTGCTGGAAATTGTGGCAAGGTAATGTGATTACTTTTGATGGCTTGGTGGTGCCTTGCTGTTTTGATAAAGATGCCACCCACCAATTAGGAAATTTACAAACACAATCTTTCAAAGAAGTTTGGAATAACGATAATTATAAACAGTTTAGAAGAGAATTGATGCAAAGCCGCAAAAACATTGATATCTGCGCCAATTGCAGCGAAGGCTTAAAGGTTTGGGAAGATTAATCATTATTCTATGATTTACGCTAGAAGATGTACGATTTGTTAACTAATTACGTTATGGAGCCATCAACTAATCTTATTTCATTGAATTATCTCCGATACATGAAAAAAATAATTTTTGCATTATTTACTTTTCACTTTTCCCTCTTCACTTTTGCACAACTATCACCAAAATTTGAATTTCGTGCAGTATGGATTGCTACAGTGGATAATATTGATTGGCCCAGCAAAAAAGATCTAAGTGTCAATGAACAAAAAGCTGAGTTCATTCATATTCTTGATATTCATAAACAAAACGGAATGAATGCAGTGATTGTGCAGATTCGTCCTGCTGCAGATGCATTTTATCCTTCACAATATGAACCATGGAGTGAATTTTTAACAGGCAAACAAGGAACACCACCTTATCCTTATTACGATCCACTTCAGTTCATGATTGAAGAAACTCATAAACACGGAATGGAATTTCATGCATGGTTAAATCCGTATCGTGCAGTATTCAATTTAAAAAATTCTACCATTGCTCCTTCGCATGTTACAAAAATTCATCCCGAATGGTTTTTGGTTTATGGTGATAAAAAATATTTTAACCCTGCATTGCAAGAAGTAAGAAATTATGTTACTCGCATTGTAAAAGATATTGTAACGAAATATGATGTGGATGGCATTCATATGGATGATTATTTTTATCCTTATCGCATTACCGGAAAAGAATTTCCAGATGAAAAAACATTTCGCGAATATGGAAAAGGCTTGGATAAAGAAACATGGCGCAGAAGTAATTGCGATAGCATCATCAAACAAATTGCTGAAATCATTCGCATGAATAATCCAAGAGTAAAATTTGGTATTAGTCCGTTTGGTGTTTGGCGCAATAAGGACAAAGACATTAACGGAAGCGAAACCAAAGCCGGGCAAACCAATTACGACGATTTGTATGCCGATATTTTATTGTGGTTGCAAAAAGGTTGGATTGATTATGTAGCACCGCAATTATATTGGGAGAAAGGACATAAACTTTGCGATTATAATATTTTGCTCGATTGGTGGAACAAACATAGTTACGGCAGGCATTTATATATTGGTCATGGTGTTTACAGAGCAGGAAGCAATGCAGCGTGGAAGGATAAAAATGAATTGCCCAATCAAATAAAAGACTTACGCAAATATACAACCACACAAGGAAGTATTTTCTTTAGCAGTAAAAATGTAGAGCGAAATTTGAATGGCTGGAGCGATAGTCTACAAATGAATTATTATGCGCTGCCTGCTTTAATTCCTGCAATGCCTTGGATAGATAGTGTTGCACCAATGAAACCTTTAGTTGAGAAAAATAAAGATCAAACATTTACCATTACTTATAAAGGCGATAAAAAAATAAAAGCCTTTGCCATTTTTGTGGTTCCCGAAAAAGTGGAGCTGAATTTGGATTATGCCACATTAATTGATGTAATGACTGCAGATAAAAAAATAAATTATAACAGAAGCAAATCTGTGGCAGATGTAACAGACCGATTGTTTGTTTGTGCAATAGACATTAATAATAATATCAGTCAGGCTGTTGAATTGAAATAGGCATCCTATCCTCTTCATTATATTTTTATCTACTTTTATTCATTCAATGTATACAAAGTGAACACAATTTTAATTGTTGATGATGAAGAAAAATTGCGCAGTCTATTATCTCGCATTATTAGTTTAGAGGGATTTGAAGTAACAGAAGCAGCGAATTGCAAAACCGCTTTAAAAAAATTTGATAGCCATACAATTGACGTTGTTTTATGCGATGTAAAATTACCGGATGGCAATGGCGTAGAATTAATTAAAGAGATCAAAAGAAAATCAATTCAAACAGAAATTATTTCATTAACCGCTTACGGAAATATCGCTGACGGAGTTCAGGCAATAAAGAATGGTGCATTCGATTATATTACCAAAGGAGATGACAATAATAAAATTATTCCTTTATTATATCGAGCTATTGATAAAGTAAATTTATCAAAACGCATTACTGAATTAGAGAAAAAAATAAGTAATAAATATTCTTTTGATAATATCATTGGCAGATCAAAAAACATTTTACATGTTATTGAATTAGCTAAAAAAGTTTCACTGACCGATACGAGTGTTTTATTGCTGGGAGAAACCGGAACCGGAAAAGAAGTTTTTGCGCAAGCCATTCATCAAAACAGCAATAGAAACAGCAAACCGTTTGTTGCATTGAATTGCAGCGCATTTAGCAAAGAACTTTTGGAAAGCGAATTGTTTGGTTATAAAGCCGGTGCATTTACAGGCGCTAATTCAAAAGATAAAAAAGGATTGTTTGAAGAAGCGAATAACGGTACTATTTTTTTAGATGAGATTGGAGAAATGCCTATAGAGTTGCAGGCAAAATTATTACGCGTTTTAGAAACACAGGAATTATTAAGAGTAGGCGATAGTAAAACCATTAAAGTAAATGTCCGCATCATTGCTGCTACTAATAAAAACATTGAAGAAGAAATTCAGAAAAATCATTTCAGAGCAGATCTGTTTTATCGTTTGGCTGCATTTCAAATTCATTTGCCATCGTTAAAAGAGAGAACAAGTGATATTGAATTATTAGCAAATCATTTTTCCAATCTATTTGCAATCAAAATAAAAAAAACGAATATCACTATCAGTAATGAATGTATTAGTGCATTACAACAATATAATTGGCCCGGTAATATTCGTGAATTAAAAAATGTAATTGAACGTGCCGTTATTTTAGCAGATACTAATATTTTATCCGTAGATAATTTGCCTTTAGAAATACAATCATCAACACCTGTTAATAGCAACAATTTGATATCTGCATTTTCTCTGGCAAGTATTGAGAAGTTACATATTCAAAAAGTATTAAATTACACAAATGGCAACAAAACAGAAGCTGCTAAGTTGCTGAACATTGGATTAACCACTTTATACAGAAAGATTGAAGAATATAAAATTCCTTAACTCTTCCATTTTGACAAAAACCCTTCCATTTTGAAAGGGTTTTTTGTTTTATTTAAAGCATAGAAAATATATGTTCGGTTTAAAATGCTTTGTCTGTAAGCATTTCAATGTCATAATTCAAATCTCCACAATATTGGTATTCAATTAGCAACAAATAAATGAACATCATCACTACTGTTTAAATATTTATTGCTATGAGTCCTAATCTAAAAAAAGTTTCAGCGGCCGGGTTACTGGTAACACTGGGAATTATTTTCGGCGATATTGGCACTTCGCCATTATATGTTTTTAAATCGATCATAGGGGATAGACCTATTACTGAAGAATTAGTGTATGGCGGAATCTCCTGTGTTTTTTGGACATTAACTCTACAAACTACTTTTAAATATATTTTATTAACACTGCAAGCGGATAACAAAGGTGAAGGTGGTATCTTCTCTTTATATGCATTGGTATGGCGTTACAGACATTGGTTATTTTTTCCTGCTATATTAGGAGCCGCAACACTATTAGCTGATGGAATTATTACGCCACCCATTTCTGTTGCATCCGCCATTGAAGGTTTGAAAGATGTTCAAGGTTTAGAAAAAATTATTATTCCCGGTCATTCATTAACAATAAGCATTGTAATAGGTATCCTTTCATTGCTTTTTATATTTCAGCAATTCGGAACTAAAGTAGTAGGCAGTTCTTTTGGGCCCATGATGTTAATCTGGTTTACCATGATCATGTTCTTAGGTATCATACACATTACTGATTATCCGCAAATATTAGCGGCATTCAATCCATATTACGCCTATAATTTATTGGTGCATTATCCTCATGGGTTTATATTATTAGGCGCCGTATTTCTCTGTACCACTGGTGCAGAGGCATTATACAGCGATTTGGGTCATTGCGGTAAAAAGAATATTCAGGTAAGTTGGATCTTTGTAAAAATTGCTTTAGTTGCTAATTATTTTGGTCAGGCAGCATGGTTATTGCACAGTGGCAAAAATTTATTGGGAGATGCCAATCCTTTTTTTGAATTAATGCCGCATTGGTTTTTACTACCCGGAATTATTATTGCCACTTTTGCAACCATAATTGCCAGTCAGGCTTTAATCAGCGGATCCTTCACATTAATCAGTGAAGCAGTAAGTTTAAATTTCTGGCCGCGTATTACTATTAAATATCCAACAGATATACGCGGACAAATTTATATTCCCAGTATTAACTGGATATTATGGGTGGGCTGTATTGCTATGATGTTATATTTCAAAGATTCCGATTCAATGTCGGCAGCGTATGGCTTCTCCATCACCATTACTATGTTGATGACCACCACCTTGATGTTTTATTTTATGAAGTTTGTAAAAAAGTGGGCACAACCGATTGTGTTATTGATACTGCTTGTTTTTATTACTGTTGAGTTTTCTTTCTTTTTAGCCAATGCTGCAAAGATTTTACAAAGATGGATGTTCCTGATCTTCGAAATAACACTGGTCTTCATCATGTATATCTGGTACAGGGCAAGAAAAATTACCAATCGGTTTTTACATTTTGAAAACATCGTACAATATGTACCGCTTCTAAGATCATTAAGTGAAAGAACAGAAGAGCCAAAATATGCAACGCATTTGGTTTATCTCACAAAAGCAAATAATCCTAAAAGTATTGAAGAGAGAATTATGGACTCTATTCTTTCTAAGAAACCAAAACGGGCAGATGTATATTGGTTTATTCATATTGATCGAACAGATGAACCCTATACATTGGAATATAATGTTTTGGAAATTGAGCATGATAAAATCATGAGAATAGATTTGCGATTGGGTTTTCGCGTAGAACCTCGCATCAGTTTATTCTTCAAAAAAATATTACAGGAATTGGCAGAAGAACAAAATCATCACTTACCCACTTATTACGAATCATTGCCGTTGAACAAACACAACACCACAGCAGATATCAGATATGTGGTATTGCAAAGATTCCTTTCTGTAGAAAATGAATTTTCGGTGGGCGAAGGGTTTATACTGAATGCTTATTTCACCATTCATGCAATGGCACAATCAGATAAAAAAGCATTTGGTTTAGAAGAAGCAGATACTGCTATTGAAAAAATCCCTTTAGTGGTGGCGCCGGTAACAAATATTCCGTTGAAAAGAGTGGATCATAAAAGATACTAAACAAGAAATTCCCAACTACGTGGGAAATAAAAAACAATATATCAAAGATCTGATTGGCATTATTATCATTTGGATAATAATCCTAACTATTATTATTACAGTTTACATAAAAGCCAGTTTGTTTTTCTCCAAATAAAATTCACTAAAATGAAAAAAATACTCATATCTATTTTATCAATATTCTTTGTATTCAAAACAAGTGCTCAAAAAGATTCTTCGTTAAATAAAAAAGATACAACAGTCATTTTACCTAAATCCCAAGCCAGCGAGCCTTTTGCTTTCGGAGATTTTTCTTGGTTAAACGGAACGAGCCGCAAAACAAGTACACCAATGATTGAAACAAAATATTTTACCGGTGACATTACTCTTGACCTGAATACCACGCATTCTTTTAACAACCCTATTGATAATACGGTTGTTGGTTCTACTGCATTGGCAAGAAATAATGAATTACAACTTTCATTTTTAGGTTTTGGCGGAGATATTCATTACAATAATATTCGGGGAAGAATATTGATGCAGTTTGGTACACGATCTACTGTTGTTCCTCGAAATGATGGAAGTTCTTACAAAGGACAGTATGATCTGCAAACTATTTACCGATATATAAGTGAAGCTTATGCAGGTTATCATTGGGACAAGTGGCACGGTATTAATTTAGATGCGGGTATATTTATGTCGTATATCGGTTTATGTTCCTATAATAATTTTGAAAACTGGAGTTATCAACCTTCGTACACATCAGACAATACCCCCTGGTTCTTTAATGGTTTAAGATTGCAAACTTTCCCAAGCGATAAATTAAAAATAGAGTTTTGGTTGATTAACGGATGGCAGAGCTATGGCATGTTCAATTATTCTCCTGGTTGCGGATATTCAATTTATTATAGGCCCAAAGAAACTATTGATTATGTATTTAATGGCTATTATGGAAAAGACGACCAGGGTGCACCAAACCGTTATCGTTTTCACAGCGATAATAGTTTTCAGTTACGTTACATTAATCGACCCAAAAGTAAATTCATAACCAAAGCTGCATTCAGTATAACAGGCGATTTTGGTTTTGAAAACGGAGATGGTGTTAGTGCTTTCGGAAAAAGAAAAGGTACTACTGCACAAAATTTTATCAGCGGAATGATCTATAATCGTTTTTGGTTTGGAGAAAAACTTGCCTGGAATATTGGTGGCGGTTATATGCACAATCCCGGTCAGTATTTAGTACTGGCACCAACAGGTTATGCTGATACTTTGTTTCAGCAACAAACCGGACCAGGTTCTACTTTTAATGCAATAGACTTTTCTACTACGTTTGATTATTTAATCAATCAAAACATGACTTTACGTTTTGAATATGTTTATCGAAATGTAATAAATATTGGTGCAGCACCCGGTACAACAGCATTGAATGGATATTTTGCCGGTCATGGTGGTGTTACTTCACCAACCGGCTATACAAATACCGGTGGATATACTTATACTTCCAGCGGCGCATCCATTGCTCCGCCACTAAGCAGTTGGGGTGGATGGCAACCCGATTTGGCTAACTCGGAAGCAAGAGTGATTCTCGCATTATTAGTTCGTTTCTGATATTTCAATACTGAATTATGAAACAGCATAAAATATTTATTGCATTGATATTTATTAATACAGCCTTTTCAAGCGCCCAAACAAAACCAGGAGTATATCTGACTACAGAAGATTTTATTAATCATAAAATAAGCTATACCAATAGCATAAAAATTCGGTTGAATGAATTATTCGCTTCAGCCAAAATAAAAATTATTGATAGCGGTAAAACAATTTCATTGAATAAAAATCAAATATTCGGATACCACGATAAAAGAAACATTAATTATAGATTTTTTAAAAATGAGTTATATGAAATTATTACTTCACAACCCTGGTTGGTATATAAACATGTAAAATTCTCAACATTACAAAACAGGAAAGGAGCTATCCAGCAGGTAGAATATTTTTTTAGCAAAACAGTTCACAGTGAATTACAGTTTCTATCAAAGGAAAATCTAAAAAAAGCATTTCCGGATAATGAGACATTTCATCTTTTGCTGGAATCGATAAAAAATGAAGAAACCCTGGCTTATTACGATTCTGGATTCAAAAGCCTGAAAGTTATTTATTTGTATGAAAAATCATTAAAGTAAATTAGTAGTATCAAATAGGTACTATGCAATACCTCTATTATGCGTTTAAAAGTAAAACTTAGTATCGGCTTAACATTCTTGTTCATTGTGATACTCACTTTCGGAGTATTGAGTATTTTTTATATCAATCGCTTAAGCAGCGATGAAGAAATGATATTGAAAAACAATTATGAAAGTTTAGAGTATGATAATAACATGCTAAAAGCATTAGAAGAGATTCCACAAAATAAAAATGCAATAGATTTATTCGAAAAAAATTTAACAAAGCAGGAAAAAAATATAACCGAACGTGGCGAAAAAGAAGCTACAGATTTAGTCAGGAAAAATTTTCTTGAGTTATTAAGTAATCCATCAGATCTTTCAAATTATAAAGAGATCAGGCAATCCATTCAATTTATTAACGAATTGAATTATCAGGCTATCCTTAAAAAAAATGCCATAGCAAAAACTACTACCGAAGATGTGCTGTTTTGGTTGAGTATCATATTTACAGTATTAACTTTAGTGGCATTAGTAATAGTAGTCAATTTCCCTGAAGTTATTTCACATCCTATCAATGTCCTTGCAGAAGGCATAGAATCCATTTCCAGTAAGGATTACAGTAAACGTATACATTTAAAACAAGAAGATGAATTTGGTGATCTTGCCAATGCTTTCAACCTCATGGCAGCAAAACTGGAGGATTATGAAAACAGCAATTTGAATAAGTTATTATTTGAAAAAAGGAGAATTGAAACCATCATCAATCAAATGAAAGATGGAATCATTGGTTTAGATGAAAATAGAAATATTTTATTCCTAAATGCAGTATCTGAAAATTTGTTGGGCATCAAAGAGAAAGAAGTGATCGGACATTATGCGCCTGACATTGCATTGAAGAACGATCTGATGCGTACTTTGCTAATAGAAAAAAACAATGACGAATTAAAAATTTTCGCTAATGGAAAAGAAAGTTATTTTTTCAAAGAGAATTATTCTGTAAAAAATGAGAACGAAATTATTGGAGAAGTAATTATCCTAAATAATATCACCCCTTTTCATGAATTAGACATTGCCAAAACAAATTTTATTGCTACTGTTTCTCACGAATTAAAAACACCCATCTCTTCTATTTTAATGAGTGCATCATTATTGGAAGATGAACGCATTGGCAATGCCAATACCGAACAAAAACACCTAATTCAAAATATAAAAGAAGATAGTGACAGATTATTGCGCATTACGGGAGAATTATTAAAGCTTACACAAGTGGAAGCCGGAAAAATTCAATTGAATAAACAAAAGATTTTACCCAATGAAATTATTCAATTAGCCATCGAATCTAATAAAACACATGCACAGCAACATCATATTGCTATTCAAACCCAATCGCAGCAAGGCTTACCCGCAATTGAAGCAGATCAACAAAAAACAGAATGGGTATTGTCTAATTTAATTTCCAATGCCATCCGATATTCCTACAATGACTCGTACATCATTGTTTCGGCAGAACAAAAAAGCAATAGTATTATTTTTTCTGTTCGCGATTTTGGAAAAGGAATTGATGCAGATTATACCAATAAAATATTCGCCAGATACTTTCGTGTTCCGGGTTCCAAAGAAGAAGGAACGGGTTTGGGCTTAGCCATTTGCAAAGAATTTATTGAAGCACAGGGTGGAAAAATTTGGGTAGAAAGCAATATTGGTGAAGGCAGTACTTTCTTTTTTCAATTGCCATTAGCTAATTAAACGCAATGGCAAATTCTTCTTTGGGCCAATTACCAAACCTTTCCATCACAGCCACATAACGATGAACAAATATTTTTTTGAGTTGATTCTTTACAAATAATGTATTGGCAATATCACCTAAAAACCAAAAAGGTATTTTGTAATGCACAATATCTGTCATCTCTACACCCCCATCAATCAATTTAAAATGATGTTGATGATGCCATAATCTGTATGGTCCGTATCGTTGTTCATCAATAAAGTATTTTTCGTTTACCACTTGCGTAATTTCAGTCATCCAATATAACGGGATATTCAAAATTGGTTTCACGGTGTATTCAATGATCTGTCCCGCATACATCGTATCGCCATGATGTTTACTGATTACTTTAAATCCTAAATGGTCAGGCGTTATATCTTTTAAATTTTTAGGATTACTGAAAAAATCCCAAACATCTTTTATGTCAGCTGGAATTCTTTGAACTGTCTTGAGGGAATATACTTTGCTCATTCACTTAATTTATTTATTAAACAAAAGAAGCAATAAAAAGTTTAACGAAGAGATTATCTTTGATACAATGGCAAATAAACAGCAGACAGAAAAATTTTTACTGGCTTACCAACAATTGAATGAGCAACAGCGCAAAGCCGTTGATACCATTGAAGGTCCCGTGATGGTAATTGCCGGACCGGGTACAGGTAAAACCCAAATCTTATCTGCACGCATTGGTAAAATTTTATTAGATACTGATACACAGCCCGAAAATATTTTATGCCTTACGTATACCGACGCAGGTGTAGTTGCCATGCGGAAACGTTTGTTCAACTTTATTGGCAGCGATGCCTACAAAGTAAATATCTATACATTCCATGCATTTTGTAACGATGTAATTCAGGAGAATTTATCCTTGTTTGAAAAAACAGCACTCGATCCTATTTCAGAATTAGAAAGTATTGATCTGTTTAAACAATTGATTGATGGTTTTCCCAAAAATCATCCTTTAAAAAGATACAGGGGTGATGTTTATTTCGAGATCAATAATTTAAAGCATTTATTCAGCACGATGAAACGCGAAGGTTGGAGTTCTGCTTTCATCAATCAAAAAATAGATGAATACCTAACAAGTCTTCCTTTGCGCGATGAATATATTGCCAAACGCACAGTGAAAGAATTTAAAAAAGGAGATGTTAGAACAGATAAGATTGAAGAAGAAAAAGAAAAAATGGAGAAGTTGCGTGCCGCAGTAAATGAGTTCAATCATTTTCAACAAATGATGCGAAGCCGCAACAGGTACGACTTTGATGACATGATAAATTGGGTGATTAAGGCATTCGAAGAAAATAAAAATCTATTGACTACTTACCAGGAAAGATTTTTGTATATACTCGTAGATGAATTTCAAGACACCAGCGGAACACAAAATAAATTAGTAGAATTACTAATTAATTATTGGGATGTGCCGAATGTTTTTGTAGTGGGCGATGATGATCAGAGTATTTATCGCTTTCAGGGAGCGAATATTGAGAACATGCAAAACTTTGCAGACAGCTATCAAAAAGATCTGCTCACTATTGTACTTACTAATAACTATCGTTCCACACAAGCGATATTAGATGTTTCAAAAACCATCATTGACAAAAACAATGAGCGATTGGTGAATAATATCCCCGGATTAAGTAAGCATTTAGTTTCTTCCAATAAACTAATTAATCATTTAACAAATCAACCTGTTCTTAAAGAATATGAAACAATGCATCAAGAAATGATTGACGTTGTTTTGCAGGTAGAGAAATTATTGTCGCAACAAATTAACCCCGGAAATATTGGTATCATTTATAAAGAAAACAAATATGGTGAGGAGCTTAGCCAATATTTCAAGTTAAAGTATATTCCTGTATATAGCAAGCGCAGCTTGAATTTGCTGGATATGCCATTAGTACAAAAAATTATTTTAGTCTGCAAATATTTAGCAGCAGAACATGATATTTCTTTTGGTGGTGATGAAATGTTATTTGAAATATTGCACTTCGATTGGTTTAATATTCCACCTATTGAAATTGCTAAACTAAGTGTTGAAGTAGCAAATAGAAAATTTAGTGATACTAAAATTTCTATTCGTCAATTAGTATATCAAACTATCACCGCACCTTCAAAAGATTTGTTCAGTCAACCTCCAAATAAAGGTTTACAAAAAGCAGGAACAGTTTTAGAAAAATTAATTGCGGATGTTGCCAATGTTACTTTACAAACTTTATTAGAAAATATCATTCGTGAAGCAGGTGTATTAAATCATATCATGCAAAGTGCAGATAAACATTGGCTTTTACAGGTATTAACCGGTTTTTTTGATTTTGTAAAAGAAGAAACCAGACGTAATCCTTCCATGCGTTTACAAGATTTGATGGATATTATTGAGTTGATGGAGAAAGAAGATATTGCATTACCGCTTGTGCAAATTAGCGGAAGCGAAAAAGGAATTAATTTATTAACTGCACATGGTTCTAAAGGCTTGGAATTTGAATATGTATTTTTTGTGGGTTGTAATGCATCTAATTGGGAAAAGAAAAGAAAACCGGGAGGTGGTTATTCATTTCCTGATACTATGTTCTCATCAATAACAAATCATAAAGATGATGAAGAACTAAGGCGTTTATTTTATGTAGCACTTACCAGAGCAGAACAATATTTACAAATTTCTTACAGTCGATTTAAGAATGACGGTAAAGAAATAGAGCCATCGATGTTCATCGCTGAAATACAAGAGCAGCAAGGATTACAAGTGAATAAAGTTTTTATAGATCAGCCTGTTCTAACTGAATTCAAACTTTTACAGCTAACAGAAAATGTTGCCCCGGAAATAGAAAAATCAGAAACAGATTTTATTGATCGTATTCTGGAAAAATTTGTAATGAATGTTACTGCATTGAATAATTATTTGAAATGTCCTTTGCAATTTTATTATTCCAATCTCATTCGTGTGCCCTCCGGCAAATCGGAAGCAACCGAATTTGGTTCGGCAGTGCATCATGCATTGGAAAGATTATTTAAAAAAATGCAAGACAATAATAATCAGTTTCCATCTAAAGAAGAATTTATCAGTGATTTTGAATGGTACATGCAACGACACAGAGAAAATTTTACACAACAACAGTTTAACAGAAGAATGGAATACGGACAAGATGTATTGAATAATTATTATGATGCAAACATTCACTCATTTAACAAAATAGTTACTGTTGAAAGAAGCATTAAAAATGTAGTAATAAAGAATGTGCCCATTAAAGGAAAGTTAGATAAAATAGAATTTGATGGAAAAAATGCCAATGTGGTAGATTATAAAACAGGTGATATTGATAAAGCAAAAGACAAATTAAAATCGCCAAACGAGAAAGAACCAAATGGCGGTGATTATTGGCGACAAGCAGTGTTCTATAAAATTTTGGTAGATAATTATGAACAAAAAGATTGGAAAGTGATCAGCACTGAATTTGATTTCATAGAACCCGATAAAAAGAAAAATTACCGTAAAGAAAAATTAGTGATCACACCTGAAGATATTACCACAGTTACAGAACAAATTGTAACCGTTTGGCAAAAAATTCAGGATAAAGATTTTTATACGGGCTGCGGAAAGCCTGATTGCCATTGGTGTAATTTTGTTAAGACCAATAATATGGCAGCGGCTTTACATGAATTGAATGAAGAAGAAGCATGATTTATTTGATTTAAATGATTATTAGGATTTAGTTAATGATATAGCCATTATGTTTGTAATGAAAATTATTAAATGAGAGCAGGTTTATCAATTATAGTAGGTATCAGTTTAATCAGCATAATCATTATAGTCGCCGGTTCAGGTTGTGCCAATATTATTCCACCAAGCGGAGGGGCGAAAGATACTATTCCACCAAGATTATTTACTGCATTACCAAGAGATTCGGCAAAGAATGTAAACACCAATAAAATTGTGCTGACTTTTAATGAATATATTGAAGTAAAAGATGTGCAACAAAATGTGATCGTATCTCCCAATCCTAAATCATTCCCTTTATTCGATTATAAATTAAACACCGTTACTATTAAATTGAAAGATTCTTTAGAACCCAACACCACTTACTCTTTCAATTTCGGCAATAGTTTGAAAGATATTAATGAAGGGAATATTGCACGAAATTTTACTTATCTATTCTCTACCGGAAACACCATTGATGATAATATTTTTTCGGGAAAAGTTTTAGTAGCAGAAACCGGAAAGATAGACAGTACTTTAATTGTAGTGCTACACAAGAATTTGAATGATTCTGCTATCAGTAAAAATCGACCGCGCTATTTTGCAAAGGTCAATAGCAAAGGAGAATTTATTTTTAAGAATTTACCACAAGGCGTTTTTGCTGCTTATGTGGTTTCCGATTTTTTTAATAAACAATATACCGACAGTACCAAATTATTTGCATTTTTAGATAGCAATATCTCTGTATCGAAAAAAACGCCCAGTGTTACCTTTTATGCATTTGAAGAAGCAAAAGCCAAAGGCAAAACTTCATCATCACAAATACCCTCAGCTGCAAGAAATCTCAAAACAGATATCCGTTTGCGCATTACCGGTAATCTGGATAATGGCAAACAAGATCTGTTAAACGATTCATTACAATTATCGTTTAACAGAAAAATAAAAAAAATCGATTCTTCAAAAATTGTATTAACAGATACGAATTATGCGAGAGTTAATACTTATAAATTATTTTTTGATACATCGAAGAATAGAATCAGCATCATCAATAAATGGAAAGAAGAAAAAGAATTTAAATTGATCATACCTAAAGATGCTGTTATTGATACAGCCAACCTGAGTCTAACAAAAGCAGATACAATCAGGTTCTTCACCAAAAGTCAATCTGAATATGGTGGCATTCATTTGCGTTTCAATAATCTTGACACGTCAAAAAGCCCGGTTTTATTAATTCTTCAGAATGATAAGATTATTGAGTCAATTCCTATCAAACAAAAAAATATTGATAGAGATTTATATTATCCCGGAGAATATGACTTGAGAATTTTATTCGATAAAAACAAGAATGGCATTTGGGATAGCGGAAATTTCAAAAAGAAAATACAACCGGAGATTGTTATTAAGCTCTCAAAGAAATTAAATGTTAGGGCCAATTTTAATGACACAGAAACCGAGATTACTTTGTAGCGGTTCATTATCTTTACATCATGCAATTACCTTCTTCTCTTTTAGAAAATGCCGTAGCCGAATTTTCGAAGCTGCCCGGTGTGGGTAAAAAAACCGCATTGCGTTTGGTGTTGCATTTGTTGAAACAGGATGTGAATGAAGTGCAACATTTTGGAGAAACAATTTCCAAAATGAGAAGAGATATTAAATTTTGTCAGCGTTGTCATAATATCAGCGATGGAGACATTTGTAGTATTTGCAGTAACAGCATGCGCAATCAGCATGCGATCTGTGTGGTAGAAAACATTCGTGATGTCATTGCCATCGAATCAACACAACAATTCAATGGCACCTATCATATTTTAGGTGGTATCATTTCTCCGTTAGATGGTATTGGGCCTGATCAATTAAAAATAGAATCACTGATTCATCGAATAGAAAAAGAAGTTGTTGAAGAATTGATCTTTGCATTGAGCCCGAATATACAGGGAGATACTACCATTTATTATATACAGAAAAAAATGTCGCATCTCTCCTGCCGTATCACTACCATTGCACGTGGCATTGCCTTTGGTGGCGAATTAGAATATGCAGATGAAATGACATTGGCAAGAAGTTTAGCCAATCGTTTACCTGTTCAGCAATATGTGAAATGATTTATTTCCGCTTATCAAAAATTTCAAAACAGGTTTCAACCTTTCTGCATTTAATTCGTTACTATTTTTGATAAAAGAATGTTATGTTATTTAAGCTGATAAAAGAATTGCCATGGATGTTTGTGATCGCATCAATCATTTGGTTAATTGGATTCATTATCATTTTCAAAAGATCTAAATTTAAAACATCTGTAGTTGTTATTTTATTGGCATTGTTTTTAACTGTATTAGATATTTATCTGTTCGTTCAATACATTCCTACTCATTTCAGAAAAACTGAAACAACTACTCAACCTGCTATCTCGGAAAATGATTTGGCAAAAGAATTACAACCAACAGACACCACCACTAAAACAACTGCTCAGGTAAAAACAAAAGACACTGCGAAAGCATCCATTGAATCAAAACCTATTGTAAAAATTTATACAACCAATCAAGCTAGTGTTCATTTCTTTTCCAGCACTGCTGCAGAAGATATTGAAGCAACCAACAGCAATACCGTGAGTGCATTAAATGCAACATCAGGTGAATTGAGATTCATCGCACTAATCAAAGGATTTCATTTTGAGAATGAATTAATGCAGGATCATTTCAATAGTGCCGACTATATGAATAGCGATGCTTTTCCTAAAAGCGAATTCAAGGGACAAATCAACAATATCAAATCTGTCGATTTTACAAAAGATGGTAATTATCCTGTTAATGCTTCGGGTAATTTAACCATACACGGCATTACACAAAAAGTTACAGCAACAGGAACATTAACTATCTCTAAAGAAAAAGTGAGCGTTAAAAGTATTTTCAAAATTAAAAGAGCTGACTTTGGCATTAATACCGATGAGATCTCCGATACTTTAGAGATTACTGTTACCAGTAAATACAATTAAACATATAATCTTTGGAAATTCAATCTCCGCCTGCTATTTTTGCATGCAGCAGGCGGATTTGTTTATTGTTCGGCCTGTCCAAAAAATTGAACTAATAAACGTAAAGAAGTATCACTTATCAGCGAACTCTCTCAACGTTTTAATTTAGTCAATAATTTTGCAGTCGGCGACATAACAAAGCCAAACTTCGTTGTGTCACTCACTTCAACTTTCAGAACAATACTCAATAAGTTTGATCTATTTAAAATCTAAGGGAATGAGTATTCAACAAGAATTAGAAAAAAGAATTTTGGTGATAGATGGTGCGATGGGTACCATGATTCAACGACATAAATTAGAAGAAAAAGATTATCGCGGTGAGCGTTTTAAAAATTGGCATTGCGATGTAAAAGGCAATAATGATTTGTTAAGCATCACACAACCGGAAATTATTATTGGCATTCATAAACAATATTTAGAAGCAGGTGCCGATATCATCGAAACCAATACATTCAGCAGTACTGTTATTGCTCAAGCAGATTATGAAATGCAAGCACTGGCCTATGAATTAAATGTTGCATCGGCAAAATGCGCACGTGCTGCTATTGATCAATTTCAATCAAATCAAACATCACACATCACACAACAGAAATTTGTTGCCGGTGCCATTGGTCCTTTAAATAAAACATTGAGTTTATCGCCTGATGTAAATAATCCCGGTTATCGTGCCGTAACATTTGATGAAGTGGTTGCTGCATATTACGAACAGATCAAAGGTTTGGTAGATGGTGGAGTAGATATTTTATTAATTGAAACCATCTTCGATACATTGAATGCCAAAGCTGCCATCTTCGCTATCAAAAAATATTTCAGAGATACCAAACAAAAAGAGTTACCTGTGATGATCAGTGGCACTATCACGGATGCAAGTGGCAGAACATTGAGCGGACAAACATTAGAAGCATTTTATACTTCTGTAATGCATGCCAAACCATTAAGTGTTGGATTGAATTGTGCATTGGGGGCTGCTGAAATGCGCAGTCATATTGAAGAATTAAGTGAGATTGCATCTTGCTATACTTCAGCTTATCCAAATGCAGGTTTGCCTAATGCCATGGGAGAATATGATGAACAACCACATCAAACCGCACATTTTATCGAAGAATGGGCAAATGAGGGTTTTGTAAATATTGTAGGTGGTTGTTGCGGAACAACTCCTGATCATATCAAACATATTGCAGAACATGTAAAGAATATCAGTCCGAGAAAATTACCAATTATTGAAACTGCACTAGCATAATTGAATAAAATGAGTACATCCATCAAACCATATTTACGCTTATCAGGATTAGAACCTTTGATCATTCGCCCGGAAACTAACTTTGTAAATGTTGGTGAAAGAACCAATGTAACCGGTTCTAAAAAATTTGCTCGTCTTATCAAAGAAAATAAATATGAAGAAGCATTATCTGTTGCCCGTCAACAAGTAGAAAGCGGCGCACAAATATTAGATGTGAACATGGATGATGCTTTATTAGAGGGTGTTCAAGCCATGACCACATTTTTAAATTTATTACAAGCTGAGCCTGATATTGCGAAGATTCCAATCATGATTGATTCTTCGAAATTTGAGATCATAGAAGCCGGATTAAAATGTGTGCAGGGAAAATGTATTGTGAATTCCATCTCCATGAAAGAAGGAGAAGAAAAATTTATTCAGCAAGCATTTATTTGTCAGAGTTATGGTGCATCAATTATCGTAATGGCATTTGATGAAAAAGGACAAGCTGATACCAGAGAAAGAAAAATAGAAATTTGTTATAGAGCATATAAAATATTAACTGAGCAAGTTGGTTATGCCCCTCAAGACATCATCTTCGATCCAAATATTTTTGCTGTTGCAACAGGTATTGAAGAACACAATAATTATGCAGTTGATTTTATTGAAGCAACCAAAGAAATAAAAAGATTAATGCCATTGACTAAAGTGAGTGGTGGTGTTTCCAATGTTTCTTTTTCTTTTCGCGGTAACGATCACGTGAGAGAAGCCATTCATTCCGTTTTCTTATTTCATGCCATTAAAGCCGGAATGGATATGGGTATTGTGAATGCAGGACAATTAGTTGTATATGATGAAATTGAACCAACGCTTAGAAATTTATGCGAAGATGTTTTGTTGAATAGAAATAATGATAACAATGAAGCAACAGAAAAATTAATTGTACATGCAGAAACAGTTAAAGCAAAAGGAAAAGTTGAAATAAAAGATGAAGCATGGCGCAATACCAGTGTGGAAGAGCGTTTGAAGCACTCATTGGTTAACGGCATTACTGATTATATTGATATTGATACAGAAGAAGCGAGAGTTAAATATCCAAAACCGTTAGATGTGATTGAAGGTCCGCTAATGGATGGAATGAATGTGGTAGGAGATTTATTTGGAAGTGGTAAAATGTTTTTACCACAAGTAGTAAAGAGCGCCAGAGTAATGAAAAAAAGTGTAGCTGTTTTAACACCTTATATTGAACAAGAAAAAGAAGAGAGAAAACAAGCACATTTAAAAGCAGGAACAGAAAATAAAGAAGCTGCAGGAGCTGCAAAAATTTTATTGGCAACCGTAAAAGGTGATGTACATGATATTGGTAAAAATATTGTTGGTGTGGTATTAGGATGTAATGGTTACGATATTACGGATTTAGGTGTTATGGTTCCAACGGATAAAATATTAGATGCAGCACAAAAAGAAAATGTTGACATCATTGGATTAAGCGGATTGATTACCCCATCTTTAGATGAGATGGTTCATATTGCCAAAGAGATGAAGCGTCGCAATATGAAACAACCTTTGTTAATTGGCGGTGCTACCACTTCTCGAACGCATACTGCTGTTAAAATTGCTCCGGAGTATGAGAATGGTGTGGTACATGTTTTAGATGCATCCCGAAGTGTAACAGTTGCTGGCTCTTTATTAAATAAAGAAATGAAAATTGATTTCTTAAAAAATATTGACACGGAATACAAACAACTCAAAGAAAATTTCGACAATAAAAGAACTGTAAAAAATTATTTGTCTTACGATGAAGCAAAAAAGAATAAAGTAAAAATTGATTGGAATAATTATACACCTGTCGCACCAACATTTACAGGCACAAAAGTTTTTGCTGATTATGATTTAAATGAATTAAGACAATACATTGATTGGAAGCCATTTTTTATTGCATGGGAAATGCATGGCAATTTTCCGGAGATATTAAATGATGGTGTTGTTGGAAAAGAAGCCACTAAATTATACGATGATGCGAATGCTTTATTAGACAAGATTATTAAAGAAAAATGGTTGAATGCAAAAGGTGTTGTTGGTTTTTGGGAAGCAGCAAGTAAGGATGATGAAGTTGAATTAAAAAAGGGAAATATTAAATTGAATTTCCTTCGTCAACAAATTCAAAAAGCAAAAGATCAACCGAATTTATCTTTAGCAGATTTCATTCGTCCATCGTCAGATTATATCGGTGCATTTGCAGTAACCATTCATGGAATTGAAAACCATATTAAAGCATTCGAAGCCAATCATGATGATTATAATAAAATTATGTTACAGGCATTGGCAGATCGTCTGGCAGAAGCATTTGCAGAGTGTTTGCACAAAAGAACAAGAAATGAATTTTGGGGATATGCAAAAGATGAACAATTAAGTAATGAAGATTTAATTCATGAAAAATATCAGGGCATTCGTCCTGCACCCGGTTATCCTGCTTGCCCGGATCATACTGAAAAATATAAATTGTTTGAATTGCTCAATGCAACAGAAAACACCGGCATTACACTAACCGAAAGTTTAGCCATGTATCCTGCATCTTCTGTTTGCGGTTGGTATTTTAGTCATCCGCAAAGTCAGTATTTTGGTGTAGGAAAAATCACGAAAGATCAATTAGCAGATTATGCTAACAGAAAAAAAATGCCGATTGAAGAATTAGAAAGATGGTTGGGGCAGAATTTGGAATAGCTGAATACAACTAATCTTTTTCGAACAACCACCACAATTTCTTTCGCGGATGTTTTTCGTAATTCTTGGCAACATACATTTCGATATGATTGATGGCTTCATCAAAATTATCCGTTAATAAAACTAATTTCATATCCTCAGGAGAAATAGTTCCATCGTTCGACATTCCTTCAATCGTTTTCATCAATTCAGCATAATACGTTTTGCCGTATAAAACAATGGGAAATTGTTTCATGGTCTTTGTTTGAATTAATGTGATGGTTTCAAAAAATTCATCCATTGTTCCAAAACCGCCTGGCATAATTATAAATGCATAAGAATATTTCACCAACATCACTTTACGCACAAAAAAATGTTCGAAAGTGATAGAAGTATTTACATAAGGATTTAATTTTTGCTCAAACGGTAATTTAATATTACATCCTACCGATTCACCTTTTGCTTCAAAAGCACCGCGATTGGCTGCTTCCATAATGCCCGGCCCGCCACCTGTCATAGTAGTAAAACCCAATGCTGCTATACGTTTCCCGAATTCACGTGCCGCCAGATAATAAGGATGTTCTTCGGTAAAACGTGCACTGCCAAAAACAGTAATGCAAGGTCCAACAAAGTGTAATGTCCTGAATCCTTTAATGAATTCTCTGAATACTTTCCAGGCTAAACCCAATTCGCTCCATCTCGACTTTGGCCCTTCTAAATAAAAATGTTCTTTTCCTATAACGAGTGAATTTTGTTCTTTCATACCATAAAATAACAACAAATTTTTTATGTATCTGTGCGTTTTACATAACCGCAAACAATCATATTCTATTTAAAAAAAGATATTTCACTTTAGCTGCTTAATTTTGACAATTATTTCCATAAAATTTTTATTAGATGTCTACAAGAGTCTTTTCAGTTTTTCTTTTCAGTTTTGTCTTATTCAATAAAATTGCTGCGCAATCGAATACACAAAAAAAGGAACGCAAAAATGAATTTTATTTTTCCTGGGGATACAATACAGAATGGTACACGCAAAGTTCTGTACACGTGGTACAACCATCATTGGGAAATGATTATAAGTTTGCAAGTGTTACTGCACATGATCATATTGGCTGGGATCAGGGATTACTTTCAATTCCATTATCTATTCCACAATACAATTACAGAATTGGATGGTACAATAAAAAGAAGAATATTGGTTTTGAAATAAACTTCGATCATACCAAATATATTATTGCCGATCAACAAGCACATATTGTGGGCACTTTAAACAATAGAAACATTGATTCTACTGTGCATTTCAACGATAACATTACAGTAAACCCTGCTTCGAAATTTTATTATTACTTAAATAACGGAGCGAATTTTTTATTATTCAATGTTGTAAAGAAATGGCCTATCATCAAACCAAAGAATAATAAATTTAAACTTGATTTGTTAGGTAAAGCCGGTATTGGTCCATTAATTCCACATGTAGAAAATTGTTTGTTTGGTGCAAAGAATGATCCGCATTTTCAAATTGGTGGTTGGAATACGGGTGTAGAAGGTGCAGTGAGAGCAACCTTTGGTAAACATATATTTTTAGAATTCTGTAACAAAATAGATTATGCCAGCTACAGCGGATTAAAAATTTATCAAGGCACTGCAAGCCAATCATTCGGCACTTATGAATTAATCTTAAATTTAGGTTATGTATTTCAGGGCGGTAAACAATTAAAATAATTTCATGCGTATTATATCATATAACACCAATGGCATTCGTGCTGCCATGAAGAAAGGTTTGATTGATTGGTTAAAGACCGATCCTGCCGATATCATTTGTATTCAGGAAACAAAAGCCAATAAAGATGATGTGGATTATAAACAATTGGAAGCATTAGGTTTTGAAACATTTTGGTTCTCTGCACAAAAAAAAGGATATAGCGGTGTTGCAGTGTTTACCAAAATAAAACCAACGCTTGTTGAATATGGTCATAAAAAGGAACAAAGTGATTTTGAAGGAAGAGTAATAAGAGTAGATTTTGGTTCACTTACTTTGATCAATGCATATTTTCCAAGCGGCACCAGTGGCGATGAAAGACAAACTTATAAATACAAATGGTTAGATGAATTTTTAGATTACTTAAATGAACTAAAAAAAACAAGACCGAAATTAATTATTACCGGAGATTATAATATTGCACATACAGAAATTGATATTCATGATCCGAAAGGAAATAAAAATTCTTCGGGGTTTTTACCGCAGGAAAGAGAATGGATGACGAAATTTTTATCGAATGGTTTTATTGATACATTTCGTTTCATTCATCCAACTACTGCACATAAATACAGTTGGTGGAGCCAGCGTTTCCCCAGTGTTCGTTTACAGAATAAAGGCTGGAGAATAGACTATATCTGTGTTACAGAGAATTTAAAGAATCACATTTTAGCAGCAGACATTTATCCTGATGTTAAACAAAGCGATCATTGTCCTATTTATTTGGAATTAAAAAAATAAGTATGATCATTTATAATGTTACCACTAAAGTGGAACACAGTATTCATGAAGCATGGGTAGAATGGATGAAAACAAAACATATTCCTGAAGTAATGCGTTCCGGTTGTTTCACCAAATTTCAATTCGTACAAGTTTTAGAAATAGATGAAAGTGATGGCGTTACTTATGCCGCACAATATTATGCTGCCAATGAAGATGATTACAAAAAATATATCGATGCATTTGCACCTGCATTAAGGCAAGATGCATACACCACCTGGGGCAATCGTTTTACAGGTTTTCGTTCATTAATGCGTGTTGTGCATTAAGTGTGGAAACTTTATGAAGATAATTTTGTCAATCACAAAACTTCACTATATTTCTCGCAAACCCTTATTGGCTAAGGTTTTCATCGAACATCTTCTGAAACACTTGCCCACACTGAATTTCAGCCGTTTTATTTTTTTTGCGGAAAATTTTTAAAAAAGTCAAAACTTATCAAACGCACACCAAATAAGGATTTTAGCGGATTTTTGTCATACTAAAAAATGATAAAAAATATTTTGTTGATTGATAAAAGACTATACATTTGTTGCAGTTAAATAACTCATTAAAAAAATAACTATGAACAAAGCTGAATTGATTGCAAAGATTGCCGAAGATGCTGGCGTTACTAAAACACAAGCTAATGCTGCTTTGGATTCTTTTGTAGAAGCAGTTACTAAAACTTTAAAAGGTGGTGGTAAAGTTACCTTGGTTGGTTTTGGAACTTTCTCAGTATCTAAACGTGCTGCTCGTACAGGTCGTAACCCGCAAACAGGTGCTGCGATTAAAATTAAAGCTAAAAAAGTTGCACGCTTTAAAGCAGGTAAAGAATTGAGTGGTAAACTTTAATTCTTACAAAGCGAATTAAAAGTCCCGCTACTTCGGCGGGATTTTTTATTTTTGTGAAATATCTCAATCAACTAAAAAATAAAACAATGGGCAGAGGTGACAAAAAAACAGCAAAAGGAAAACGTTTTAAAGGATCTTTTGGTAAAAGCAGACCACATGCTGCTGTTGCACCAAAAAAGAAAGATGCAAAAAAAGCTTCTTAATTAAGAAGCCTTACTTTATTAAACAGTCTTGCATTTTTGTAAGACTGTTTTTGTTTTATAAACCCCATCATTAATGATGGGATAATTGATAATTAGAGTAACCTACTTTCTCCCCGCAATCTCGGTGATGGCTTTTGCTAATTTATCTAAATCCTGCAAGCGGGTATATACATGCGGTGTTATACGCACACAACTAATATTTTCCCAAACAATGCCAACAGTATGTATTTTATAATTATTAAACAATGCACCATCTAATTCACCCGGAGTCATACCATCTACGCTTACACCGCAAATAGCGCAAGAATATTTTGCATTTAAACTTGTATTGATTTTTACTTTAGGTACATCTTTTACTTTATTTACCCAATAATTTTTTAAATAACGAATGCGTTCTTCTTTTCTTTTACTACCAATAGCTGTTTGAAAATTTACCGCTTCACCAATTCCCTGTTCAATAGGAAAGCTACGTGTACCAAGGCTTTCAAACTTTCTGATGTTATCACTTTTGGGATTGTCATTACAAACCAATGGCCATATTTTTTCTATCTTTTCTTTTTTGATCCATAGCATACCGCTACCAATCGGTGCACTTAAAAATTTATGTAAGGATGTTCCAAAATAATCGCAACTCAGATCGGGAATATTAAAATCTAACAAACCAAAACTATGTGCGCCATCACAAATCACTTCAATTCCATGCTTGTGTGCCATATCAGCAATTTTTTTCACCGGCATAATTTGTCCAACCCAATTAATAATATGTGTTACATGAATGATCTTTGTTTTTTCAGTGATCGCTTGTTCATAAGCATGCACAATTTCTTCATCATTTTCAATCGGAAATTTAAAACTGATCTGTTTGTACACAATTCCTTCACGTGTAGCTCTTTGTTTCCATGCATTGATCATATTTGGATAATCTTGTTTAGTACCAATCACTTCATCGCCCGATCTCAATTCTAATCCATAGATTACCGTATTTAATGCTTCTGTTGCATTTCTATTCACTGCAATTTCATCTTTATCACATCCAGCTAAGTCAGCTAATTTTTGTCGGAGTGGTTCTCTGCCTTGATCCAATATGCGCCACATAAAATAACTGGGACCTTCATTCGATAATTTATTAAATCGCTCAACAGCTTCCTGCACTACTCGTGGAGAAGGACTAACACCGCCATTATTTAAATTGATGATACTCGGACTAACAGTGAATGCTTGCTGAATAAAACTCCAGTAATCTTCGTCTGCGGCTATATCAGTTGGAGAAAGATGATTAACTTTTTGATTCGCTGATGCAATATCTGCAGCATGCAAT